>CAYWBU010000018.1:0-23237 GCA_964456565.1 uncultured Bacteriovoracaceae bacterium | reverse complement strand
CACCGAAACCGCGCATGGACTGGGCACAGCCCTTGCCGACATCGCCGTAGCCGCAGACGCATACAACCTTGCCGGCCACCATCACATCGGTGGCGCGCTTGATGCCGTCGGCCAGAGATTCCCGGCAGCCGTAGAGATTGTCAAACTTGGATTTGGTGACCGAGTCGTTGACATTTACGGCCGGGAAGAGCAGTTCGCCTTTTTCCATCATCTGGTAGAGGCGGTGCACACCGGTGGTGGTCTCCTCGGAGGCCCCCTTCATGTTTTTGACCATCTTGTGCCAGTACTGCGGATCCTTGGCCATCTGACGTTTGAGCAGGGCGTTGATGATCTGCAGCTCCTTGTTGTCGGTGGCCTCATCCAGGATGGCGGGGTTGTCCTCGGCATAGTAGCCGCGATGCACCACCAGGGTGGCGTCGCCGCCGTCATCAACAATGAGGTGGGGTCCGCCTTCGGCAAAGTTGAGGGCCTGGAAGGTGCACTCCCAGTATTCCTCGAGGTTTTCGCCCTTCCAGGCAAAGACCGGGGTGCCGCCTTCGGCAATGGCGGCCGCGGCATGGTCCTGGGTGGAGAAGATGTTGCACGAGGCCCATCTGACATCCGCGCCCAGGGATTTTAAGGTCTCGATCAGCACGGCGGTCTGGATGGTCATGTGCAGGCTGCCGGTGATGCGGGCGCCCTTGAGGGGCTGTTCGGCAGCATATTTTTCGCGGACGGCCATCAGGCCGGGCATCTCATGTTCGGCAATAGTGAGTTCCTTGCGCCCAAAATCCGCCAGACCCATGTCGGCGATCTTATAATCCAGTCCGCTGTAATCCTTCAGTTCTATTGACATCTGTCAGACTCCTGCTTTTTCTTTGAGAGTTGCCGCCAGGTCGGTTTTCTCCCAGGCGAACTCGGGTTCGTTTCTGCCGAAATGACCGTAGCCGGCGGTCTTTTTGAAGATGGGCCGCAGCAGGTCAAGTTTTCCAATCAGATCCTTGGGTTTGAGCGGGAAGACCTCACGGACCAGCTGGCCCAGTCTTTCGTCGCTGACCTTGCCGGTGCCGTCGGTGTCAACCATGACCGAAACCGGCTCGGCCACGCCGATGGCGTAGGCCAGCTGCACGGTGCACTGGTCGGCCAGCCCGGCCGCCACAATGTTTTTGGCGATGTAGCGGGCCATGTAGGCAGCGCTTCTGTCAACCTTGGACGGGTCCTTGCCGCTGAAGGCGCCGCCGCCGTGGCTGGCATAGCCGCCATAGGTGTCCACGATGATCTTGCGGCCGGTAACGCCGCAGTCGGCATGCGGTCCGCCCAGCACAAAACGGCCGGTGGGGTTGATGTAATATTTGGTGTCGTCGTCCAGCAGGTTTTCCGGCAGGACCTTATTGATGACCTCGTTCATGATGCCTTCCCTGAGGGTCTGGTTATCCACCTCGGGGCTGTGCTGGGAAGAAACCACCACGGTATCGATGCGCACGGGCTTGCCGTTTTCATACTGGACACTGACCTGGCTCTTGCCGTCGGGTCTCAGGAAGGGCAGCCGGCCGTCTTCGCGGGCATCGGTCAGGGCCTTGGTCAGCTTATGGGCATAGTAGATCGGCGCGGGCATCAGGTCTGCGGTCTCATTGCAGGCAAACCCGAACATCATGCCCTGGTCGCCGGCACCCTGTTCCACAAATTCACCCTGGCCTTCGTTGACGCCCTGGGCGATGTCGGGGGACTGGGCATCCAGCGACACCAGCACGCCGCAGGTGTCCCAGCTGAAACCCATGTCGGCATGGGTGTAGCCGATTTCCTGGATGGTTTTACGGGCGATCTTCTGGACATCCACATGATGATTGGTGGTAATCTCGCCGGCCACGATGACAAGACCGGTGGTTACCATGGTCTCGCAGGCAACATGAGCGTTTTTGTCATGGGCAAGGATATCATCAAGAATGGCATCAGAGATGTGGTCGGCAACCTTGTCGGGATGCCCCGCGGTCACTGACTCCGATGAAAACATAAAATTACGCTCTTTCATTACTATCTCCTCCTGAATTGAAAGTTTTTTCTTCATTTGACACTATTCCGCCGGAAATGATCAGTTTGAAAGCTTCCTGCACCGGCATGTTCAGCGGGATAGTGCTTTTTTCGGGTACGATCAGGAAAAAACCGGAAGTGGGATTGGGGGTGGTTGGCACAAAGAGATGCAGCATGGGTTCACCCTTAATCAAAGGACTTGCGTGTTTTTCCTTGGTGACGAAGGCCACCGAGTAGATGCCTTCGCACGGATATTCAATAATCACGGCCTTTTGGAAGGCCATGCTCTTGCCCATCATGATGGATTCCATGATCTGCTTGGTGGCCGAATAGATACTGCCGGCAATGGGAATCCGGATGAAAACCTTGAAAAACCAGTTCATGATCCGGCTGCCGACCGTCAGCTGGGTCAGGTAGCCCACCACATAGACCATGACCAGGGCGATGATGATCCCCAGGATATCGGACTGGACCCCGTGTCCCAGGCCGGCCTTGCCGCCCACAAACTTGATCAGGGCGATCAGGATGTAGACCGTGATGAAAAGCGGGACCATCACGATGGCGCCGGTAAGCAGATCTTTTTTTATATTTTTCCAGGCAGTTGAAATTTTTTTAGACATGCTTGTTTATTGCCTTTTCTTGAGATCAAGGAACTTCGCTATCTCGGTGGCCGCGGCATTCAGGACCACCGGTCTGTTTTTATAATTGTCCTCAGTGCTTATACCATAAGCACTGTCAAATTCATCCTCAAAATACATCTGCTGGAAATTGGCAAACTTGAGCTGATGCGAGGTGGAGTCCACCACAAAGACGGAATCGCGGCTGAGCTTGCCGAGATTGAGGGCCTTTTTCAGTCCGGCGATTGATTCGCCGCCCTGGGTGCAGACCACATGTCCATGGCGGTTGGCGGTCAGCATGCCCTCCATGATCTCGTTTTCGGTCACGGAGATTACATGGAAACGGTCATCATAGTGGTTTTCCACCAGCTGTCTGACCTTGGGGAAGCTGACCGGATCGCCGATCATGGCCGCCTGGGCCACCGACGCTGAAACCTTCTGTGAGACATATTCGCCGCTGTTGCGCCAGACGGAAACCGGATCGGCATGATGACTCTGGACACCCAGGATGGTGGGCAGGGTTGTGATTATGCCCAGGTTGTAGAGGTCCAGGAAACCCTCCATGATGGCCGTGATGTTGCCGGCGTTGCCGATGGGGACCACGGCGGTCAGGTTTGTGGTGTCCCAGTCGAGCTGCTGGGCGATTTCGAAGGCGTAGGACTTTTGTCCCAGGATGCGCACCGGGTTTTTGGAGTTCAGCAGGAATACATTGTAGTCCTGGGCCAGCTCCTCGACAATCCGCATGCAGTCATCAAACACCCCGGGCATCTCAATGACCGTGGCGCCGGATCCCAGCGGCTGGGAAAGCTGGGCCGTGGTGACCTTGCCCTTGGGCAGCAGGACCACGCCCCGGACCTTGTCCTTGGGCAGGTAGCTCAGGTAGAGGGCCGCCGCGGCCGAGGTGTCGCCGGTGGAGGCGCAGATGCCCAGCACATTGTCCAGATCCTTGACCCGGATGACATGATTCAGAAAGCTGATGGCCGAGGCCATGCCGCGGTCCTTGAAACTGGCCGACGGGTTGAAGCCCTCATTTTTGACATAGAAGGGGGCCCCCAGCCAGCTGCTGAGTTCGGGGTTGGCCTTGACGATGGCGGTCTGGCCTTCGCCGAGATAGATGATATCTTCCGCCGGGACCATGGGCAGAATCAGTTCATGGAAGCGGAAAATACCGGAAGTTACCGGGTTGTTTGATTTTTTGCGGTTGTCGAAGATCTCGCGCCAGTCGGCCGCCGGGATTTTTTTGAAGGAGTCAAAATCAGTATTTTCAATCTTGAGCAGCGAACGGCACTTGGGGCAGGTGTAGATCAAGTCATAGATGTCGTACTGCGCTTTGCAGCCGATACAGCGATAAATCAGATTGCCCTTCGGCATATTGTCTTCTGGCATTCCCACCTCTTAATCAAGCTTGGTATATTTAGTCACTCAACCAGCGGTTGAAAAAGTCAACCCCTGGTTGAGTGATGGTTGCAGGCTATAAGATAGCGAGCCTAACCTATAATAGGCTATTGACTTTTTCAACCGTTTTTTGGCAGACTCAGCGCCTTGAAGCTTAGTGTTTTCCCCCAATAAAACAGCGATCCCCAGGAGGAATTATGGATACACTGGTTGATATCAAGATCCCCGGAGCCAAACTGTTGAACAGCGGCAAGGTCAGAGAGATTTATGAGGCCGATGAAAACCATCTGCTGCTGGTAACCACCGACCGGCTTTCGGCCTTTGACGTGGTCCTGCCGGACCCCATCCCCGAAAAGGGCAAGGTCCTTAACCAGATTTCCCTGTTCTGGTTTGATAAAATCGGCCCGATTATCAAAAATCATGTGGTCAGTGCCGACGTCAATGAATATCCCGAACCCTTCAGGGGCGATGAGCGCCTGAAGGGCCGTTCCGTGCTGGTGAAAAAAGCCCGGCCCATCATGGTTGAGGCCATTGTGCGCGGCTACATTACCGGTTCCGGCTGGAAGGAATATCTGAGGGAGGGTTCGGTCTGCGGGATCAAACTGCCCGCAGGCCTCAAAGAGTCCGACAAGCTGCCCGAGCCCATCTTCACCCCGTCAACCAAGGCCGAAGTGGGTGACCATGACGAGAATGTCAGCATTGAGAGCGCGGCCGAGATCGTGGGCGGGGAGACCATCCGCAAGGTCAGCGAAGCCGCCCTGGCCATCTATAAGATGGCGGCCGACTATGCCCTGGAGCGCGGCATCATCATCGCCGACACCAAATTTGAGTTCGGGATAGTTGATGGTGAAATGATCCTCATCGACGAGGCGTTGACCCCCGACTCATCCCGGTTCTGGCCGTTGGATGAATACCGGCCCGGACAGTCGCAGCCCAGCTATGACAAGCAGTTCGTGCGTGACTACCTGGAAACCCTCGACTGGAACAAGCAGGCCCCCGGCCCCCGGCTTCCGGAAGAGATTATCCGGAATACCAGCGCCAAATATGTCGAGGCCTATGAAAAACTGACCGGCAGGGACTTTGCCTGATTGTCAGCCTTTGAGACTTGAGCTGTAGGCGCTTTGGGCTGCGGTGATGTTGGTAACCCAGTCCAGGGCGCTGCGGCTTACATCGGAAAACGGCAGTTCCTGCCCGGCCAGCAGATCGGCAAAATGTTTGAGGATTCGGGCAGTGGCTCCCCAGACCACACCTTCATCGCATTCCAGGTAATAAATTGACACCCGGTGCCCGTTGAGTTCGGCGGTGTTGAACATCCAGGCGGTCTCGGAAAGGAAGCGGGAGGCTGGGATGTAGATCAGGCTGTCGGATTCGGCATTGAGGCGCAGATCGTAAGGGTAGGGCATGAGCCCGATGACCGGGGTGATGTGAAAGCCGAAGATGGTCAGGTGGTCGTCCAGCAGGCCGACGACCTCAACATCATCCGGGCTGAGGCCGATCTCCTCCCAGGCTTCGCGCAGGGCGGTGCCCGTGGGTCCGTCGTCGGAGTCTTCGGCGCGGCCGCCGGGGAATGAGATCTCGCCCTTGTGGTACTCCACGGCCATTGAGCGTCTGGTAAGCACAATATGCGGCATGTCGTCCTTCCAGCAGAGGGGCAGGAGCACGGCCGAAGGTTTGAGGCCGTCGTCGTCGATCCTGGCCCTCTGGCGGCCGGCCGTGATATTTTTCAGACGTTGGGTATAGATGGCCCTGTCCGTAAGGAGCCTGGCGGTTTTGCCTGTCATCATAGATAGTATGATAACATCACACCCCGGGGATGAACAGTCTTGACCATATAATATATTGATGTGTAATATTAGACCATGAAAATAAAATGCCCCATTGAACATTTCATCGTGATCTTGAAGGATATGGTCGGTGATGTTGATGTCCTGATGAACCAGGATGCCGAGGAAAAAGATATTCTGAAGTGGAAGGATCTGGCGGTTGCCAAGCTTTCCCGCATGCTGGGCGATGACCATGCCTATGTTGTCAATTTTGATGCCATCAACTTCGGTGAACCTGAAATTGCCGGGGCGGATGAAATTCTGCTGGAGGAGGCCTTTCGTCTGGGGCTTGAGGATGCCAGATCGTTCCTGGTGGCCCTGATTGATGAAATCGAGTCAGAGTGCCGCAGCACTCCGGGCCTGATGGACATGGAGAGTGTTTTTGCCGAAATGAACCGCTACGTTTCCATAAAAGTTGATGACCCGCTGATTAAGGACAGCCTGTATCAGAGGGTTACCCGCCTCAGAGATGGAATGCTTACCGGAGAGATCAGCAGTGCCGAGCTGCAGAATCACGTGAAACAGATCAGTTATCTCGATTCCGGGCTGTTTGAAAGGATCGTGCCGCTGCTGGCCTGGTACTATATTGACCGTGATCCCGAACCCGGTGCCTACAGTAACTGAATATCCTGACAATTCGTCGTTTTTTAGGAAGGAGATGTTATGCCAAAGATTGAACGGGCTTTGGTCAGTGTAACTGACAAGACTGGAATTGTTGATTTTGTAAAAGAACTGGACGCCCTGGGCGTGGAGATCGTTTCCACCGGGGGCACGGCCCGGATTCTCAAGGAAAACGGCATTGCCGTAATCGATATTTCCGATTACACCGGATTCCCCGAGATGATGGACGGCCGGCTCAAGACCCTGCATCCCAAGGTGCACGGCGGGCTGCTGGGCATGCGTTCCAATCCCGAACATATGGCGGCCCTCAAGGAACAGGGCATCGGCACCATCGACATGCTGGTGGTCAACCTCTACCGCTTTGAAGAGACCGTGGCCAAGGGCTGTGATCTGGACGAGGCCATTGAAAACATCGATATCGGCGGACCCACCATGCTGCGGGCGGCCTCCAAAAACTACCAGGATGTCTCGGTGGTGACGGACCCGGCCGACTATGCCGCCATCCTCAAGGAGATGCAGGCCAGCGGGGGCGCGATCTCGGTTGAGACCAACTTTGAGCTCTGCCGCAAGACCTTTGCCCTGACCGCGCGCTATGATGCCGCCATCAGCAACTATCTCATGGGCCTCAACCTGGAAGAGGGCAAACGGTTTCCGCACACCTACACCGTCCAGTATGAGCGCAAGCAGCTGCTGCGCTACGGAGAGAACCCGCACCAGAAGGCGGCCTTTTACCGCGAATATAGAATCGACGAGCCTTCGATCGCCACGGCCGAACAGCTTTGGGGCAAGGAACTCTCCTACAACAACATCATGGATGCCGATGCCGCCCTGGACCTGATCATGGAATTTGACAGCACGGCCTGCGTGATCCTTAAACACTCCAATCCCTGCGGCGCGGCCCAGGCCACCACATTGGCCGAGTCCTATACCCGGGCCTTCAGCGTGGATCCGGTTTCGGCCTTTGGCGGGATCGTGGGTTTCAACCGCAGCGTGGATGCGGCCACGGCCGGCGAAATTTCCAAGGCCTTTACCGAGGTGGTGATCGCGCCCGACTTCGAGCCCGAAGCCCTGGAGATTCTGCAGCAGAAGAAAAATGTAAGGCTGCTGAAGGTGCCGGCCATTGTCGAAGGTAATGCCGCCAAGAAAAATTACCTGTACACCCGCAAGGTGGCCGGAGGCCTGCTGTTGCAGGATCGCGACCTGGGCATGCTGGACCTTGCGGATGCCAAAGTTGTCACCGAACGCCAGCCCAGCGCGGATGAACTGGAAGCCTTAAGCTTTGCCTGGAAGATCTGTAAATATGTCAAATCCAACGCCATTGTCTATGCCACCAAGGATCAGCTGGTGGGCGTGGGCGCCGGCCAGATGAGCCGGGTGGATTCTTCGGAACTGGCCGTGATCAAGGCCGGCAAGGCCGGCATTCCCACGGCGGGCTCGGTGATCGCCTCGGATGCCTTCTTCCCCTTCCGTGACGGGGTGGATGCGGCGGCTAAGGCCGGAGCCACGGCCGTGGTCCAGCCGGGCGGTTCGGTCCGGGATGAAGAGGTCATCCAGGCCGCCAATGAGAATAGCATGGCCATGATTATGACGGGAATGCGCCATTTCAGGCACTGATTAAACGATCAGGTTGAAGACGATGATCCGGGGTAGAGTTAAACTTTTCCCCGGAAATTTATTAAAACCCCCAACGGAGGTTGAAGATGAAAGTGCTGGTTATCGGGTCGGGCGGACGGGAACATGCCTTCTGCTGGAAGATTGCGAAGAGTCCCCTGGTGGATGAGGTTTTCTGCGCTCCGGGCAACGGCGGCATCAGTGATGCCGCGACCTGTGTGGAGCTCACGGCAATTGATGCCCTGATTGATTTTGCAAAGGAGCACGACATTGACCTGACGGTCGTGGGCCCCGAGGCCCCGCTGGCCGAAGGTGTGGTGGACGCATTTGAATCGGCCGGGCTGAAGATCTTCGGTCCCTGCAAGGCGGCGGCCGAGCTGGAAGGTTCCAAGGCCTTTGCCAAGCAGGTCATGGCCGAATTTGATATCCCCACGGCGGCTTTTGGTGTCTTTGACGATCCGGATGCGGCCGTCAAGTTTATCGAGGCGGCTGATTTTGATGTGGTGGTCAAGGCCGACGGCCTGGCTGCCGGCAAGGGCGTGATTGTCTGTGACGACAAGCAGCAGGCCATTGCGGCGGTGCGCGACATCATGGTGGACAAGGCCTTTGGCGCAGCCGGGGCCTCAGTTGTGGTCGAGGAACGCCTGGTGGGTGAAGAGGCCAGCTTCATTGCCATCTGTGACGGCGAAAATGTGCTGCCCCTGGCATCCTCCCAGGACCACAAACCCGCCTATGACGGGGACAAAGGACCCAATACGGGCGGCATGGGGGCCTATTCGCCGGCCCCGGTGCTGGATGAGGCCGGCTACGGGGAGGTCATGCAAAAGATCATGTATCCGCTGGTGCGGGGGCTGAAGAGCAAGGGCATTACCTTCAAGGGCATTATCTATGCCGGACTGATGATGACTCCCAAGGGTCCCAGTGTACTGGAGTTCAACGTGCGGATGGGCGATCCCGAGACCCAGCCGCTGCTGATGCGGCTCAAGAGTGATCTGGTGCCGGTGCTGCTGAAGGTGGCCTCCGGCGACAGCCTGGCGGATACGGTCCTGGAATGGGCGGACGGCCCGGCCGTATGTGTGGTGCTGGCTTCGGGAGGTTATCCGGGCTCCTATGAAAAAGGCCGGGAGATTTCAGGGATCGCCGCCGCCGAAGCCCTGGGCGATGTCAAGGTCTTTCATGCCGGCACCCGGGAAGATGGCGGCCGGATCTTAACGTCGGGCGGCCGGGTCCTGGGCGTGACCGCGGTGGCCGATGATCTGCCGGCGGCCCTTGATCGGGTCTATCAGGCGGTTGAGCGGATCGGGTTTGACGGCATGCATTACAGAAAAGATATCGGGCAGAAGGCCCTCAAGAGGATGAAATGAAAGTATTGATCGTAATGGGAAGCAAGTCGGATCTCCCCGTTATGGAGGAGAGCGCCGGAATCCTGAAACAGTTCGGGGTGGACTATGAGATGCGGATCTTAAGCGCCCACCGCTGTCCGGACGAGGTGGCCGAGCTGGCCAAGAATGCCCGCCAGGACGGTTGCGGCTGTTTTATCGCCGGGGCCGGCATGGCCGCGCATCTGGCCGGGGTGATTGCGGCGCATACCACCCTGCCGGTGATCGCGGTGCCTCTGGATGCCAGCCTGAGCGGCATGGATGCGCTACTGGCCATGGTGCAGATGCCTCCCGGAATCCCGGTGGGCACCATGGGGATCGGCAAGGCCGGGGCCAAGAATGCCGCCCTGCTGGCAGTCGAGATGTTTTCCGTGGGTAACGGGGAGCTGGCGCAAAAGCTTGATGATTATCGGGCCGCCATGAAGGCCAAAGTCCTGGAGGCCGATGCGGCGGTGCGCGGGGCCTGATGCTGACAGCATCTGTTGCTGAATTTATTGCGGCAGTTGAGGGCCGCGATGATGCGGTCTTCATCTATCCGACCGAGACCTTCTACGGCATCGGGTGCCGTATCGATCAGCCGGCGGCCCTTGAACGTATCCGTGCAATCAAGGGCCGGGAGGCCGCCAAGGGCATGATCGTGCTGGTGTCCTCACTGGCTGAGGCCAGGGAGCTTACCGATCTTGCCGACCGGGCCGCCGAGGTTGTCCGGCAGTTGTGGCCGGGGCCGTTGAGTGTCGTGCTGCGGGCCCGTGAAAATGTGGCTGCGGACCTGGCTCCTAACGGGCGGATTGCGCTGCGCTGTTCACCCCATCCCCTGGCGCTGGAGCTTGTCAGGGCACTGGGGCCCATAACCTCCACCTCCGCCAACCCGAGCGGCCAGCCGGCGGCGGCAACCATTAAAGCGGTCCTTGATTACGATTTGGCTGTGGATGCCGTGCTTGACGGCGGAATCACGGCCGGCGGCCAGGCCTCAACCTTGGCGGACCTGAGCGGGGATCACCCGGTCTGTCTGCGGCCGGGGCCCGTTGATTTTGAGCGGATTGTGGCGGCCTGGGAAGGGTGATTTCATTTTGGTTCACATGGCCGGAAAAACTGTGTTATAGAAAAATAATTGCCGTTCAGGCAGTCTTGGATGCATTACGGTGTCCGGCGACGGATTCCCTTTAATTATCTGTATACTATAAAGAAAAGGTGGGTTTACAGCAATGACGCAGCTTTCGATCGACAAGCCGGCAGCCTGGGATGATTTCTGTCGGAATTTCAGGGCAGCCTTTGGCGAACAGACGCAGTGGAAGTGGGACGGCCGTTTCGGGACGGTGCTGATGGAGTTCAGCGTGGATGAAAAGGACACTGTCCGCACGGCAGTGGAAAATTTCATGACCACAAACTGGAACGGGTCCAATCTGGCCGAGGCTCCGGAAAAGGTGTTGACCATCAACCGCTCACTGGGTGGCATGATGCCGGAACAGATGCTGTTCACCACTGATACGGACAGCGATCCGATATTTTTCTGCGCCTGGTGGCCCTGGGGCAACGGCCGGACAATCTCCATCAGGTTCGCCCCCTTCGAGATGGATACGCCTGATGATGAAAGGACGCAGCGTGCAGCGGTGTTCAAGGAGATCTTTGGAGTCTGAGCCTTAGAGCCCTTCTTTTTCGTCCAGGTTTTCCAGAAACGAGTTGAACAGTTCTATGGCGTTTTCCAGCGGCTGGGTGCCGGTGGGGATGCTGAACTTTTCTTCCAGCTGGGCATCGCTGAGTTTGGCAATGGTGGTGTGAATGAAACGATTGACGAGTTTCTCACGGAAGGCCTGGTCCAGATCGGAAGCCTCTTTGGCAAAAACAAAATTAACGGCCTCTTCAAGGTCGGCCAGCAGCTTTTCCCTTTGAGATAAGGTCGAATCAGTCATTCAGACAATATAGCACGCCGGTTTTAAAATGTAAGCACTTATTTTTGTGGAGACTCTTCTGTCTTGAGGGGCGGCTTTTCAACAACCGCGGGTTCCGGAGGCAGGGGCTCCGCTTGAACTGTTGCCGGCCGGGCTTCGGCCTTTTTCTTGACCGCGTACATATGGTTGTTGAAGATGGTCAGGCGGATCTTGCGGGCGGCGAACTCCGGCAGGGGAATGGCGCTGGTCACCACCGGGGCGCAGTAATAAACCGTGCCTTGGGGATGCGGCAGCAGGTAGTGGTAGCCGTGCATCTCGCGGATGCCGCCGCCGCTGAACCTGATCTCCAGGCCCTGCTGCTGCAGCATCCTGATTTCGGAGTCCGGCAGCAGCTGCCACTTCTGGTGCAGGTTTTTCTCGTCGGTCTGGACCTCGACGGTGTACTGTGATTTGAACAGTTCCAGGTTGAAACGGCCCTCAATGATGGTGCGGGCGGTACTGCGCTGCATCACGCGGTTGTAGCTGATGCCGGAGACCAGCCGGGAGGTCTGTTCCCAGTCGGAGATGATCTCCCAGACCTTTTGAGGCGGAGCCTTGATCAGCAGGACTCCCACCTGGCGGTCGGTGGTGTCGTTCAGGATCTGGAGGTTGCCCTGCAGTAAGCGCTCCTCGTCAATATCCAGCAGGGATGGCTGGGTGGCCCTGAGGGGGGCTGTCAGCAACAGCAAGAAAACAAACGGCAGCATCTTTTTCATTGCCAACCTTTTAACTTTTTCCGGTGTTACGGTGCAACCGTATAATGATGGGCTTTGCCTTGGCGCTCCAATTTTGCTATGGCTGAGACATGGGCTCGATCACTGAAAATGTAAAAAAGATCCTTGCCGAGCTGCCGTCCGGGGTGACCCTGGTGGCGGCGGCCAAGACCAGGACCGCGGCCGAGGTGCGGGAGGCCTTTGAGGCCGGGGTAGCGGTCATGGGTGAAAATTACCTGCAGGATGCCCGCGCGGTCATGCCCGAGGTCAGCGACAAGATTGTCTGGCATTTCATCGGCCATGTCCAGAAAAACAAGGTCAAACATGTGGTCAAGCTGTTTGATATGATCGAGACCGTTGACTCGCTTGACCTGGCTGAAATCATCGACAGCCAGGCCCGCAAACTGGACAAGGTCATGCCGGTGCTGGTGGAGGTCAATTCCGGCCGGGAAACCCAGAAGAACGGGGTTATGCCCGAAGATGTTGAAGCACTGATCCGCAGGCTGGCCGCCTTTGCCAATATCAGGGTCTGCGGCCTGATGACCATGGGGCCCTGGGTGGATGATCCCGAGGAACTGCGGCCCTGTTTCCGCGAGACCCGCGAGCTCTTTGACCGGATTGCAGATCTAGCTCTGCCCGGGGTTGAGATGCGCCAGCTCTCCATGGGGATGAGCGAATCTTTCCGGGTTGCCGTAGAAGAAGGCGCCACCCTGGTGCGCATCGGCACCGCCATTTTCGGCCCGCGTACCTAGTAAAATAAACTTTGCCATAATTATAACAAGTTGCCGCCACAGAGGTTGTCTGGTATTAGAGAGCGGATGTCTAAGGGATATTCTCAGGCCAGAAGGCTGTACGGCTTCCTGATTATCAGCGGAATCACGCTGGGGCTCGTGCTGGTGGCATCATCGGACAGCCAGACCTGGACAGCCCTGAAACTGCTGGGGCTGAAAGAACTGGTGCTGCTGGTTTTCCTGAGTGCCCTGATGCTGAGCATGGACGCCCTGCGGGTCATGATCCTGTCCAAGGCCCTGGGGCACAGGATTCCGTTCGGTTATGCCCTCAAGATGATCCTGGTGGGCCGCTTTTTCGGGGCCATCACCCCGCTACAGTCCGGCATGATGCCGGCCGAGATGTACATGATGTATTCCCACGGCGTACCCCTGGGCAAGGCCATCAGCGTGGATGTGATCAAACGCATCACCACCATGGGCATGCTGGCCTTCGGCGGCATCGCCGTGATGCTGCTCAATAAGGATTTTGCCGGCAACACCCTGCTGCTGTATGTCTACTATTATGTGATCGCCTTTTTTGTCTTCCTGACCCTGCTGTTCTTCTTTGTATATTTTTTCCCCAACCAGACCCTCTGGATCGTGGACCGCGTCATGGAGTTTCTGCACCGCCGGGGGGTGGTGGTGAACTATGAGATCGATGAATATGTCAAGAGCGTAGCCCATGATTATTTCAATGCGGTGGATTTCTATACCCACCGGGGGCTGCCCCATTTCATGATGGCCATGATCGTGACCTTCATCTTTGTGGCGGTGCAGTTTGTGCTGGCGCCGATCATCATTCACGGGCTGGGTTATCCGGTGAAGCTGATGGATGCCATCCAGGCCCAGGTCATCCTGCTGCCCATGCTGTACTATTCGCCCACCCCGGGCGGCAGTGGCATTGCCGAGGGCGGGTTTGCCCTGCTGTTCGTGGGACTGATCCCCAAACATCTGGTGGGGATCTCGGTGGTGCTCTGGCGGATTTTCAGCACCTATCTCTATGTGGGACTGGGGGCCGTCCTGACCCTGGGCTCCATGGACATCGAAAAGGTGCTGGGCTTCATGTCGCGCAGCAAACCGGAATAGTTTTAATCGATAATCCTGAGTCCATCACCGGGTCTGACTCCCAGAAGAGTTGACGCATTTCTGCGGTTGGCGCAGATCTCAATGGTGGACTGGCTGCCGCGGATCAGGGCCGGGGCGTCATTTTTGATCTCGGCAAAGGTTCCGGCCTTCTGGTCGATAACCTGGTCGCCGCACTCAATGCCCCTGATGCTGTCCAGCTTTGAATCCGGGATATTGGTGATGATGTTGCCGAAACGGTCGCAGTGCACCGCCATGGGACGGGCGGTGTCAAGGCTGAGCGGGTCATTGACGGGAGCGCCGAGTTCTTCAGGTTTTTTTCCGTCCAGCAGCTGGTTTACGATGGGGGCAAAGAGATCGCGGCCGTGGAAGGTGGGCGCAATTTTGTTTTCAGGCCGCCAGGTCACGGTGAATATTTTTTCGGCCGGATAGATGAAGGCAAAGATTCCGTTATCCGGACCCACAAAGAAATGCCCGTCTTTTTCAACCACCAGGGCGCGGCGTTCAGTGCCGACCCCCGGGTCAACCACGGCCAGGTGGATGGTGCCGGCCGGGAAAGACTGCCAGGCGCTGCCCAGCAGCCAGGCCCCGGAGACGAGGCTGTAGGGGGGAACGCTGTGGTTGACGTCCACGATGGTTATATCGCGGTTGGCGCTCAGGATGCGGCCCTTGACCTGGGCGGTATAGCCGTCGCTTTCGCCGAAATCGGAAATAAAGGTGACGATGGCTGTCATGGTTCTTATATAGCATGTTCGGCCGGGCGTTGCATGTGGGGGTGTGAATGCTATAATTTAACGATGGTTATCAGCGAGAAAAACTGTTTTTTTCCGGATGACTTCCTGTATGCTGAGCCTTCCCAGCTGGGCTTTGAAAAACAGCATACCTGGATTGATGACCGCCTGCTGAGCTGGCTGATCCTGCCCAACTGTGAGCCTCGCGGCACCATCGTGCACCTGCACGGCAACGCCCAGAACATGAGTTCCCATTTTGTTTCTCTGACCTTCCTGCTGGAAGCGGGTTTCCAGCTGATCACCTTTGACTACAGCGGCTACGGCAAATCCAGGGGGGTGCCGTCGCTTAATGCCATCCAGGCCGATGCGTTGAGCGTATTCAGACATGTCTTCGGCAATCCGGCACTTTACGGGACCGCGATCTACGGCTTCGGCCAGTCCATGGGGGCCTATACCTTGGCACGTATCCTGCCGGAAATCAGTGGGCTCAAGGCCGCGATCCTGGAGGCCGGGCTGACCTCTTTTTATGATCTCTATAACGATATCTATCCGGAGGTTGAGAACCTGGTGCCGCAAGAGGGTTTTTCGGCCCTGGAGACCCTGCCGCATTCAAAGGTGCCCAAACTGTTTGTACACGGCCGCGCCGATGATGTGGTGCCTTACGAACATTCAGTCAGCATGCATGCGGTTGCGGGCGGGCCCAAGCAGATCGTGCTGCTGGACGGGGTGGCCCATCTGGATGCGGTTGTGGGTGATAAGGCCGGGGAATACAAACGCTGCATCCTTGACTTCCTGAAGCAGCACAGTTGTCTCAGTCCCTGAAGATCATGACCCCTTCGGGATCGATGAACAGCCTGGCCGTCTGGCCGATTTCCGGTGGTTCCTGACGGACCTCAAATGACAGCTGCAGGTCGTCCCCTGTTGCAATGATCAACTGGTAGTAACGGCCGCGAAACAGTTTCTGGATGACCCGGCCGCTGATTTTATACTCGGAGATGGCATCCAGACTGGCGCTTTCGGGTCTGAGAAGGGCGAAGAGGTTTTTGCCGTCGCCGGTTTTGGCGACGGTGCCCAGGATGCCCACCGGGGTGCTGATGCTGGCCGGACCGCAGGCCTCGGCCGGCAGGATGTTGTTGAGTCCCAGGAAACGGGCCACTTCCAGGTTGGCCGGGTTGCGGTGCAGCTCTTCAGGAGCGGCGATCTGCTGCAGGACCCCGGCGCGGATCACGGCGATACGGTCGGCCACGGCCAGGGCCTCGGCCTGGTCATGGGTCACGAAGATGGCGCTGACACCCACGGTCCTGATAATCTGGCGCACCTCCAGCATCAGGCGTTCCCTGAGGGCGCGGTCAAGGGCGGCAAAGGGTTCGTCCAGCATCAGCAGTCGGGGCTGGGGCGCCAGGCTGCGGGCTAGGGCCACGCGCTGGCGTTCGCCGCCCGAGAGCTCGTTGATGCGGCGCGTCGCCAGGTCTTCCAGGCCTACCAGCTGGAGCATCTCTTTTACCCGGACCCTGACATCCTCTTCCGTGAGGCCCTGCATCTCCAGGCCGAAGGCCACATTACGAAAGACATTGCGGTGCGGAAAGAGGGCATATTCCTGGAACATCATGCCGAAATTGCGGCGGTGGGGCGGGATGCCGCTTAAGTCCTGGCCGCCGAAGAGGATCTGTCCCGAATCGGGGCGCTCCAGACCGGCGATCAGCCTGAGCATGGTGGTCTTGCCGCAGCCCGAAGGTCCCAGCAGGGCCAGGATGTGGCCGGGCTCCAGCTTGAGGGACATGTCGCGGATAAAAGCCTCGCCGCCATAGCTCTTGTTGATGTGCTGCAGTTCAAGGATTGCCATCAAGACGCCTTATGCCTGATTTATCCAGAAAAATAAATGCCGCGACCGTGACCAGCATCAGGATGGAACTCATGGCCATGGCCTGTCCGTAGTTGAGGGTCCCGGGCTGGCCCAGGAAACGATAGATCGCCAGCGGCATGGTGGGGTTTTGCGGCCGGGCCACAAACACGCTGGCGCCGAATTCGCCCATGCTGATGGTGAAGGCAAAGACCGCGGCGGCCGTGAGGGCCCGCATGACAATGGGCAGATCCACATGACGCCAGATCTTAAACGGCGAGGCCCCCAGCACGGCGGCCGAACCGCGCAGGTCGTCCGGGATACTGCGCAGGGACGGCAGCAGGCTGCGGACCACAAAGGGAAAGGCCACTAAAGTGTGGGCCAGCGGCACCAGAATCTGGGAGCCCCGCAGATTGAGCGGCGCTTCGTCAAAGGCCAGGATGAAGCCGAAGCCTAGGGTCACGGCCGAGGTGGAGAGCGGCAGCATGAAGATGGGATCCAGGATTGAAGCGATCCGGGTGCCGGGGCGCGCCAGGTAGGTGGCGGCCGGGATGCCCAGCAGCAGGGCCATGACCATGGTGGCCACGGCATAGATCAGCGAGTTGAAGACAGCTTTTGCGGGCTGGATGTAAAAGATGGATTCCGTGCCCTGATAAAAGAGCGCCAGGTAGTAGCTGAAGGTCAGGCCCTGGGATCCGCTCAGGGAGCGCAGCAGCAGGGCCAGCAGCGGGCTTGCCAGCAGAACCAGCATCAGGGCGAGGTTGGTTCCCACCACCAGGCGGTCACGGGTGCCGTAGATCTGCCTGAGGGCGCTGCGTTCCGGGATCTGGGCCAGCTTGAGGGCTGTACGGTGCTGCAGGATGCTGTAGGCCCACATCAGCAAAAAGGTGAACAGGATCTGCAGCAGTGAGAGGATGGCTGCCACCGGCAGGTTGAAGATGTGCACGGCCTGGCGGTAGATCTCCACCTCCATGGTGGCAAAATGCGGGCCGCCCAGAATCAGGATTACCCCGAAGCTGGAGAAACAGAAGACAAAGACCAGCACCCCGGCCGCCATGACCGCCGGGCGCAGCAGCGGCCAGGTGATGTGGCGGAAGGCCGTTAACGATCCGGCCCCCAGCATGCGCCCCGATTCCATGAGCGTCGGGTCCAGTCGGCTCCAGAAGCCGCTCACGATCCTGAGCACGACCGCATAGTTGTAGAAGACATGCGCCAGCAGGATGAACCAGATGGTCTGGTCAATCCTGATCAGCGGTGTATCCAGACCCAGCAGCTGCATTGCCCCGGCATTGATGACGCCGCGCGGGCCCAGCAGGGCATGAAAGGCCGCGGCCACCACCACGGTGGGCAGCACAAAGGGCACGGTCGCCAGGGCCTTGATCAGGGATTTGCCCCGGAATTCGTAGCGCGCAAAGACATAGGCCCCCGGCAGTGCCAGGATCAGGGTCAGCAGGGTGGATGCCAGCGCATGCCAGAAGTTGCACCAGATCACATGCAGGTAATAGCTGTCGCTGACTACGGCGCCCAGGCGCGCGAAAAAAGCCTGGCCGCTGAAGCTGAGTACGAAGATCTCTTTCAGCGGAAAGAAATAAAAGGCCGCCAGGAAAACCAGCGGCGGCAGGGCGATCAGGATACGGTGGTTCCTTTTTATGGGATCTACCTCAGCATCAGTTTGGTCCAGTCCGCGAGCCATTCTTCGCGGCCGGCGGCGATCTTTTCAGGGGCGATTGCGGCCGGCTGCTGGGCCACTTTGGCATGGCGGGTAAAGACCTCGGGCAGCCGGGCGTTGACATTGGCCGGGAAGACGAACATCTTGAGCGGGATGTCTTCCTGGAAGCGGGTATCCAGCATGAAATCCATAAATTTTTCAGCCAGCTTGATGTTCTTGGACCCTTTCAGGATTCCGGCGAACTCGATCTGGCGGAAGGCGCTGCCCGGAGCGACAATCGCGGCGGTGGGGGCCACGGTCAGCGGTTTTTCGGAATAGAAGACCTCGGCCGGCGGCGAGGAGGCGTAGCTCACGACCAGCGGCCGGGTGCCCTCGGAGGCGGCCGAGAACTGGCCCCAGTAGGCATCCTCCCAGCCGGCACTGATCAGGACCTCATTGTCCTTGAGGCCCTGCCAGAAATCCAGGTAGCCGGGCTGGCCGAAGTGGGCCACGGTGGCCAGCAGGAAGGCCATGCCGGGCGAAGAGGTGGCCGGGTTCTGCACCACCAGCAGGCCCTTGTATTCCGGTTTGACAAGGTCTTCCAGGTCTGCGGGTGGCAGGATCTTTTTCTCCGCAAACCAGGCCTTGTCATAGTTGAGACATACATCACCATAATCCACCGGCAGCAGCCGGTTGGACGGGTCCAGTTTGAGATTCTGCGAGATCTGGTTGAGCAGGGGCGAGGCATAGGGGATGAAGAGGTCGGCCTCCAGCGCCCGGCTCAAAAAGGTATTGTCCACGCCGAAGAGGATGTCGGCCATGGGATTGTTTTTGGACAGGATGGCCTGGTTGAGCACGGCCCCGGCATCCCCGGCCTTCAGGAAGTTGACCTTGACCTGCTGGGCCTGCTCAAATTCGGCGATGACCTCGGCGCTGACGTCGAAACTGTCATGGGTCATGACGGTCAGTTCCGCGGGTTTATCTCTATTGCAGCCGGCCAGGATCAGCAGCAGGAGCAAAACAAGGGCAGTTTTTTTCATGGAAACGTCCTGAATACATCAAAATATGCATAAAGGCTTTAGGCGCGGGCGTCAAGGCTGATGGAGATGATCTGCGCCCAGGCTTGACAAGTAAGCGAGTCGGAATAAAAATGGCGGTATGGCGCAAGGAGCGATGAAACCAGTTAAGGTCATTGTCAATGATCTCATGCAGCAGGATTATGTCTATTACCTGAGAGAGCCCATGGGACAGAATTTTCAGGCCGATTTCAGGCCGGAACTGACGCCCAGGGAACTGCTGGCAATGGGCATCTTCGGCGGCAAATATATGACTGACTGCCGGGATGAGTTCCCGGCGGACTGGTTTGAAAACGCCCGTCTCTGTCATGAACGCCATGATCCGACACTCAACTACTACGGCATCAACGCCTCCAAGCCGCTTTCCTACTGGCGCATGAAGGGCTGGATCTACCACGAGGACCCGCGCGGCTGGTTTCAGTGGTACTGCCGCTACTACCTGGGCCGGCGCTGCCCGGACGACGAACGCCAGATCAAGCGCTGGAAGGCCATGACCCGCCATATCGCCCAGATCAGGAAGAACTGCAATGGACCCGACTGCCGTATCAGACAGCGCCAGGCCCTGCTCCATTGGGCCTACGACAGCCGCAGGTTCTAGTGCAAACCTGCACTGGCGCTGAACGCCAAGATAGGTTAATAAACTGCTATCCGTTTGCAAAGGAGATGTCATGCAGCAACTGATATTGTGGATCAAGGAGACCCGGCCCCAGTTTTTGACGCTCTCGATCGTGCTGACCTTTTTAGGGACCGCGATCGCCTGGTATTACGGGCCCATCAACCTCGGGTATGCCCTGCTGGCCGGCTTCGGCCTGATGCTGACCCACGGCAGCGTCAACGCCATCAATGATTATTTTGACTACAAGAGCGGCATCGACCTGGAGGTGGAACGCACGCCCTTCAGCGGCGGCAGCGGGCTGGTCAAGGCGGGCAAGCTGCCGCACAGGCAGACCCTCTGGGTGGGCGTGGCCACCTCGCTGACGGCCTTCGTGATCGGGGTCTTTTTCATCGCGGTCAAGGGCTGGGCCCTGCTGCCCCTGCTGATCGTGGCGGCGCTGTGCCTGGTGCTCTACACTCCGGTGATTTTAAAGACCCCCTGGCCGGAATGGTCGCCGGGCCTGGGCCTGGGTGTCCTGCCGGTGCTGGGCATGTATTTCATCCAGACCGGACACTATGACTGGATGGTGGTGATGGCCTCGATTCCCAGCGGCATCCTGGTGCACAACCTGCTGCTGATCAACGAGTTTCCCGACCTGGAGGCCGACCGCAACGGCGGCCGCAAGACCACCCCGGTACTCAAGGGCCTGGATTTTTCCGCCCGATTCTACAGCATCGCCACCATGGCAACCTATGTCTGGATCGTGGGCTGCGTGATTGCCACCATGGTTTCGGGCGCGGTGGTGATGCCCGTCTACACCCTGATCTCCCTGCTGGCGCTGCCCCCGGCCATCAAGGCCATGCGCGGTGCCAAGGAGTATGCCGACCGCGAAAAACTGATCGCGGCCATGGGGGACAATGTCAAGTTCATCCTGCTTTGTCAGGTACTGATCGGGGTGGGGTATATTCTGGAGAGACTGTTCCCGCTGTCGTAGGTAAAGGCGGGCAAATCTTCCCCATTGATTTCGGTGATTGATTTGATACGGCGGGCCCGATTTAGGATCTTGTTTGGGGAGTTTTATGACATGCGGCTCTATTCTCCCCTCCCCTGGTGGGAGGGGTCGGGGGAGGGGGTCAACTCCCGCAAGATGGATTCAATCACGCCTTCGATATTTTCAAAGACATCATTATTCCAAAATCTTAGAATTTTAAACCCTTGGTATTCCAGCCATTCAGTCCGCAACTGATCCTGCTGCAATTGCTCCGCATGCTGACCGCCATCCAGCTCGATGATGAGTTTCTGATTGAGGCAGGCAAAGTCGACAATATAATTTCCAAGGGGCTGTTGCCGGCGGAATTTGTGACCATCGAGTTGCCTGCCCCGCAGGTGCAGCCAGAGATGCATCTCTGCAGCCGTTTGATTGTTGCGCAGCTTTTTGGCGATGGGGGTGGATTTTTTGTGCATAGTTAATTTGTAAGTCTGGTTTTTGAAAGGGGAACCCCCTCCCTCTGTCCCTCCCGCCAGGGGAGGGAAGAAATTAGGCTCGTTTGTGTGTTTTTTCAGGGGTTGGTTGGGATCAGGCCTTTTGAGATTGTTCGGTAGTTGCTTCTGGATTTGTCTGGGATCAGCAATGGTTAAGAAAGATTCCCTCGTCAGGGATCGGGAATATTAAAGATAAACCTGTGTCGGCTTGAAAAAATCAAGGGTTAAGGTTTGATCTGCAAGGCCGAGCTCCCCTCCCCTGGTGGGAGGGGTTGGGGGTGGGAGAGTTTTTCAGTAGGTAGCAATAATTAAGAATGGTGTCCCTGGAATTTATTTCATGACATGCGGGTCGTCACAGTCTTTACAGGGGGTGGTAACCCTATCCGCCCTCGGTTGCATTTTCAAGCTGCACAGACCGTATCAAGATTTCAATACTCTTGGGTGTCTGTGGCGGGTGCACGTATGGGAATGGGATCTTTTCCGGCGTAGACCAGAAGGCAATGGCATTTTTTTCTGCCAGTCGCCAGTCTGCATCTGCGGGAACGCGTTGCCATACGAAGATTTCCGGCTCAATGCCAGCTTCAAGTAGAGATCTTATCCAACCGTAGACTGGGCGGGAGTCGCCATCCCTGGCAAGCTGAATGTGCTCTGCCAGTCGCCATTCCCTGCGTTTGTGTGTCTTGCCGATGTAATGCAATGAATCATCGCGAGGATCAATGAGGCCATAGATCAGATATCTGCCAACGTGGACCATTTTATCTCCAGGGCGAACGGCGCGTTAACGCGCCAACCGGAGTGCTGCGGAGGATGGTCGATTTGAACGCATGGTTAGCTCTCATTGCGGAGTAGACGTACACGTTCCAATACAAATTGCGCGCCTTGCTCGGGCGGAAATTTCGCCATATCGACGTACCCATCATGGGCGAAAACACCAGGAATAGATGTATCATCTGCCCTAAAGAACATGACGGTCTCGTCGCTCCGGCTATTAATGAAACTTCGCACGGCTCGCCACTCGATCCCGCACCACATCTTTGTCTCGTAGTCTTTTGAAAGAAACACAACTATCAGGTCCGAGTTTTTCAGATAAACGGTCTGAAGCAAGGTATCCAGGTTGGGGCGCGCGAGCGGGGCCACAAAATCGTTGTCATAAAAAACCGACCCCACAGGAAGAACCGACTTAATAGCATTGGAAACTTGTTCGACGTATTCACGTAGCTCACCTGGAAATGAAAATGCGACTTTGAACTTCATTTCCTCCAAACGCCCTACAGGCGCGCCCTCGTTCGCGAGCGCCGACGAAACCAATCCGTTTGCGTTGAGCAGCCCGAGCAGATCAACCTTTTTAATTGCCCAATGATTTTTGTACTGCTCGCCCCGAAACTCATCAATTTGCAACTGGCTTGCAAGCTCTTCAATTTTGTTCCCTGGGATTGGGTCAATGTCAGGATCAAACTCATACTCGATGTATACAGACTTACCACGCTCCTTTATGTCTCTTATATATCCTACCAGAGCACTCTTTTCATATTGTTCATAGAGAAATAGAGCAGGGTATGACTTAAGGTCAGCAACCACTTTGGTAGATAGGTCGCCATGCGCATCTCGAATGCTCTCAATCGTATATTCTAGGTACCTGCTTCTGGGAAATTCATAAGCTGGCAAGTCCCACGCAGTGTCGTTCCCACTAACTAAAAGGTTGTACATGGACTCTCCCTTAAGAAGCTAACTATATATTATCTCGCCATCGGCAATTTGATAACCCACTCCTATTCCAAGTCGTAAAAAGACAACCATTTGGCGGTATAATGTTTGAATTTTAAACATTATACCGCCGCGAGTCAATCCAGATCCTTCTACTCCTCCACCACCTCCGGAATAGCAGTAACATCAAACCTAAGCTCCCCATCCACCACAT
>CAYWBU010000017.1:3002-23328 GCA_964456565.1 uncultured Bacteriovoracaceae bacterium | reverse complement strand
TGCTTGCCGACCGAGGCCATGACGCAGGCATTACGCCCGATCCAGGTACATTCACCGATAACCACCGGACGGCTCTCGGAATTTCCCTGGGCTTTTACCGGAAGGTTGATATCCTGGTAAAGGTGTTCATGGTCTGCGATAAAGACATTCGGCGCTGTCAGGACATGATCTTCCAGAAAAATCCTTTCGGAACATGAAATATAGTTATCCGGCCCAAGATCAACATTATTACCGAGTTCCAGCACCGGTTGGGAATAATTCGCCCGGATGCACTCAACCACCAGGGAGGTCTCTTTTCCAAGAGTGGCCCCGGCAGCCAGTTTGATGATAATCTCATCTTCTATACCAAATTCACGGGCCCGTCCGATCTTTAAATTGGTACCACAGGCCAGGGCACACTTATCGCCCACATGAATCAGATCCGGACGATGAAAATCATTGCGGCCGGAAAAACGGACAGCCTGCCCGCAAAAGCCCAGCTTGTTCTTCCAGCGCATTGTCTGGATTACACGCGACCACCTTGACATCTCAGACCTTGACCCATTCTTCACGCTCGGGATCATAGCGTTTAATCACCCTGGCCGGCGAGCCCACGGCCACGCAGTAATCCGGGATATCTTTTACCACCACGGCATTGGCGCCGATCACGCAGTTCTTGCCGACCGAGGCCATGACGCAGGCATTGCGCCCGATCCAGGTGCCGGCGCCAATGGTGAGCGGCCGGCCGTTGTTGCGCCCCTGATATCTGATGGGCACGCTCACATCTTCATAGCAACGGTCATTATCCGAGATAAAGACATCCTGAGCCAGCAGCACATCATCTTCCAGCACCAGACGGCAGTTGCCTGAAATATGGTTGTAGTGTCCGACACACACCCGGTTGCCAAGTTCCACCGCCGGCTGTTCATAGACGCCCTTCTTGCATTCGGCGGCGATCAGTGAAAAGTTTGAAATCTGACAGTCCTCACCGATCTTCAGCAGATTCTGATTCTTGATGCCGAACTCTTCAATGCCGTAAAACCGCACATGCACCCGGTCACCGAAGGTGGTATTTCTCCCGACCGTGATAAATTCGGGATGATGGATCTTGGCCGTCAGCGAAAAACGCACATTCTCGCCGCAATCATACATCCGGCGGGCCATCTTTCTGGCAAACATCTTCCTCTTAAACCTGGACATAAGTGCTCCTTATCAGACGCGAATCCATTTTCCGCTCTGCTCATCATATCGTTTTATCACTCTTGCCGGACAACCCACTGCCAGGCTGCGGGACGGAATGTCGCCAGCCACCACGGAATTGGCGCCGATAACCACATTGTCGCCGATGGTCACCCCGGCCACCACTACCACATTGGCGGCCAGGAAACAGCCCTTGCCAATGGTTATAGGGGCCTCGTCCACCAGCGGCTGGGCGTGCACCGGCAGATTAATATCCTCATAACCATGGGAATAGTCCTGCATAACCACCCCCGGGGCAAAGCCCGTATCATCACCGATGGTTATGCCACAACGAGCCGTAATCCAGGTCCGGAAGCTCAGATGTACCCGGTCGCCGATCACAATCAGCGGTTCCTTTGATTTTTTATCACTGGCCGCCACATGCAGCAGGGTATCCTTGTGGATGGTCACATTACTGCCGATAGCAACCCGCTGTGGCCGGTTCATCAGAACATCCTTGCCCACCACATTGCCCTGACCGAATGCGGCACAACGCAACTTAAACTTCATCGTCCGCCAAAAATTTCCCATGCTCATAAGGACTCTCCTCTTGCGACACCGACCCATTTGCCGGCCTCGAAGTCATAACGTTTTATCACCCTGGCCGGCACCCCGGCAGCCACCGAATAGGGCGGAATATCTCTGGTGACCACGGCATTGGCCCCGATCACGCTGTTCTGACCGATGGTCACGCCCTTGAAAATGCAGACATTGGTGCCGATCCAGGCCCCTTTGCAGATCCTGACCGGTTCACCATTCTGCATCCCCTGATGCGCTATGGGAACCGTCGGATCGCGGTATTCATGGCCCGAATCCGAGATATAGGTATATTCCCCGATCATGGCGTCATCCTCCACCGTGACCCCGCTCCTGACTTCAATCCGCACGCTGGGACTGATGGAAACCCGCTTGCCGATATGCAGTTCCGGTCTTATTTCAGGCCCGACCGCACCCAGGAAAATCATGTAGCCCGGCGCCAGATAGACCTCATCATCAATGGTTATCAGAGGTTGTCCGGCCCGCGCAATCCGGCTGTCGATCTTGATGGACCCACCGTAGAGCCTCACCCTGGTTCCCAGCTTGATGTCAGCGTGGCGGTTGATGCTGAGACCGGGATAAAACCGCAGGCCCTTACCGGCCTCAAAAAAAGAACGCTTCTTGGAAAAATTGTACCAGCGGCAGTAGGTCCTTTCCCAGACATTCATAGTTTATTCATCCTTAACAATCGGTTTTTCCTGGGCATCATATCTGACCCAGCACTGCTGTTCCACGTCGTAGCGTCTGAGCAGACGGGCCGGATTACCGCCCACCACACCATAATCGGGCACATCTTTTGTGACAACCGAGTTGGCGCTCACAATGGCATGCTTGCCGATTTTGACTCCCGGAAAAATAAAAGAGTTGAAGGCAATGCCGCAGCCCTTGCCAATAATCACGGGATCCTCCAGGGTTACCGGATTATCCTTGACCGTCTTGGTGGGATCCGAAAAATTATGTTTGGTGTCGGCAATCAGGACATTCTTACCCATGATGGTCCCGTCACCGATCTCCACATAGTTGTGGGCATTGATAAAGGTGCCGGAATTGATCGAAACCTCGTTGCCGATCTTGAGGGTGATGCGGTCTTTGTCCTCACCCCACGGATCGGCATAGATCTCGACCCCCTTTTTGATGCGGCACTTGTCGCCAACCCAGATATTATAGGGAGATTCAAAGGTAATCCCCGTATCCCAGTGTACTTTGCGGCCGTAATGGCCGAAGACCAGGCTGTTGCGCAGGTTGACAAAAAACCGCACCAATCCCCGCCGGGAAGAATTCAGCTTCCTCTTGACCACATCATAGTAGACCCTCTGGATAAATCTCTTATGCGCTTTCACCCTTTTCTCCCAGATTTTTTTTAACCGCCGTCACTTGCATGACTTTTTCAACCATGGCAAAAACCTTGCGGTGATCCTCAAAGGTCTTTGCGCTGATGGCCTTCACCGCCCCTGATAGCATTTCAGCCATTGCCCCGGCAAGGGCCTGGGCATCGGCGGCCGGAATCACCCGTCCGCTTGAGCGGTCAAGGTACATGGCGGCTCCGTTGGCAGCGGTTGTAATTACCGGAATTCCGGAGGCCAGGGCCTCCAGCACCACCAGCGAACAGGTGTCATAGTAGGTGGGATGCACCAGACAGTCAGCCGCCGGATAGATCTTTTCCATGTCCGCAGCTGTTCCGCCGAGGATGATCCGGTTTCCCAGCCTGGCCGCGTGTGCGGCGGAGTGTTTGTCTGCCGGCCCGATCACCAGCACCTTAAAATCATTTTTACCCAGCCTTTCACAGGCCTCCAGCAGCAGATCAAAGCCCTTGAGACGGAGGTTGGTGGCCACAAAGACCAACAGATATTCATCCGGCCGGCCCCCGTAGCGCTCACTGATTTGACTGCGATAGCGCTGATTGGCCGCATTGAATCGTTCAACATTGATCCCGTTGGGTACCAGATGGATCTGCTCCCGGGGATAGTCGAACCACGCCTGCATATCACGGGACGCCATCTCGGAAATAGCGATAATCTCCGGCCGGGTGCGCCTGAAGATCCAGCCTTCCAGAGCGCGCTGAACCATATCCTTGAGGCTCAACCTTCCCAGCAGACGCATCAGCATCTGGACCGCCGGGGCATAACGCCGGCTTTCCCGCACAAACCAGGCCCGGTGCAGACCGCCGTGGGGCTGATAGACATCCATATAGTAGGTATTGCCGACACCGAAATGCAGATAATCAGACATCTTATGGGCCGCCAGCCGCCGCTGCTGCAGGGCAAAGGACAGATGCCGCAGGCCCTGCGGAAAACGCAGCGTCCGTACCTGCTGGACCCTGATAGCCGAATCGCACGCCCCGGATGCCCGCATGCAGATAACGGCCACCGAATGGCCCTGCTCTTTCAGATAATGGGCCAGATCCCAGCAGTAACGCTCGGCCCCGCCGGTCTGCGGGTCAAATTTTTCGATGGCAATACAGATCTTCAAGCGTAAAAATCCCTAACCGCTTCACAGACATATTCAACTTCAGCCTCTTTGAGCCACGGATGCATGGGCAGGCTCAATATCATTCCCGTACGCCCATAGGTGTTGGCCAGACTGCCGGCCACCCGACTGTTTTTAAATGCCGGCTGCCGGTCAAGCGGCACCGGATAGTGGATCAAGGTTCCGATCCCCTTTTGCGCCAGATGGTCCCGCAGGGCGTCACGTTGCGGCACGGTTATGACATACAGATAGTAGGTGTGATCAGATCCTGCTGCAAACTTGTCCGTTATTGCACTGATGCCCGGCAGCCCCCGGTCATAAATCTGCGCCTTGCGGCGGCGGGCAGCAATCCAGCTTTCAAGCAGGGGCAGTTTCACATTCAGCACCGCGGCCTGGATCTCGTCCAGCCGTGAATTATAACCCGCCAGATCATAGGTATAGCGGTCGCGCTGACCGTAGTTGCGTAGCAACCCGATCTTTTCATGCAGCTCTTTGTCATTGGTGGTGATGATGCCGGCATCGCCATAGGCCCCCAGGTTCTTGGTGGGATAAAAGCTGAAGGCCGCCGCATGGCCCAGTGAACCGGCCGGACGCCCCTTATAGTGCGCCCCGTGAGCCTGACAGGCATCTTCCAGCACATAGAGATCTTTTTCCGCGGCAATTTCCATGATTGCATCCATATCCGCGCACCGCCCGTAGAGATGAACCGGAATAATGGCCCGGGTGCGCTCAGTTAAGGCCTCGCGGATTCTCTGCGGATCAATCAGGTGCGAATCAGGCTCGATATCCACAAAGACCGGCGTGGCACCGGTGTAGATGATTGCCAGCGCAGTGGCCGCAAAGGTGTTGGCCACGGTGATCACCTCATGGCCGGGCCCGATTCCCATGGCCTTCAGGGCCAGGAAAAGCGCATCGGTCCCGGAGGCGACTCCGGCGGCATATTTACAGCCGCACAGTGCGGCAAAAGCGCCTTCAAGTCTTTCAAGCTCGGGTCCCAGGACAAAGTGACCCGAATTGATCACGCGGCTGACAGCCCGGGTGATCTCCGCACCGATGGCAGCGGTTTCGCCGGCAAAATCAAAAAACTTCACATCCACGGTTAAACATCCTCGGTGGGTGCCGGCCAGTAATACTGCTTATATTTCTGATAGAACTCGACCGTGCGCCCGATTCCTTCCGCAAAATCCACCTGCGGCTGCCAGCCCACGATCTCCTTGATCCTGCTGATATCCGCCCAGTAGTCCCCGGGTTCCACTTCCGCCCGTTCCTGGGTGAAATCGGTAAACTTGTAGGACCCGCTGCCGACGGTCTTCACAATGATTTCGGCAATCTCGCGAAAGGTAACCCCGCGGCCCGAACCGACATTGAAGACCGCGCCATCGGCCTGCGGCGTGGCCGCCGTCAGCAGCAGGCACTGCACCAGATCATCAATGAACATGAAATCGCGCACGATCATCCCGTCGCCAAATACCGGCAGGGCGTCGCCGTCCATGGCCTTTTTGATAAACCAGTTAAAGACCCCGTACTCATCATGCATCATCTGGTGCCGGGGCCCGTAGGTGTTGGTGATCCGCAGACAGGTGGCCGGAATACCGTAGATATGGTTATAGACGGCAATCATCTTCTCGGCCGCCAGGTTGGTGACCGCATAAAGTCCTTTGGGTTCGGTGGGGTGATCCTCACTCACCGGCAGGGATACGCTGGAACCGTATTCCGCCCTGGTCCCCGAATACACCACCAGGGCCTCACGGTTGTGATGCCGCAGGGCCTCCATCAGCACCAGGGTGCCGTGGCAGTTGATTTCCAGGTCCTGGATGGGATTACGCATTGATTCAACATGGTTGACCTGCCCTGCCAGATGGAAAATCACATCCTGATCCTTGACCAGATGGTTCATGGAAAGCTGATTGCGGATATCGCTGTAATTTACGCGCACCTGTTCCCGGATAGGATCGATATTGAAGAGATTGCCGCCCTGGCGCGGCAGCATGTTGTCAACCAGGGTGACATTGGCGCCCAGCCGCACCAGTTCGATTGCAAGGTTGGATCCGATGAAACCCAGTCCGCCGGTTATCAGAACATTCTTACCGGCAAAAAATTTATCATCCGCCACTTCATTCCCCTTCAGTCAGCCCCCGGGAGAGTTCCCAGAGCTTGGCATATTTGATAAAGACGTAATACATTGTCGAGACCGCAATTACCAGTCCGGCCATTCCGTCACGAAAACCCTGTTTGAAAAAATATTCCTTGATAAATCTGAAAGGCGGCCGCAGCAGCAGGTCGTGCCAGTAAAAACGTTTCCCGGCATCAAGCATGTCGCGGGCCGCATTTTTGGAATAGAGGTTGATCGTGTTGATCTGGTCGGCGATATCGCGATAGTTGTAGTGGTAGTAGAAGTTTTTCAACTCGCCGACACGCCCGTCCACCTTGACATTGGCGTGCAGATCTCCGGCGAAACCGCCCCGCGAACTGCGGAACAGCCTGGTTTCATAATCCGGCACCCAGCCGCCGTGCATAATCCAGCGTCCCAGATAATAATTGCGCCGATGGGCGATATAGCCGTCATAGGCCCCGCCGTCATGCTCAATGATCTGCCGCATCTCGTCCGCCAGCTCAGGCGCAATCACCTCATCCGCATCAATAAAGGCCACCCAGTCATTAGCGGCCTTGGAGATACAGTAATTATACTGGTCACAGAACCCCGGCCATGCCCGCTGCTCAAAGTTATCGGTATATTTCTTGACGATCTCGGGAGTTAGGTCGGTACTGAAGGAGTCCACCACGATAATTTCCGCTGCCCAGCCGGCAACACTCTGCAGGGCCATCTCCACAGTCCGCTCGTTGTTGAAAGTTATCATGCAGATGGATATATCCGCCATACAGTCCCTTCTTAGCGTTCATCCGGCATTATCCTAACGATCCGGATTAATGATCTTTTATTTGCGCTTTATACTCATACCTGGATCACGAATGCAATACACCCGCCCACAATAAATTGCATCCACTTTACCCCAGCCAGAGTTTTGATGCAATTTTCCCCTTTAATCCCAGAAAGTTGCAACGGCAAAGCGCCCCTTTTTACGTTGACTTTTCTTTCATTAGCTCTATAATTTGCACATATGATTTTTGACTGGCAAGAGACCTACCGAAGCAGGTTAACCGACCCTAAAAATGCGCTGAGCAGGATAAAACGCGGACAGCGAGTCTTCATCGGATCGGCATGCGGCGAACCGCAACTGCTGGAGCGCACCCTGATCGATATTGCGCCGCAGTTGGCCGACACCGAACTTATCCATTTCCTGGATCTCGGCAGCGCCCCCTATGCGGAAGAGCGTTTTGACGAACACTTCAAGCACAATGCCCTGTTTATCGGACCCAACACGCGCAATGCCATCTATGAGGGTCGGGCCGATTACACCCCGATCTTTCTCTCCGAAATTCCGCTGTTGATGGAACGCGGCCGGCTGCATCTGGATGTGGCCCTCATAACGGTGTCACCGCCGGACAAAAACGGCTATGTCAGTCTGGGTATTTCGGTCGACATCACCAAGACCGCCGCCCAGATTGCCGATTATGTCGTGGCCGAGGTCAACCCCAACATGCCGCGCACCTTAGGCGACAGTTTCATGCATGTCAGCGAGATCGACGCCTTTGTGGAGGATGATTCTCCGCTGCTGGAATTCCCCAAGGCCCCCGGCGATATCGCCGAGAAAATCGGCAGCATCATTGCCGACCTGATCGAGAATGAATCCACCATCCAGACCGGAGTGGGAAGGATTCCCAGTTCGGTCTATCCGCACCTCATGAACAAACGCGACCTGGGAGTGCATACCGAGGTCTTCACCGAAGGGCTGATCGACCTGATCGAGGCCGGGGTGGTCACCAACCGCAAAAAGACCCTGCACCCCGACAAGGTCATCGCCAGCTTCTGCATGGGAACCAAGCGCCTGTATGACTATGTCCACGACAATCCCCTGTTCGAGTTCCATCCCTGCAAATATACCAATGATCCCTTCATAATTGCCCAGAATGACAAGTTCGTTTCCATCAATGCCGCCCTGAATGTCGACCTCACCGGCCAGGTCTGTTCCGACTCCCTGGGTTTCAAATTCTACAGCGGAATCGGCGGTCAGGTTGACTTTGTACGCGGGTCATCCATGTCGCGCCGGGGCAAATCAATCATGGTCCTGCCATCAACCACCGAAGACGGCAAATCCAGGATTGTGCCGTTCCTGGAAAAGGGCAGCGGCGTGGTGGTAACCCGCGGCGACATCCACTATGTGGTCACCGAATACGGGGCCGCCTACATCCATGGCAAATCCATCCGCGAACGGGCCCTGGCTCTGATCAACATCGCCCATCCCAATTTTCGCGAGGCCTTGCTGGATGCCGCCAAGCAGCAGGGTTACGTCTACAAGGACCAGATCCTGCCGTCCGTGCTTTATCCCAAGGAATATGAAGCCTACTGGACCGACAAGAAACAGCAAGAGATCTTCTTCCGCCCGGTCAAGCCGACCGATGAACGCGCCATCCAGGATCTGGTATATTCCATGCCCGAACAGGATGTCTACACCCGCTTCTTCCAGAACCTGAAGTCATTCCCGCACAAACTGGCCATGCCGCTGGCGGCCATCGATTACCATGACAAGATGGCCATTGCCGCGGTCATCGGCCGTGAAGAGCGGGAGAGTTCCGAAAAGATCATCGCCGTCGGGCGCTACATCCGCGACCCGGTCACCAACTTCGCCGAGGTGGCCTTCACCACCCACAGCGGCTGGCAGGACCGCGGCATTGGCACCTATATCCTGCGCTACCTGACGAGGATCGCCCGAGAAAACAATATCAAGGGCTTCACGGCCGATGTCCTCAGCCGCAATACGGCCATGATGAAGGTCTTTTCCAAATCGGGCTATCCGATCCAGACCAACCTGGAATACGGGGTCTATGAGATCCTGATCCGCTTTACCGAGGAAAAGGCCAAAACCGAAGATGACCTGAAATAAAAAAGGCCGCCCATCAGGCGGCCTTTTTTATTTCAGTTTCCCTATCCCCTATTCCTTCTTTGAAAACAGCAGCAATACGGGACTGGCAACAAAGATCGATGAATAGGTACCCACTATCACGCCGATCATCATGGCAAAGGCAAAGTTATTGATCACTGAGCCGCCCATCAGGAACAGGAACAGCACCACGATGAAGGTGGTCAGGGATGTCAGCAGGGTCCGACTGAGCGTCTGGCTGATACTGGTATTCAGCAGCGGCTTGAGTTCCCGGGAACCGCCCTTTTTCATGTTTTCACGGATACGGTCGAAGACAACAATCGTATCGTTCAGTGAATAACCGATAATGGTCAGCAGGGCCGCAACCACCGGCAGGGTCACCTCCCTCCCTGTGATGGAAAAGATGCCGACCGTGATCAGGACATCATGAATCAGGGCCATGATGGCGCCGATTGAAAACCGCAGCTCAAACCTCACCCAGATATAGATCAGGATGCCCATACAGGCATAGAACAGCGACAAAAAACCTTTCTGTTTAAGATCTTCACTGACCTCGGAACCCACCATCTCAACCCGACGGATATCGACATTCTCACTGCCAACGGCCTCGCCCAGGGCGGTCTTTATTTCCGATGAGATGTCGTGCATTTCATCGGCGCTGGTGATGGTCCGGACAATAAATTCATTTTCGCTAGCGGCTCCGATGCTCTGAATCCGGGCATTCTCCAGACCGATTGGCGCCAGGGCATCCCTTACCGCGTCGGTCTTGACATCCGTATTGAACTTGATCTGCACAACGGTTCCGCCGGCAAAATCAATTCCGTAGTTCAACCCCTTGGTTGCAATCAGAACAATGCTCAAGACAATCAGTATTGCGGAAATACTGAAGGCCAGCTTGCTAAACTTCATGAAGTTTATCTGTGTTCCAGGCTTTATCAGTTCCATCTCGGCCTCCTAGATACTGATCTTTTCAATTTTTTTGACATTAACAAACCATTCCATGATCCACTTGCACAGGACCAGCACCGTAAAGAGCGATGATATGATACCGATGCAGAGCGTCACGGCAAATCCGCGCACCGGACCGGTCCCGAACTGGAACAGGACCAGGGCGGCGATCAGGGTCGTGATATTGGCATCCATGATGGTGGAAAAGGCATTGCGGTAACCGGCCTCGACCGCCATCTTGACCGTACGGCCGAGACGGAGCTCTTCCTTGATGCGTTCAAAAACGATAACGTTGGCATCCACGGCCATGCCGATGGTCAGGACGATACCCGCAATTCCCGGCAGGGTCAGCACCGCCCCGAACATGGAGAGAATCCCCAGCAGCAGGATGATATTGCACACCAGTGCCAGATCGGCCAGGGCGCCGGACAGCCGGTAATAGATCAGCATGAAGATGATGACCAGCACTCCGCCGAAGAGAATTGACATGAACCCCTGATGAATCGAATCCTTACCAAGAGAAGGACCAACCGTGCGTTCTTCAAGAATCTCCACCGGTGCCGGCAGAGAACCGGCCCGCAGGACAATCGCCAGATCGCTGGCCTCGGTATCGGTGAAGCGGCCCTCGATGACGGCCTTGCCGCCGGCAATCGGCCCTTTAATAACGGGCGCGGAATGCACCTTGCCATCCAGCAGGATGGCCAGCTGACGGTTGACATTCTCGCTGGTGACCCGCTCGAAGATCCGGGCACCTTCGCGGCTGAACGACAGTGAGACATAGGGCTCATTGCGGCTGGAAATACTCATCCGCGCATCCTCCAGCAACGAACCGTCCATCTCGGCCTTTTCCTTCAGCAAGATCGGTGTATAGCCGTCCTTCATATAGGCGACATAGCTGTCGGTCGGAACATTACCGTTCAGGGCGTTCTGCACCGAATGCTCCTTGTCAACCAGCTTAAATTCCAGCAATGCGGTCTTACCGATCAGTCTTTTGGCCCGTTCGGGATCGGTAACGCCCGGCAGCTGCAGAATAATGCGTTCGCGACCTTCGGGAATAATCGACGGCTCGCTGACACCGAACTGGTCAATCCGGTTGCGGATAGTCTCAAGTGCCTGGGCAACCGAATTATCCCTGGTCTTACCTGCCTCGGCATCGCTCAACCGATAGCTCACCAGAAAGGCATCCCCCGCAGACTTGGCGGAGACTTCGTTCAGGAAGGGAAAGGCATCGCTGACAATTCCGTCAAGCTTATCTTTTTCCACCTGGGACTTCAGATTGACCACAATGCGATTGGCATCCTTGACGCTCACATCCCGGACCCGAATACGTTTGTCGATCAGATTATCCTCCAGGTTCGAACCGATATTGTTCAGCCGGCTCTCAACCGCCTTGTCCGTATCAACCCTCAGGACCAGATGCATACCACCCTGCAGGTCAAGCCCGAGATTGACTTCCTTCTTGGGGCCGACCCAACCATCGGGCAGCTCGCCCACCAGGGTGGGAAGCGCAAACATTACACCGACAATCAGAATCAGCAGAATCAGCAATCCCTTTAAATTAAACTTGTCCATAAAAACCCCCGCTGCTGTTATTTGGTCTCGTCCTTCTTGTTCTTCTTGTAACTGATGAATTCTCTGGAAACCTTTATCTTGACCTTCTCGCCAACATCAAGGGTCAGCACCTGGTCGGTCACGCCCACAACCTTGCCGTGAATCCCGCCGGAAGTGACAACCTCATCGCCCTTCTGGATGGCATCCAGCATTTGCTTGTGTTCTTTGGCTTTTTTCTGTTGCGGCATTATCAGCAGAAAATAGAATACTACAAAGATCAGCAGCAGGGGCATCATGCTCATGAACATTTCCATCCCGCCTGCTCCGGAACCTCCGGCAGCATAAGCAACACTAATCATTATAACTCTCCTTTATTTCGTTTCTTAATTCATCAAAACGGCAACGTTCTATGGAATGCCGTATATCGGCCATTAATTCAAGGTAGAAATGCAGATTATGCACCGTATTCAGGATTGAACCCAGAATTTCGCGCGAGGTGAACAGGTGTCTGAGGTAGGCCCGCGAAAAATTGCGGCAGGTATAACAGCTGCAGTTCTCGTCCGGCGGGCGCTCATCTTCGCGGTAGCGGGCCTGTTTGAGCACCAGCTTGCCGCTACGGGTAAAGAGCATACCGTTGCGGGCATTGCGGGTGGGCATGACACAGTCAAACATATCGATCCCGCGGGCCACCGCCTCGACAATATCCAGCGGAGTGCCCACACCCATGAGGTAGCGCGGACGATTATCCTCCGGAACATGCGGCAGGGTCACATCCAGCATATCCATCATCATCCGGTGGCCTTCGCCGACCGAAAGCCCCCCCACGGCGATCCCGTCAAACGGCAGTCCGCAGATCTCTTCGGCACTGATACGGCGATATTCCTCATAAGTGCTGCCCTGGATAATCCCGAACAGGGCATTATCGCTCCTGCGTGCCGCCAGACAACGTTCGGCCCAGAGGGTATTGCGCCGGATGGAATCCTTGACATAACCTTCCGGACTCGGATAGGCCACACATTCATCCAGACACATCATGATATCCGAGCCCAGATTTTCCTGGATGGCAACGGCCTTTTCCGGGGTCAGCATATGCCGCGAGCCGTCGATGTGCGAGGCAAACCGCACCCCCTCATCGGTTATCTTGGAGAGCTTGGCCAGACTGAAGGCCTGGAATCCGCCGCTGTCGGTCAGAATCGGCTTGTCCCAGCGCATGAAATGATGCAGCCCGCCCAGGCGTTTGACCAGTTCGTCGCCGGGACGCAGATAGAGATGATAGGTGTTCCCGAGAATTATCTGGGAGCCCACACTTTCAATCATCTCGGGCGTCATGGCCTTGACCGTGGCCCGGGTGCCCACCGGCATAAAGATGGGGGTCTCAACCGCCCCGTGGGCAGTCTCAAAGCGGCCGCGCCGGGCCAGCCCGTCCTTGGACTGCAGCTGGAATTTAAATGATGAGCATTGCGTCGCCATAGCTGAAAAACCTGTATTCCCTTTCAACGGCCTCTTGATAGGCCTTCATAATCGTTTCATATCCGCCGAATGCGCACACCAGCATCAACAGGGTCGAACCCGGCAGATGAAAATTGGTCAGCAACCCGGAGATGCACCCGAAACTTCTACCGGGATAGATAAACATCTCGGTCGTCCCTGTTCCGGGGCGGATCTCGCCATATTCCCGCATCAGATGTTCCAGCACCCGCGTGGATGTGGTACCCACCGTGATCACCCGGCGGCCGTCGACCATGGCCTGGTTGACGGCCGCTGCCGCAGCCTCATCCACGGTAAACTCTTCCGAATGCATGCGGTGTTCGGTGATATTTTCGGTCCGTACCGGCTGGAAGGTCCCGGGCCCCACATGCAGGGTGACATAGGCCTTCTCGATGCCGGCCGCATCAAGCCTTTCCAGAGTTTCCGGGGTAAAATGCAATCCGGCCGTGGGTGCCGCCACTGAGCCGGCATGTTTCGCATAGACCGTCTGATAGGTGTTGCGGTCCAGCGCCTCGGGTGAACGCCGAATGTATGGCGGCAGCGGCACTTCCGCCAGCTGTTCCAGGTTCGGCTCACGGTTGAATTCCACCGTAAAGCAGTCATCCAGGCGTTCTTCCACAACGGCATCGACATCCTGGCCGCATTTTATCACCGTTCCCGGCCGCGGCGACTTGGAGGCCTTGATCAGACATTTCCAGCGCAGTTTTCCCAGCTGTTTCAGCAGAAAGATCTCCGCCTTCCCGCCGGTGGTTTTGATTCCATGAATCCTGGCCGGGATCACCCTGGTGTTATTAAAAACCATCAGATCTCCGGAAATCAGGTAGTTGCCGAGATCACTGAACCGGCAATGAGTTATCCGGCCGCTCGAACGCTCAACCACCAGCAGTCTTCCGGTTCCCCGCGGCAAGGGGTACTGGGCAATCAGTCCTTCGGGCAGGTCATAGTGAAAATCAGAGAGCTTCACTCCGGCTACATGCCCCCCATTGATCGGCCCAGATATATGATGGCCAGCCCCGCAAATGCGGCAATCAGACCAACAATCCGGAGAACATGTTCCGGGATGGCATCAATTTCCCTGGCAAGCTTTTTCAGTCCGCCGGGAAAAGCGATATAAGGCAGGGCCTCGATAACAAAAACCATTCCCAGCACGCAAAGAAAATATTCCATGATGGCCTATATATTCAGGTTTGAGACTGCAAGTCAATCTGCATCGAACGGCAGCGCGCTTCATCAATCAGCGGTACGCTTATGCGCTTATCCAGGGCATCGGGATCGCTCCCGTAAACCGCCGTACAGTCGCTGCGTCCCCGGCCTTTGCCGTAACGCAAACAGATCCCGGCCGCGGTTTTCAGACTATCCTCATCAATCTCACCGCGAAGGATAGCCAGCGGCCCGGGCACCTCGGCAATCTTGATAAAGACATTCTTACCGTCGGCCATACCCGCCATAACCTCATTTTCCTGCTGGCGGCGGGATACCACCAGAACGGTCCGATTGCCAAGACTGAATTTGCGGCCGGCGATATCCAGCAGCAGGTCATAACGGTCCGGCCGGGTCGGCTTCAATATCTCAAGCGTATGCCGGACCTTGCAGGAAATCTGTTCATCGGTCAGCAGACAGCCGCCCGCCGGCGTCGGAATATCCTCCCGGGCAATCCCCAACTCAAGCGCCAGTTCAACCTGACGTTTACGTCCCCGACCGCTGATATCCAGCAGGCGGTTCCGGTCAACAATTCCGCCGATCTCGGGTTCGGTCTCACGCAGCAGACGGGCGCTCAATGGCCGCAAAAGCAGTCCCTTCAGGTCGCAATCCCGCTCCACAATGTTCAAAGCATCCTTGCGCTGCGACATGGGACGCTGGCCCAAGACCTCCCCGGTGACAACAAAGGATGCCCCCGATTCGTCAAGCATTTTGCCGCATTTGCGCAGCATCATAATCTTGCAGTCAATGCATGGATTCATATTCTTGCCCATGCCGTGGCGCGGATCCATCAGGATATCGGTCAGATCATCTGTTATATCAACAACCCGTACATCAACTCCAATAAGTTTACGGTGGTTGGCCACAAAAGGTTCGGGATACAGCATCAATTCATACCCGAAAAAAGGCGAGACAAAATGGACCGGAATTACTTCAATCCCCTGTTCCTGCGACATCCTGACGGCCAGGATACTGTCCAGCCCGCCCGAATAGAGCGCTATGCATTTTCTGTTCATTTCTTCCCCGACAATCCCAATTGTTTGTTTTTACCAATCGGCCTGTACCTGTAAATAGTAAAAGGGCTGACCAATAATGGTCAGCCCTGGATTTGGCGGGAGCGACGAGACTTGAACTCGCGGCCTCCGGCGTGACAGGCCGGCGTTATAACCAACTTAACTACGCCCCCATAATCTTCTCAGGTCCAGCTAATAAATCTGTACCAGAAAAACGGGAACCACTTATCCAGTGATCCCCGGCAGTTACATGGTAGGCGGTACAGGGCTTGAACCTGTGACCCTCGGCTTGTAAGGCCGATGCTCTCCCAACTGAGCTAACCGCCCTTTTTAACTTCTCCTATTTGTTGACGCGATCTTTGAAGGCCTTGCCAGCCTTGAACCGCGGAGCCTTGGAGGCCTTGATCTTGATGGTCTCTCTGGTTCTGGGGTTGACCCCCTGCCTGGCAGCTCTTTCAGCCACGTCAAATGTTCCGAATCCCACCAAAGTGACCTTGTCACCCTTGGCAACTGCCTCAACAATAGCCTCGGTTGTGGCATTAACTGCCTTTTCGGCCGCAGCCTTGGGGATCCCCGCCTTATTGGCAACAACTGTAATCAAATCTGTCTTAGTCAAAGTATACCTCCCATCAAAAGATTGATTTTCCCACGCTCAAAAGCTCGTAAAACCTAGCAGCATTTATAGGCGGCTGTCAATACCTCAATTGCAGTGTTTATCACGTTTTCAGCGCTTTTTGCGATTGATTTTCCGCTTGACAAAAATACTGCCGGCTAAATACAAAACCGGCGTGTTTTTATTCTCTGAGACATGCCCCCATGATACTTAAGCATATAATTCCGGCTAGTTACTATGCGCGACTGGTCTTCCCCTCGTACACGATCATAGGCGACTTGGCTTCCAGAATCACATCCTTGTCAATGATACACTCTTTGACGGCTTCCATATCGGGAATATCATACATGATATCAAGCATGACATTTTCCATTATCGAACGCAGCCCGCGGGCCCCTGATTTGCGTTTCATGGCTTCTCCGGCAATGGACTTGAGGGCCTCATCCGTAAATGTCAGGTCAACACCCTCCAGCTTGAGAAGGGCCTGATACTGCTTCACCAGCGCATTTTTGGGTTCCGCCGGAATTTCAATCAAGGCGGCCTCATCCAGTTCATTCAGGGTTGAGGTCACCGGGATGCGGCCTACAAATTCAGGGATCAGCCCGAACCTGATCAGGTCTTCCGGCTGGACATTCCTGAGAATTTCGGAAATGTCACGTTCCTTCTTGGTCTTGATATCGGAGACAAATCCGATGGTCTTCTTGTCCATGCGCTGCGAGATAATCTTATCAAGGCCGACAAAGGCCCCGCCGCAGATAAACAGGATATTGGTGGTGTCGATCTGGATAAATTCCTGCTGGGGATGTTTCCGACCGCCCTTGGGCGGAATGGAGGCCACCGTACCTTCAATCAGCTTCAGCAGCGCCTGCTGCACACCTTCCCCGGAAACATCACGGGTTATGGAAGGGTTGTCTCCCCGGGAGGCAATCTTGTCAATCTCGTCGATATACACAATTCCGCGCTGGGTGCGCTCAACATCATAGTCGGCGTTCTGCAGCAGGTTTACTATAATGTTCTCAACATCCTCGCCCACATAACCGGCCTCCGTCAGGGTTGTGGCATCGGCAATGGTGAAGGGTACATCCAGAATCCTGGCCAGCGTCTGAGCCAGCAGGGTCTTTCCGGAACCGGTGGGACCGATCAGCAGGATATTGCTCTTGTTGATTTCAACACCACCAACATTGTTACTGGACTCAATCCGCTTGTAATGATTATTGACCGCCACCGACAGCGAACGTTTGGCATAGTCCTGACCGATTACATATTCATCAAGAACGCTCTTGATCTCGGAAGGTTTCGGAATCCTGGAGATCGTCGAAAACTGCCTGCTGTCTCCATCCTCCTCTGCCAGAATCTCGTTGCAAAGCGCGATGCACTCGTCACAGATGTAGACATCCGGACCGGCAATCAGCTTTCTGACCTCTTCCTGGGACTTGCCGCAAAAGGAACAGCGCAATCCGGGCCTGTAATGGTCGTTTATCTTGGGCATCCTACTTCTCCTCTTTGTCGCCTGCAGTCGTATTCTCGGCCCTCTGGGTTATTACATGGTCAATTATACCATAATCCCTGGCGTCCTGGGGAGTCATAAAAAAGTCCCGTTCGGTATCCTCGGCAATCCGATCCTCATCCTGACCGGTGTGGGTCGCCAAAATTCCGGTCAGCTCCTTCTTCATCCGCAGCATCTCCTTGGCCTGGATCGAAACATCGGTTACCTGCCCCTGGACTCCGCCCAGCGGCTGGTGGATCATGATCCTGGAATGCGGCAGCGAATAGCGCATCCCCCTGGCACCGGCAGCCATGAGCACAGCGGCCATGGAGGCGGCCTGTCCGATACAGATCGTGCTCACATTCGGCCTGATGTACTGCATGGTATCATAGACCGCCATGCCGGCAGTCACCGATCCTCCCGGAGAATTGATATAGAAAAATATATCCTTATCCGGATCCTCCGATTCAAGAAACAGCAGCTGCGCAACAAGCAGATTGGCGATATCGTCATTCACCTCACTGCCCAGCAGAATAATGCGGTCTTTTAAAAGCCGGGAGTAGATATCGTAAGATCTCTCTCCCCTATTCGTCTGCTCCACCACTACCGGCACTAGCGTCATCCGATTCTTCCTCCTGATCTAAGTCCAGTTTCTCGACCTCTTCCACTTCGGAGTTTTTGACGATATAATCAAAAACCTTTTCCTCGATGATCTTGAATTTCAGCTCTTCGATTCCGCCGCGCTCTTCCATTCCGGAACGCACAGTGTCCACATCCATCTGATACTTGTCTGCGATCTCTTGGATCTGCTTATCAATATCGGCATCCTCGGCTTCAATCTTTTCGGCCTTGGCAATACTCTCAACCAGCAGGGCCATCTTCACAACGCTCTCGGCCGATTTCAGGGTCTCCTCCCGCATTCCATCAAAGTCGGGGAAGATATCGCTGATATTCATACCCTGCGAGGCAAACCGCTGGGCCATACTCTGCATCATCATGTTGGCCTGCATCTGGACCATACTCTCGGGGACCTCGAAGGGGTTCTCTTTCAGGAGATTGTCAGCCACCTGTTTTTCCAGGGCACTCTTGATTTCCTGCTCGGAACGCTCCTTCAGATCATCTTCAATGGCCTTGCGCAGGTCGGCAACGGTTTCAACCGTGGGTCTGACTTTTTTGGCAAACTCATCATCAACTTCAGGCAGGGTCTTGTTCTTGATGGCAGTGACACTGATCTTGACGCTGACCTTTTCGCCCCGCAGATCTTCCATGAAGTGATCTTCGGGAAAGTCCACCTCAATCTCTTTCTCTTCGCCGGCCTTCATTGCGACGATGGCAGTTTCAACCCCGGGGATAACACTCATGCCGCCGGCCTCGACCGTCATATTTTCGCGCTTGAGCTCCGGCTTGGCCTCACTTGCCAGGTTCACTACCACATAGTCACCTTCCTGGGCCGCATAATCCTTGTCTTCAACTTCGGTGACATCGGCATAGTTGGCCCGCAGGTGATCAATCACCCCGTCGATGGCCTTTTCATTGACAGTGCCTTTGGGTTTTTTGATGGCAAACCCGGTATATTTCTGAGCCTCAACTTCCGGCTTCACATCGAAGCGCGCCACGAACTTGAATTCCTTGTCCTCGGCCGGATCTTCGTTATCAAACTCCGGCATGGACACCGGGAACACGTCATTGTCGGCCACGGCCTGTTCAAAACTGTCATTGATCAGTTTTTTGGACAGTTCGGCACTGATATACTCGCCATAATAACCTTTGATGACATTGCGGGGCGCCTTGCCTTTTCTGAAACCCTTTATATTGACGTTTTTGGAAATATCCCGGTAGATTGCATCAGCGGCCTTGCGGACCTCTTCCACGGGAACCAGGATTTCCATTTCTTTGCGATTGGCTCCAATCTCCTTGATCTCGACGTTCATCTCTGTTCCTTTCCCAATACCTTTAATAGATTAAGTTAGTTCAACATGTAATCAACCCTGAGGTCAATCTGTTTTTGCCATTTCCAGCTCCGCAAAGACCCTGTTCATCGCAGTCGAGTAAACATTTTCCGACTGATAAATAAACAGCGGCGGAGTCACTTTAAGTTCGCGTCCCCCGTTTTTTGTTGCACAGACAAGCACCAGTTCGGCACCGCTGTCAATTCCCGAATGCACCATACGCATTATTTTGGGCTCCAGCGCCACCGCCCGCATGGCAGACAGCAAGTCCGCCAGCCGCCAGGCGGGGTAGATCATATAAAGGCGTCCGCCGGAAACCAGGAGGCCGGCCGCCTTTATCAGCAGATCTTTCAGCTCCAGCATGATTTCGTGCCTGGCCACTGCCCTGGCTGAATCGGGGTTTACCCTTCCGCTTGCCAGCGGCCGGTAAGGCGGGTTGGAAACAATCGCATCAAAGGGACCGCCCGTAAAGGTTTTCACATCCTGAGATATAATCTTAACCCGGCCGTCAAGTCCGTTGAGCCTAACGCTCCTGCGCGACATCGCGGCCATGGCATCCTGGACCTCGATCCCGGTCATGTGCAGGTCCCTGCGTCCCGCCAGGATGATCGAAATCACCCCGCAGCCGGAACCGATCTCCAGCACTGAGGTTCCCGGCTTTTCATCGACAAAGGCCGCCAGCAGATAGGCGTCCAGCGAAAATCTGTAGGCATCTTTTTTCTGCAGAACCCACAGATCTCCGCAGGACAGAGAATCCAGAGTCTCGTCCTCGGCGGGACGATCAGGGCCTTTCGTCCGGGGCATAGATTACGTCATAGAGTTCGCGGGTATAATCAAACAGCTCGTTGTCATTGAAA
>CAYWBU010000017.1:0-2992 GCA_964456565.1 uncultured Bacteriovoracaceae bacterium | reverse complement strand
GGACCGTCCGAGGCATGCACCAGATTGGACTGGATGCTCATACCCCAGTCCCCGCGGATTGTACCCGGATCGGCTTCCCTGGAATTGGTGATTCCGCAGAGTTTGCGTACAACATTGACCGCTTCCTTGCCCTCGATGCACATGGCAATGATCGGGGTCGAAGTCATGAACTCCCTGATCCGCGGGAAGAAGGGCTTATCCTTGAGATGGGCATAATGCTCTTCAAGCAGGGCATCATCGGCCTGCATCATCTTCATTCCGGCAATTTTAAGTCCCTTTTCCTCAAACCGGGTGATAATCTTTCCCATCATGGCCCGCTGAACCGCATCCGGCTTAATAAGCACCAATGTTCTTTCCACTGTTATTCTCCTCTTGTCAGACTAGTTTGTTTGTCTTGAATCCGCAGCCGCAAGATACGGCCGGGCCTTCCAAGCGCCACCACCTTTAACCTGATCCGCCATGAGTTTGCAAGCACTCATCGGACGCAGGCCCGCAAAATCAGAAAGGACGCTCCACTTCGCCATTGGTTGAAACCCGGTCGCCCTGCCATACGCCCCGATAGGGCACGGCCTCTCCGTCAATGGGATAGAAGGCGATGCACAGGATCCTGAAACCCATCTGGATCTCAACATCCGCAAGGCCCTGATGTTTCATGCCCACGGTCAGCCGCCCCTGGTAGTTGGGGGAGACAAAGGCCGTCTCAAGCGGGATCCCCGACCTGATCATGGTTGTGCGCGGCCGAATGTAGGCAAAGAGGTCATGGGGCATATTGACGGTCTCGATGGTCTGAAACAACAGGTAATCCCCGGGTTTGACCGTATAGATGCCGTCCGGCTGATCCTCGATATCCATCAGCTTTTCGATCTCGGGCGTCACCCGGGATTCACGCAGCAGCCGGGCCGCACCAAAGGGCTTAAAGATCGCCCCCAGCCGCAGATCCACGGTGGTGCCTTCGATGCCCTCCACCTGGTCGGACCCCAGACCGGCCACCAGCGGTTTTTTCGTATTGGCGCCGGTTTCATGGTCCTCAACCGTCACCCCGCCTTCAATCATTTCAATTATCCTGTCGGCTCCCAGTACCATTAAAGTCTCCTTCTGGATGTTTCGGGTTTTAAAAAATCAATCGCAAAATCAATTGTTTCAGCTTCAAGAACCAGCTGTTCCACCGTGGTATGCGTATTGGAAAGCATCTCTTTCCAATATTTATCGCGCTCCGGCAGCGGTGATTCATAGGCATATTCAAAAACCACCCGGGTAATCCCCGACATCACGATCATCTTGGCACAGGTTATACAGGGCTCCAGGGTACAGTAGATCGTGGTCCCCTCCACCGAAAGTCCCTTCTTGGCGGCCAGGGCAATGGCATTGGCCTCGGCATGCGCCGAACGGCAGACATCATATTTGCTCTCCTCGGACGTACCGGACGCCCGCCGGAAGCACCGCCCCTCATCCAGACAGTGCGGCTGCCCGGGCAGGGACCCGTTATAGCCCGATGCCAGGACCTGGCGGTCCTTGACTATCACCGCACCGGTCGGTCGGGAGACGCAGGTTGACCGGGATGCCGCCAGTTTCGCCAGCATCATGAAATATTCATCCCAGGAAGGCCGCTGCTTCATTCATCCACCTCACTATCGCCGGCCAGCATCCGCAAGGTTGCCGTTCCGGATTTCAGTTGTCTGAAAACTTTTTCATCAACGCGGTAATATCTGCCGTTGAGCGCCACATAATAATTTGTATACAGATTGATGTCAAAGGCCGGAGTCTTTTCCTCGGCGGCAAACAGCAGGATCGTCTCACACAGAGCCGCCTCGGAAGGCAGGCTCAGCAGTTCGGCATCATATTCCAACCCGGAGATCAAACCCAGCAGTTCAATCACCGCCGCAGCATCCACCGGTCTGCCCGCACAGCTGAAATTTCCCCCGTCGCGTCTGATTTCAAAACGTTTTTCGGACTTTTTAAGGACAATCAGGCTGATTTCATCTTCAGGGATATGGGCCACTCCTCGGTCAACGATGTCACGCAGATCTTCAGGCACCGCATCCAGCAGGGCCGGGTCAACCTCCATGACTTCCTTGCTACGGCTACTCAGGGCAAAGACCTTTCCCTGCTCTGTCCGTCTGTCCCAGATTCTGATTTCCTCAGTCTGCCCGGCACCATAAATTTTCAGCATAATGTCCGCCGCACCCAACTCTGCGGCCGGGACTGACGGAAAAGCGAGGGCTTCCGCGGCAGCCAGCCGGAACATCAGACGTTCCACCAGCGACTGTTTCAGACCGGGAGCACCTTCGCCCGGCAGCTGCCAGCCTTCTTCCGGCACCCTGACAACCTCGAAACGCACCCCATCCCGGCTGATGCTCACCTTCTCAATTGCCTCCCGATTCAGGACGCTCAGTTGTTTGTCACGCAACTGCATGACATCCGTCTGAAGACGGTAAACGCCATAGACATCCACCAGAAAAACGCCATCACGGCCACTGCAGGCGACGTAACAAAGATTCCCCGCCGGATTCTGCCGGCCAAACTCGATATCATGAGCAGCTGTCGCAGTGGCAACACTCAGGCCCGGGTGCAGAGCGAAAGGTTCCCGATCCGCCACATTTTCCAGATGCCGTTCATATTCCAGGGTTGCAATGGCATCCAGCAGGCCTGCGACCTCCCGCTTATCGGCCCGACAGGCAAGCGGTTCTAATATATTCCAGCCGTCTGCGCTAAGCTGCAACACAATGTCTTCATCCCCATGAATCCTGATCTTCTCAATACCGGCGATGTCCAGGTCCAGAATCCGTCTATCCAGGGATTCCCGCTGCGCCTTTTGGGCCGGATGACGGACTTCCAGCAGATAATAGCCGCCCAGGGCCGCCGTCAGCAGCAGGGCATATATCAGCAAGCGCCGGCTTTTCAATTGCGCCTCCAGCGCCTGACAACCACGACTCCCATGATCAGGATCAACAGCGGAACAGTTGCTACCGGCAGCCAGAAAACCAGGCGGGCC
>CAYWBU010000016.1:15367-23451 GCA_964456565.1 uncultured Bacteriovoracaceae bacterium | reverse complement strand
TCCTCTTTGAGCCGGGCTGCAAGATGTTCAATGGTTATCCCTTCTCTTTTGGTGAGAGCCGTTATCAACATTGGCAGATTAATGCCAGTGACAACTTCCACCTTGTTTTCGGCAAGAAAAGAAAGGCTGATATTGGAAGGGGTACCGCCGAACATATCGGTGAGGATGATGACGCCATGGCCGCTATCTACATCTTTTATCAATGTCTTTAGCGTGCTGCGCAGTTTTTCCGCACTAATCCCCTGATCAAAGGGGCAGGCCTTGAAATTTTCGGATTTTCCGACAATCATCTCTGCTGTTTCCGCAAAAGCTTCCGCCAGTTTACCGTGTGCTACAACTAAAATTCCTACCATATCAAGCAACCCTGTCAGGAAAGATCCCGATGTATAAGCTTGGCGTCAAACCCGCTGTTTTTTACCAGTTCGCTTACAGCCTCAGCAACCGCCACCGAGCGGTGCATGCCGCCTGTACAGCCTATGGCTATTTTTAAATATGCCCTACCCTCCTTTTTATAAAGCGGCAGGACGAAACTTATCATATCTTCGAATTTTCTCATAAAATCAAGGAAGCTTTCCTGTTTTTTCAGAAAATCCACGACCTCCAGATCCTTCCCTGTCTTATCCTTTAAATTTCTTACAAAATAAGGATTTGGCAGGAACCTTACATCCATAACGATGTCCGCATCAATAGGAATTCCTTTTTTGAACCCAAAAGAACAGATTTCAATATGCATATCCCTTGTTTTATCATGCTGCAAAAGAAGTTCATCAATTCTGGTCTTTAATTCATGTACATTGAGCTCGCTTGAGTCTATCGAAAAATCCGCCAGATTTTTTACCGGCTTCATCAGTTCCATTTCGGCCGTAATGGCATCAAGCAAATTGGGATGCGATTCGCTCAGCGGGTGGCGGCGGCGGGTCTCCTTGAATCGATTAAGAAGGACATTTTTGTCCGAATACATAAAAACCAGCTTAAAGCCTCCCAGGACATCTTTCAGGTATGAAAAAGTGCCGGGAGCCTTTTCGGCAAAAGTTTCCAAACCGCCACGCACATCAATACCGATACACAACCGGGGAGTGTCGACATAGTCAAAAACATTGAGGTCGATCAGCCGCATAAAAATATCAATAGGAATATTATCCATACAGAAAAAGCCAGCATCTTCAATGACTTTCATTGCGGTGGATTTTCCGGATCCGGATAACCCGGTGATTATTAATATTAATGGATGTTTCATGTCATTTAACTTTTAAGGGATTATAATTTATTAAATATCCAGCAAACACTACACTCAAGCCAACGCCATCAAACAAGATATAGTTCATTTAAGGGGCTGTCAACGCACATATTGTATTCGTGTGCGGCTTTGTTATTTTTACCTAGAAGGATTTAAAGAAATCTGTTTGTTTTTCCGAGACAAGAATTAAGATTTGGAGACTTTAATGCACCTCGACGAAAAAGAAGTTGGCAGTGATTTCTCAAAGATAATACTCAAAAAAGATGAAGCTGTGACAGAAGCTGAACTAGCCGCCTATTTTGATCAGAGCCAAAAGGCAATCGAGGATATAAAGCAATCCGTTGATCTCTTTTACCAGAATCTGGGCGACACCCTGCCCGAAATCAATCTGGAGATCTACAAAACTTACAAAAAAGCATCCGTAACGCTGGATTCACTGCGAACAGAAGGTTCTGCCGGAAAAATTGACCTGACGGTTTCCTCAATAAATCAGGTGCTGCTTTCGGCAGTCAACCAGGTAAAGAATATCAAGGAACAGGATCAGCGAATCCTTGCGGCGCTCTTAAATTTCGGGAGCGCCACCAAGGAAATCGACAAAAATATCGCGTCGTTTACAGCTCAGGATTCGCTCATTTCATTAAAACTTCAGGATCTATGGGAGGAAATCAAGTCACTGCACGGTTCACTGGCTGATCCAATGAAAAAAATTGTTGATATGGAAGAAGGCATAATTCATGACATACATGACCATATCGATAATGATATTCAGGCTTTGAATAGTACTCTCAACAGTATCGCCCTGATCCTGAAAGATCTCATCAAACGCTCAGATGACACCAAGCGGCCCATTCTGGATATAATGACATGCCTGCAGGTTCACGACATATTGATGCAGGATCTGGATAACATTGCAAATGGCATTAAGCTCCTAAGAAACTCCTATGCAGATACGGAACTATTCAAGGAATATACAATAAAAATAGGCATGCTTTCCGGCGACATAGTCAATGATATCGCTGACATCCTCAGAGATCAGATCGAGTCAATCAAAGCGGAGATACAGAAAATTCAAAACATCATCCTGCATGAGCGTGAAGACAAATTCTATTTAACGGAATTCCTACTCGAGAGCAAAGATCATGGGTCAACTTTTGATGCCGTTATCACTGAAGTGGCTGAGCTGCTGGCGCATATCCTCAACAAGCTGGAGTATCTTGCGGCCAGTAAGTGGCTTATCCCGGGCTACCTATCCAATATGATTGAGAAGATCGAAATCATAGAAGGGCTTTGCAATCAGTATTCTATCAGATGTATCGGTCAGGATGGAAAAATCGCGGACCGGGCAGTCTCTGAAATGGTACGCCTTCAGAGTGATATCGATTTTTACAAACTGGAAGAATTGAAGAACTTTATCCAGGCAATGGAGGAAACCCTACTCAAAACAATGGAAGATCTTGGGGTTATCAAGGATCTGATGCTTGACTCCATAGCCGGGATAGATGCGTACTCCGGCCGCTGTATGGAATGCATCAACAAATTTGTAGAAGATCTGGACAATAGTTCTTATCTATATGAAAAATGTGATGATTTTTCGAAGAATTTAAACGACACCCTTGATGATAAATCACTTGCGGGTGTCGGTAGTGAAGCTTTCGCATCTCTGGGTGATGCATTAATCCAGGTCATGGAACGACTCAAACACCCTCACATAATAACGATGAAAAGCGACAGAGAGGATGACTTCGGTGATATGACGCTGTTTTAAAAAAAACACCGGACATATTGCCGAAACCCTATATAAATTTATAAAGATAATAAGGCTCATTTCCGATTAGGAGAGCTGAAAACTTGAAGAGCACAAGGAGGCTTCAATGGACATTGTGACAAGGAAAGAGGGCAATGTTACCAAAATCAGCATCACGGGTGCAGTTGACACTGAATCAGCCGAGAAATTGAGAAATGAACTGAACAGCATCGTAAAGAACAAGCCGCAGAATGTTGTCATGGATTTGTCTCAGGTCCCGACCATTGGATCCTCGGGGATCGGCAAGATCCTGATTTTCTTCAAAGAGATTGATAAAAACAATGCCACTTTTGAGATCAAAGGCATCCATGAGAATTTGTTCAATATTTTCAAATCCATCAAACTTGACAAACTCTTTCCTATCTCCATGAGGTAGTTCATGAATATATCAAAAGATAACACGGGAGCTGTCATGCTCCAGGGGGAACTGACCGTATCGGATATTGATTCCTGTCATTCAGCTCTGGAATCCATCCTGGATGATGCCGGAAGCGACCTGGTACTTGATTTGTCGGGTGTCACCGAGATCGACACTTCCGGGCTGCAGCTTCTGTATGCAATAAAAAAGACTATCGAGGAGCACGGCTCATTCAGCATAAGGGGTATCAGCGACGAGGTTAAGGAAACCATGAATATATCCGGATTCATCCGGGTATTCAGGGAGGTTGCCGGATGATTAATAAATACATACTTGTAGTTGATGATTCCGCCACACTGCGGGCATCTGTTAATTTCACCCTGAAGGAAGCCGGCTTTAAGGTTCTGAACGCAATAAACGGACAGGACGGTCTGGACAGGCTGCAACAGATAATGAAGGAAGATAAACAGCTGGGCATGATAATCAGCGACATCAACATGCCGGTGATGGATGGAATTACCTTTATCAAGGAAGTAAAGAAGACTCCTTTCAAATTTGTCCCTATTCTTGTTCTGACAACCGAATCACAGGAAGAAATGAAGATGAAAGGTAAAGAAGCCGGAGCTTCCGGATGGCTGGTAAAGCCGTTTAAGCCCGAACAGCTTATTTACGTAACCAAAAAATTCATGAGGTAAGCTATGGCCAACGATGAGTTGATCCAAGTTTTTATTGAGGAAAGTGAAGAAGAGCTCCGGGAAATTGAAGCCGGCCTGATTCGGCTGGAAGAAGACCAGGAAGACTCTGAAACCATAAATAGAGTATTCCGGGCAGCCCATACCATAAAGGGATCTGCCGGACTTGTTGGCTTTGAAAACGTCAGCAACTTCACCCATACGATCGAGAATATTCTTGACCGTATCCGGAATGAGGAGCTGAAGCCCACTAAGAAATTGATATCCGAACTTCTAAAGGCCGTCGATTTTCTTAAAAGGCTGGTAAGCGCCTCAATAGAGGGAGAGGATGTCGATGCAGATGAGATGGCCGACATTACATCCAAACTGAAGCGTTTCACCGGAAAAACAGCCGGGGCATCGAAAGAAGCTTTCGACGTGAAAGGCAAGAAATCTCCCGAAGGAGAAAAAAAGATATATTCAATCTCCATGAAATTCCGTTCGGACTTGTTTTCTACCGGACAGGACCCAATCATGCTCATTCGTGAACTGCAGGATTTTTCCGAAATCCTTGAAACTCATGCATATATTGAAAATGTCCCCGATTTCTATTCAATTGTCCCTACCACCTGCTATACGTGGTGGGAGATTGTCGCAAGCACGTCCCGCCCTCTTTCCGATATTCAGAACATCTTTATTTTTGTTCTGGATGAAAATGACATCCATATTGAAGATATTTCCTCACGGTACAAAGACGGCATTGATCTATCACTGGCCGAGAAGCCCATCGGGGAGATCCTTGTTGAACGCGGGATAGTCAAGGACGAAGATATTGCCGACACCCTCAAGGAGCACAAGACAACAGGTGAAGCTCTGGTCGAAAAAGGTAAGGCCCCTAAGGAAATAGTTGAAAAGGTTGCCAGGGAACAGTCTCAGAGCAGAAAGATTGCCAAGGCCGCAACTATCAGGGTCGATACCGACAAGCTGGACAAGCTGGTCAATCTAGTGGGAGAGATGGTTATCAGTGTTGCCCGTATGTCCCAGCTGGTATCCGAAGTAAATCAGGACGGCAATAAATCATCGGGAATCCTCCAGAATGCCTCGGGCTCACTGGAGAGAATCTCTCGGGAACTGCAGGAACAGGTTATGCGGGTTCGCATGGTGCCGGTTGAAGGCACGTTTAACCGCTTCCGGCGCGTGGTGCGCGATCTTGCCTTTGATCAGGGCAAGAAAATTGACCTGCGCATGAGCGGAACCGAGACCGAGCTCGATAAAAATGTTATTGAGCAGATTGGCGATCCGCTGAAACACATGATCAGAAATTCGATCGATCACGGCATTGAATCTCCGCAGGAAAGAACGGCAAAAGGCAAGCCTGAGGCCGGAGTGATATGGCTCAAGGCCTATCAGCAGGAAGGCAATATATTCATTGAAATCACCGATGACGGCCGCGGCATTAATAAAAACAAGGTCTTGGAAAAGGCCATTGCCAAGGGGCTGGCGAACCCCGGAGAAAGCTATTCCGACAAGGAGATCTTTGACTTCCTGTTCTCGGCCGGATTATCCACCGCCGAAAAGGTCACAGAGCTTTCCGGACGGGGCGTCGGTATGGATGTTGTCAAAAAGAACATTGAAGACCTCAGCGGGTCCGTCGAGGTCTTCTCCGAGGAAGACAAGGGCTCCATCTTCAGGATCAAACTGCCGCTTACGCTTGCAATTATTGACGGCATGATGGTCAAGGTTGGCGAAGAAGTCTTGACCGTACCTCTTTCGGTCATTGACAAGTCGGTCAGACCCACATCGCATGAGGTCAAAACTGTCGAAGGCAAAGGCGAGCTGGTTGAGATCCGTGGCGACTATATCCCGCTTGTAAGACTCTACGATGTATTCAAGATTCCTTCACTGAAAAAAGACCCCACCGAGGCCCTCGTTGTAGTTCTGCAGAGTGCGGATGACAGATTCGGCGTTTTGGTTGATGACGTAATTGGCCAAACGCAGGCCGTTATAAAAAGTATTGATAAGAATTTCCGCAAAGTTGAGGGGACCTCCGGGGCAACCATTCTCGGCAACGGCAAGGTTTCCCTTATACTGGATGTCTATGGCATCAAACGCATGGCCTTCGGCGAGAAAGCATCTATCCAGATCTAACATTCAAAGGAGTTATGATGAAATTCAACTGGAAATTGCGGGAAAAACTGGTTGCCTTGAACTTTGTGATTGCAGTGGTGCCCTTGCTGCTGGTCGTCCTCATCATCAGCAGTGTTAGTTCCCGGCTCATGGAAGAGCAGGCCAATGAATATATCAAGTCCGAAGTTGACGGATTCAAAAAGATTATCGCCCTGCGCTACTCCTCAATTGAAGGCAACCTGGAGATCATTAAGAAACAGCTCACCGCCAATCTCAAGAAAGAACTGATCGAAGAAGCCTCCAAACTCAAATATTATGATACCGGCTACATGGTGATCCATGAGTCAAACGGACGGGCAGTATATCACCCCAAAAAGGAACTTGTTGGAAACCTTGATGCATATAACAAATATGACTTTGTGCGAAATGCCGTAAACCAGAAACAGGGATTTTATTCCTACACTTTTGATGGGACCAGAAAGATAGGCTATCTGGAGTATTTCCCCGAATTGGACTGGGTCCTCTGGGTATCGGTCCCCGAAACAGAAGTCCTTGCCAAGGTAATAAGCCTCAAACATACTATGTTTGTGCTGTTGGTGGTCTTTGCGATCATCTCCATTGTTCTGGGCCACTGGATGGCCAGCCGGATGGCCAACAAGGCCAATGAAATAGTTAATGAGATGAAAGATTTCGCCCACGGCGAAGGTGACCTTACTGTAAGGCTACCCGTTCTCACCAAGGATGAATTTGGCGACCTGGCCTACTGGTTCAATGAATTTATGGCCAACCTTGAGAACATAATCGCGAAGATCAAGATGTCCTCCCTGCAGGTGGATTCAGCCACGCAGGAGGTGTCTGCCGGCTCACAGGGGCTGGCCCAGTCCACTCAGGAACAGGCATCCGCCATTGAGGAAGTCGCGGCAACCATTGAGGAGATGACCTCCTCCATAAAAAACAATGCGGAGAACGCCGCCCGGGGCCGCGAAAAAACCAGATCAACCGAAACCGCGGTTAACAACAACTCCCAGATAGCCCAGGATCTGTCGTCAGCCATGGACGAGATTAGCGAGGCCTCCAAAAAAATCGGTGATATTATTGTGACCGTAAACGAAGTGGCCTTCCAGACCAACCTGCTGGCACTGAATGCCGCGGTAGAGGCTGCCCGGGCCGGTGAACACGGCAAGGGGTTTGCCGTTGTCGCCGAGGAAGTCCGGGCCCTTGCCCAGAAATCCGGAGAGGCCGCTCGGGAAATCAGGGCGCTCATCGAAGATACTGTCAATAAGATCTCCGCCGGTGACGATATGGCTAAGAAATCCGGTGAATCACTGCAGGAGATCATCACCCATATCGAAGATCTTACCCAGACAATGGAAGAAATTGCAGCCGCATCTCAGGAACAGGCAACCGGAGTTGATGAGGTAAATCGGGCCATAGCCCAGATCGACGAATCAACCCAGCAGAATGCCTCCACAGTGGAAGAGCTTGCCAGCACAGCTGACAGTCTGAGCTCGGAAGCCCGCGAGCTGTCATCGACTGTCGGTGGATTCAAGGTCTCGGCAGCCTTTGATCAAAACCGGAAACCTAATCAAAAAGCCCAGACTGCGGCACCGGCGGCGGCAGACACTTCTTTTGACGATGACTTTGAGGAGTTTTAGGAGGAAACAATGGCACAGCCTAACAAAAATCAGGAAACCCAGAGTATAGCTTCGCAATATGTAACGTTTTCATTGGGGACTGAGGTTTACGGCATTCCCATAATGAAGCTTAACGAAATCATTGCTTATCAGGAGCTTACGACAATTCCCAATGTTCCCTCTTTTATAAAAGGAATCTTGAATCGTCGCGGAATTGTTGTTCCCGTCATTGAGATGCGTGAGCGGTCCAATA
>CAYWBU010000016.1:987-15357 GCA_964456565.1 uncultured Bacteriovoracaceae bacterium | reverse complement strand
GAGTATGACCAGTATACCGTCATAATGATACAGGATGTTTCAGGTCGAACCATGGGCCTGGTTGTTGATTCTGTCAGCGATGTCATAACAATCAACCAGGAAGAAATTAAACCCCGTCCCGCTCTTTCCAGCAGCATAAATACCCAATACATTCAGGGAATGGTTGGTTATGACGAAGGTAAAAAATTTATTATGCTGCTTGATGTTGACAAGGTTTTCACCGACGAAGAACTGGACCTGATGGACGGAGTATAAATTTTGCTGGCGCAATCATTTGATTTAACTGAAAGAGAATTTGATCTTTTCAGAGAAATCATCCACCGCGAAACCGGGATAGCTCTGTCTGAAAAGAAGAAAAGACTTCTGGTGGCCCGCCTTTCCAAAAGACTGCGGGCCTTGAATCTGGAATCTTTTTCGGCCTACCATGATTATCTTCAAAATCATCCCGACTCCGAGAAAGAACTCAGCAACCTTATCAATCGCATCACCACAAACAAAACCGATTTTTTTCGGGAGAAACACCATTTTGACTTCATGCTCAATGAGATGTTCCCGGCATTGATCAAACAAAGGGAGTCTTCCGGGGACAAAAAGATCAGGATCTGGTCGGCCGGATGTTCGTCCGGCGAAGAACCCTATACGATTGCCATGACAGTCAAGGAGGCCTTTAGCGGACAGCATGGCTGGGACATCAAGATTCTGGCAACCGATCTTGACACCGAGATCCTTGCCCGGGCAAAAAACGGAACATATGATTCGGCAACGGTCGAACCCGTTCCACCGGCATATTTAACAAAATATTTCAACCGCACTGCTTCAGGCTATGAAGTTATCCCTCAGGTCAAGAATATGATCGCCTTTCGCAAGCTGAATCTCATGGCTCCCCAGTTTCCCATGAAAGGCCTTTTTGACGTCATTTTCTGCCGCAATGTCATTATATATTTTGATGCGCCGACGAAAGAAACCCTGATGAACAAGTTCCACTCATACCTGAAGCCTGATGGGTACATTTTCATCGGACATTCGGAATCACTGATGAACATGAAGGTCAAGTTTTCTTATATGAAAAATACGATCTATAGGAAATCCTGATATGATAACGCGATTCAGCCCCAAATTTAACAGAAATATGGTCATAATCTACCCCGGGGAATATCATGTCAGCCAAAATGAAATCATTGCAACCGTTCTGGGGTCGTGCATTTCCGTATGCCTGAAGGACAAAAAAACTGGTATCGCCGGGATGAATCATTTCATGCTGCCAGGCGACGTTAGGTCTGAAGATATATTCTTGTCGGAGTCATCCAAATACGGGATGTTCGCCATGGAGCAGCTGATCAACGACCTGATAAAGCACGGGGGAAAAAGGGAGTCATTCGAGGCCAAAATTTTTGGCGGCGGCCATGTTCTAAACTTCCGAAAGACAGACGGCAATGTGCCCGAATCCAACATAAACTTTGTCAAAGCATTTCTCGGCATGGAACAGATTCCCGTTATCAAGGAGGATGTGGGCGGTTATGCGGGACGCAAGGTCCTTTTTTTCACGGATACCGCCAAGGTTCTCATGAAAAGGCTCAAGGCAACCGGAGAGTCCAATATCATCGAAGCCGAGAAACAGTATAAGACCAAACTTTTCAGTGACAAGGAAAAACTTCAGAAAGAAGGCGGAGATTTAACCCTGTTTTAATTCATAGAGGAGCAATATGTCGAAAATCAAAGTACTGATTGTTGATGACTCAGCCCTGGTAAGAAAGCTGCTTTTCAATATCCTTGACGGCGATCCGTCCATCGAGGTTGTGGGGACCGCTCCGGACCCCTACATCGCAATCAAGAAAATCAAGGCCCTCAATCCGGATGTCCTGACCCTTGATATTGAAATGCCGCGCATGGACGGCCTAACCTTCCTGTCAAAACTTATGAAGGTACACCCGATGCCGGTAATTATGTTCTCAACTCTGACTGAAGCCGGCGGACAGGCAACTATGAAGGCCCTGTCTCTGGGGGCCATCGACTATATCGCCAAACCGAAAGTGCGACAGTCCGAAGAAATCAATCTTCTTGGTGAAGAGCTGGTTTCCAAGGTCAAGACAGCCGCCCAGGCCAAAGTCAAAAAAGCGGTAACTCCCAAGCTGGAAGTCCCCCCCAAACTGGGGATGGATGCCATTATTTCAGCCAACAAAACCAAGCCCGTGGTTGAAGGCGAGAAAGTCCTGGTGATCGGCGCATCAACAGGCGGAACAGTCGCCATTGAGCAGGTATTAAACAGGTTTACGGTGGATGTGCCCCCAATTCTGATTGTCCAGCACATGCCGCCGGTTTTCACAAAATCATTTGCCGATCGCGTAAATTCCCTCAGCGCAATCAATGTCCGGGAGGCCCAGGACAACGACAGACTTATGCGCGGGGTGGCACTGGTTGCACCAGGCGGAAAGCACATGATCGTCAATCATGACCGCAACGGATATTATGTATCCATAAAGGACGGTCCGCCTGTAAACCGGCATAAACCATCAGTGGATGTCCTTTTTCGTTCAGCCGCCAACAGTCTGGGCGCAAATGCAATCGGCGTAATCCTTACTGGCATGGGCGATGACGGCGCCAGAGGCATGAAGGAAATGAGTGATGCCGGCGCTTACACCATTGCACAGAATGAGGATACCTGCGTCGTCTTCGGCATGCCCAAAGTCGCAATAGAGATGGGGGGCGTCAGCAAGGTGGTCCCTCTGGGTTCGATAGCGGCCAGGGTCATGGAGCTCGCAAAAAATTAGTACTGCAGGGAAAAGAATGGATAATGAAAACTGGGAGATCAAAAAAAATATCACGGTTACGGATATAACCTTCAGTTTCAAGGCGGGTGAATCCGACCCGGATCGAATTGCGCATCAGATGGTATCCTTGATGGATTTTTTCGACCTTTCCAATCCGCGCCAAAAGGCCGGAATGGAGGTGGCGGTTGCAGAAGCCGTGATAAATGCGATTGACTATGGCTGTCTTGAACTTAAATCCTGTGAAAAATCGCCGGATCTGGATTCGCACAACTTCTATTTTGACAAGCGCAAGGAGCGCTTGAACGATCCCGAATATGCCTCCCGCGAAATTTCCGTCAGATTTTTTCTGGATAAGGAAAAGTTTTATATCCAGGTTAAAGACCCGGGCAGAGGGGTGCCGGCCCAAATATCAAAACCCAAAGAAATTCTGCCATATGGCCGTGGAATCCCCCTGATGCGTGGACTTGTCGACCGTTTGATAATCAGGCGCAGCCCATCGGTTGTAACATTGATTCAGTATCGCAGGGAAGAGACTGACTAAGAATAGCAGTAACTGGCAGTAAAACAAGGGCTCGTGCAGTGAAACTGGAAAATTTTTCAAAATCTTTATTAGACAGTCTATCATCAGGTCTGCTGGTGTTAGACAATCAGGACTGCGGTCTGATCTGGAATAATGCTGCCGAGGAAATCACTGCCATAAAGCGCAACTCTGTGGAGGGGCGACCCATTGAGAAATTGCCGGAACTCTTCAGTGATCTGATCAATCCCAAGATAACCAGTTTTATATATGAAAACAAAAAACGGCTGATCCATATCGAAAAAAAAATTCACAAGGTGGATATGGGTCAGGGCAAGACCGGTCTGGTTGTAATGTTTAATGACATAACCGACCTGGTATCTGCCAGAAATGAGTTGGAAACCCATATGATGGAGGTGGCCGAAACCAAGGATCTCATGGAGGAACAGGCAGCCACCCTTGCCATGACCCTGGCCGATGTTGATGAAAAGACATCCATCATAGAGGACCAGAATAAAAAAATGCTGCATGAACTTGAAATGGCCGCGGAGCTCCAGAAAAGTCTGCTGCCGGACATCTACCAGAGTTTCAACGGGGTAAACTTTGCATCAAAACATAAACCGTCCATAGGGATCGGGGGCGACCTTTATGACGTTGTCGACCTGGGACAGGGTTTGACAGGCTTCATTATCGCCGATGTATCCGGTCATGGCGTGGCGGCCGCCCTGGTGGCATCCATGTTTAAAATGAGTTTTCATACGCATGCCGCCAATGTCGCCAGCCCCAAGATCCTGTTTCACATGCTCAACGAGATGATGAATCCGCTGCTGGCGGAAGACTACATCACCTCCTTTTATCTGATTGTTGACAAAACCGCCAACACCATAACCTACTCCAATGCCGGCCACCCCTACCCCCTGCTCTACCGCAGCAAAACTGATGAGGTGATTGAACTGGATACCGACGGGTTCTTTATCGGGATGTTCAAGAACGGCGACTACCAGGAATCCACCATCGACATATCAGAAGGTGATGCCCTGCTCATGTATACCGACTGCATAATTGAAGCCCAGAATGCCCAGGAGGAGGAATTCGGTCGCGAACGTCTGATCGAACTGTTCCACCAGACCATCAAGGAGTGTCAGGGACAGGATCTGATCGACCGGATCGAGAAAGCCGCAAGCGATTTTAATGCCGGTGAACGCTTTGATGATGACTTCACCGTTCTGCTGCTGGAATTTTCTGCCACCGCAAAAAGTTCGCTACGAACCACCGACGAGGTCGACAAAGACCCGCATGCCGGCGAATTTGAAGAGTTCTAGAATTTAATCACCAAGATAGGGATTGAAATACCCCTTTTTAAGCGGAAGTCGATTGATCAGCCTGCTGATGCCTTCCCCCGGCGCAAAACTGCAGCCAAGCTGTTCCAGATAATAATCAGGGTCGATGTTAAGGTTGCGCCACTGAATCATATCCGCGCCCGTTGCGTTTAAAAAGCTCTCAAGCGCAGCCACCTCAGCAGGAGAATCGGTAAGACCAGGAAAAACAAAGAGGTTCAGCGAAACAAACCGGTTGCGCCGCTTCATTTCAAGAGCGCTGAGTTTGATGTTGTCAAAGGGATATTCGGGTCGATAATATTTCTCATAGGTTGTTTTTGCGGGAGAATTAAGGCTGATGCGCAGACTGTCAAGGCCGGCATCGGCCAGTTCGGCCACTTTGTGCGGCAGGCTGGCATTGGAGTTAAGATTGATGGTTCCCTGGCTGGTGGCCTTTCTGATAAGCCGAATCGATTCCTTGATGGTATCCGCGACCATCAGCGGTTCGCCCTCACATCCCTGTCCGTAGCTTACTACCGGATTGTGAGCCGTTTTGATATGGCGGATGGCGATCTCGGCAATTTCTTCAGGAGAAGGTATAAAATCGATGCGTTCCTGCGGTGAGGTTATGCCGCAAACCTCCTGATATGAAATACATCCCAGACAGTTGGCATTGCAGACCGGTGATGTCGGCAGGGGTCCCTCTTCGCGCCCCTGGAATAGATTGATTGCAGCCGGACATCCGTAGCACAGGGCACAATGCGAGAGATGTTTCACAAGGCGGTTGCCGGGGAAATCGCCCTGCCATTCCTTGACGCCCTGTCGGACCAGGTCCATGTCGAAGGTCTCCGGATCCTGCCTGCTGGAAGGGTCGGTCCGGATGGCCGCCGCCACAAAACCGTCCTGCCATCCGGCCGCAGTATAGGCAAACAGCGGCAGCAGGCAGGCATCGGCACCCTTATCCCAGGCCGGCAGATAGGTCTGGGTGTGGGCGGCGCTCAGAAAGGTGGCCACCGCGTATGCCGGTTCATCCTCATTAAAGGGGTTGCGCTCCAGCACAACATATTCTCCGGTCGCCCTGTCAATACCGATGGGATGGCGGTCCGGCAGGACATACAGCTCCGATCCCGGCGGCAGCCCGATTACATCACCGGTAGTCAAGGAATGCAGATGGTCGCCGCTGCGGCCCGCGAGGGCCAGCGGCTCAAAATCCATTATATTGCCGTTGCGATCGGCAAACAGCAGGCTGGGAGCTTCATTTATCATGCAAGTGGTCTAGCTTATCACAACTCAGACATCAACTCTTTAATTTCGCTTTAAAATTATATATGCTGGTACAAGCTGCAGCATCTTTGAATGAGAACCCCGGCAACAAAGGAGGAGACATGTCTGTTAAAATTCTTTTGATTGACGATGACCCCGATTTTCTTATGGCAACCAGCCTTATCCTTGAAAAAGACGGCTACGAGGTTTTTACGGCACATAACGGGACCGAGGGCTTGGCAAAAAGCGGTGAGCTCAACCCCGATCTTATAATTGTTGACCTGATGATGGACACCTGGAGCGAGGGCTATGATGTGGTTGAAACTCTCAGGAATCGCTCCGGCAGCCTGGATACGCCAATTATAATCCTGAGCGCCGTTGACATGGCCGGCCCATATGACGCCATTGACTATGCCGCATCCCCGGAATCCGGGGTCAGCCGGGTTTTGCGTAAACCCATAAAGGCTGAGGATCTGCTGGAATATGTAAAGGCCCTCGTAAAGACATGAATGCCGCCCTCCCATATGTCCTGATTATCAATGCCGATGAAAAATTTCAGGGCACCTGCCGGCCTGTCCTGAAGTCATTGGGTTATCAGGTCGCCCAGGCGCACTCCGCACATGACGGCCTCGCGCTTGCGGTAAAAACCGATCCGCAAATCATATTTCTTGACCGGAAACTGCCGGATATGTCCGGCAATGTCTTGATGGGAAAGATCGCCTCTGACCGGAATGTGATAATCGCCACCGGCTATGATGAAAGTGCATCGGAACTTGCCGAAGCCATGCGTATGGGAATCTTTGATTCGGTATTCTGTCCCATAACTCCCGAGAAGATCCGCGCAGCGGTCAACCGAAGCCGCGGTTTTGCAAAAGACCTCCATAGGAAACGATCTGTTGACAAATACCGCAATTGCTACGAGAAAAATTTCATTACATTTGTCTGTCATGAATTACGCTCACCGCTGACAGCTGTGCAGCAATACATGGAAGTTCTCAAGGAGCTCGATCTTAGCGAGGATCAGGACAAATTTATTGATATTCTGATACGCAGCGAAAAACGTCTGGGCAATATGCACGGACTGATCGACAGCTGGCTCAACCTTTCACGCATCGAGGCCGGCAATTTTATTATGGATTATTCTCAGATCAACCTCAAAGACCTCTTTAGTGATGTAATCAGTGATCTGGAGCCGGAGATCCGGGCACATAGCCTTACTTGCACCTGCATAGCGGACGATGCGTGTCCGCCATTGACGGCTGACCGCGAAAGTGTCTATCGGGTGGTCGTCAATCTGGTCGGGAATGCCCTCAAGTATACTCCGTCCGGGGGCAATATCGAACTGCGCTGCGGGTACGATGATAACTACATAAACATCTCGGTTACGGATACGGGACAGGGGATTGAGGCCGACAAGCTGTCCCTGATCTTCGAACCGTTCTTCCGGGCCGGCCGGAACGGCTCTTTCCCCAAAGGTTACGGGCTGGGACTCACTTTCTGCAAGAAGATCATGGATGCCCACAATGGTCTGATCACGGTAATATCGGAGCCGGGCAAGGGTTCTGTCTTCACGCTCAAATTCCCGGTGGGTTAACCCGCCTTTTTATTGGCCCAGACCCTGGTATTGTCCAGAAGGTAGGTATTCATGTGATCCTGCATACAGGCTCTGCAAAGCCGGATCATCTTCATGGATTCAGCTTCCCGCACACAGTAGAGTTCTTGTGATCGGGCCTGGCAGATGAAACAGCAGTCAGATCTGCTTGCGTGATGGATCTCATATGATTTGAGGGCGTCGGCCGGCATAACGTCTCCTTTGCACTAACCATCCTATCGGCATCTTTGTTAAATATTTAACAATCAATTGAAATAATCAAGGATCTTTTCCCGGACATGGCCAAGCTTGTTTTTTTACGGCCAAAATGTTAACCATTATGTGCAAATACCCATCATCTTATTTTTCGAACCGGGGGGATTAATATGCATTTCATTTTTAGTTACAGGTGGACAAACGCGGCTTTGCCAAACAGGGTTCTGATGCTGGCATTGATGTTGATACTGGGCACTTCAGGCGCTGCGCAAGCAAACATCATGGGAAAGACCTTTGCTGATCTGGATGAATCACTCTCTGCTTACCGGCAGTATGAATACACCGGATTTACAAAAACCGACGGGCTCCATGAGGCCATCGCAGCCGACGGTGTCGTCATAAAAATGAAGCGCTACCGCCCCACTCCCGACAGCTGTTACAATATTAACGGCACCCCGGTCCTGCTCTTTCCGTCCATCGCTGCCAACATGAATGAGTTTCTGGCGCATACACCGCCGTCGCGCCAGAAATCATTCAAAGACATGCAGCTGCCACCGGATCTGCCCCAATGGGCACAGAATGACAGATTTATCGCCGAAGACCCTATGCTCTACTACAATTTGGGCTACTACCTCTGGGAAAAAGGCTATGATCCGTGGTTTGCCAACTACAGGGGCACGGGCCGCGGCGATTTCAGAAGCGGGAAGATGGACAAAAACATCTTCAACTTGGATGTCTGGATCAACCTTGACACCCCGGCAGCCATAGATAGGGTTATTGCGGTAACCGGTAAAAAACCCTTTATCGGCGGTCATTCCACCGGCGGTCTGGTTGCATACGGCTACCTTACCGGCGCTCATCTTATCCGTGAAAATCCGGCCGGCGAATATACCGAAGACGATGTGGCAGAACTAAGGAAGGCCTTTGATAAAGGCTATGTCCCGCATGTAAAGTTTGCCGATGACCTGGCCCGCGAAAGAAACGCAAAGGTTGCCGGACTGGTGGGGCTTGATCCGGCCTGCGTCCCTCCGGTTCCCGGATATGCCAAGATCCTCCTGCCGGTCATAAATTCCAGGATGGTCATTCCGCTGGACGGACTGCTGGATAATTTTGTAAACCCGTTCATTCCCGGATCTCTCCTGAGACCGGTCATGCAGTTTGCCTTTGGCTCGGTCAAGAAGCTTGATACCCTTTTTGGCGCCGGCCCTGAAAACGGCGGCGATCCTTTCGGCTATCTGATGGCCTGGAATGCCTCCAATACAGATCCTTACATGATGGAGTTCATGGGGCGTTACGGTGACAGTGACATGCCCATGCGCGGCATGGGTCAGTATTTTGAGATCGGCTGGTGCGGCACTGTGACCGAACACTGGAAAAACGGTCGTGAAAACAAACATCGCCAGACGCTCGGCAACGAGGAGAGGGCCAGCAGCTACGCCTGTTATGACAATCACCTCAAAAACATCACCGTGCCGGTCATTGCCACCCTGTCCTACTACAATGCGCTTGTCGCTGCCGATCAGGTGGTGGGCAGCCTCATAAAGGGCAAGACACCCCATGCACTGGATGAATGGCATATAATCACCAATACGGCCCATGTCGATGTCATTATCGGAAAAACATCGCCCACCGAGACCTTTGTACATGTGGGCCGCTGGCTTGATCAGGTTGAAAACAAATAGCCCCGGGGTGTCCAATGACACCCCCCTTCGATAACAAACGGGATATGGCTTGAATATAAAAGATCTGTGGAAATATCTGGACAGCGTCCGCCTCTTCCGGGACAGCATTCTCACCTTGCGACATGATCGCTATGATTTCAATGACGGGGCGGTTATCAAAGATTTTACTGTCCTGGAATTTGACGACTGGGTGAATGTAATTGCGCTGACCCCCGAGGAACAGGTTGTCATGATCCGCCAATTCAGACACGGCATCAACGATATCGCCCTTGAGATTCCGGGCGGACTTGTTGAAGACGGTGAATCCCCAAAAGAGGCTGCGGCCCGCGAATTACTGGAAGAAACCGGCTACGCCTTTGATGCAATCCGCCATATCGGCTCGGTCAGGCCCAATCCGGCAATCCAGGGCAATACCTGTCATACCTTCCTGGCCACAGGCGCAACCCTGATCTGTGACCAGAAGCTTGATCCCACCGAAGCAATTACGGTTGAACTGATTCCGTTCGATGAGATTCCGGCCATGATAAAGACTGGTGATATCAATCACGGTCTGGTGGTGGCAGCCTTCACTCACCTGATGCTTTCAATGGATTAGTTTAATACCGCAATATTCACCGCAAGTTGTGAATGAATAGTGATTCATATTTCTGTTGACTTTTTCACGGAACAAATGCAGATTAAATTATAGCATCCTGTTTTGGCAGCTAAAATTTTTCATCTAATCCAATTAAGGAGGTTAAGTTATGTCTTTCGAAAACATATCCCTGGAAAAACGAGGCAACATCGGCATTGTAATCCTGAACCGCCCCCCGGCCAATGCCATAAATCTGGCAACCATGATGGAGGTCGGCGATGCCCTTGACAGTCTGGAAGCGGACAATGATGTTCGGGTGGTCATCTTTACCGGCGCCGGCGAAAAAGGTTTCTGCGCCGGTTTTGATGTCAGCGATGCCGCCAATGCTGAAAAAATCGGGCCGCTGGGTTCTGACACCTGGACCAGGATCGACCGTTTTGCAAAGCCGGTCATCGCGGCCATCAACGGCTTTGCCTTTGGCGGGGGCTGTGAGCTTGCCCTGGCCTGTCATTTCAGAATCATGGTGGATGCCCCCAAGGCCAAGATCGGCCTGACCGAGTTGAATCTCGGCATCATCCCCGGATGGGGCGGAACCCAGCGCATGCAGCGAATTGTTGGCCGGGCCCGCGCCCTTGACATGATCCTGTTCAGCAAACGTCTGACGGCCATCGAGGCCTTCGAGATCGGACTGATCGACCGGGTTGCCCCGGAAGGCAAGGCCCTTGATGAGGCGCTTGAGTTGGCAAACGTGATAGCCAAACGGCCGCCTCTGGCTGTCAAGGCCGTGCTGCAGGCCATGAGCGCCGGAATCGACACCGGTATTAATGAAGGTCTCAAACTGGAACAGGAAGGTGTCAAGGTTACCAAAAATTCCAAGGATGCCATGGAAGGTTTTACGGCTTTCTTTGAAAAACGTGAGCCTAACTTCACAGGCGAATAACAACCCCTAACAAAGCGGGAGGTCAAGATGCAGATAGACGATATCCGTAAGATTGCGGTCATAGGCGCCGGAGCCATGGGTAACGGGATCGCCCAGCTCGGAATCATGGCCGGCTATGATGTTTGCATGCGTGACATCAAACAGGAATATTTGGACAAGGGTACCCAGAGCATCAATGCAAGCCTGGACAAACTGGTCGCCAAAGGCAAAATATCTAAAGAGGCACGTGCGGCGGCCCTGAATAGGCTGACGACCACCACCGCCACGGCAGAAGCCGTCAGTGATGCCGATTTCGTGATTGAGGCAGTTCCCGAGATAATGAAGCTCAAGCAGGATGTCTTCACTGAAGTTGACGGCCTGGTGCTGCCGCACACTATCCTGGCCACCAATACTTCCAATATGAGTATCTCGGAGATAGCCGATTCAACCAAACGCCCGGCCAAGGTTATCGGGATGCATTTTTTTAATCCGGCAGTACTGATGAAGCTGGTGGAGGTAATCCGCGGGACGGCAACCTCCGACGAAACCCTGCAGATTACGGCTGATCTCGCCCTGCGGATGAAAAAGGTTCCGGTAACGGTCAGAAAGGATTCTCCCGGGTTCATCTATAACCGCATCAATGCCCCCACCGGGCTGCTGCTGGCCAAGATCCTTGAGCAAGGCACCCCGGGGCCGGAAGAGTTTGATGCGGTCTTCAAACCGTTCATGCCCATGGCGCCCTTTGAGCTGATGGATTATGTGGGTGTGGACATAGCCTATCATTCTCAGGAATATTTTGCCCGGACCCTCTCACCGGATTATAGCCCGGGCAGAAAATTCAAGGAAATGGTGGCCGACAACCGTCTGGGCAAAAAGACCGGCCACGGGTTTTATGACTGGACGGAGGGCCGGCCGCAGATCGACACCTCAAAGACAACTGCAGATTTTGACTTGAACGATATGATTGCCCTGCAGGTCAATGAAGCCACCAAACTGCTGGAAGAACATGTGGTGGATGACCCCAAGGAGATCGATCTGGCCATGGCCAATGGCGGCGGCGGGATCGGCCCTTTCACGCTGGCGCAGAATATCGGTTACAATGTCCTGTGCGAACGTTGCGACCGCCTGTCTGAAAAATTCCATGTCGATGTATTCAGGCCAACCCGGACCATGAAATCCGGCAATATAACAATCTGAAATCAGGGCGGCCCCAACAGGCCGCCCTCTTCTTATGTCCTGTCGTAGGTTATCCGCGACCGAATCCCCGATGCATGTCGCCGCATGGAGCGTATTATGGCCGGATTGATCACCGCCGTCAGAATGGCGGTCAGCAGAATGACACCTGAATGATGATCGCTGATAACACCCATTTCCTGGCCCAGCTTGGCAATCGCCACCAGCAGCGTCAGCGCAAAGGAGGTTGAAAACGGAATCAGAACAATGTCCCGCAGGGACATGTCAATGGCCAGAAATATCAGGGCGGCGGCAAACCGGATTGTCACAATCATGACCGAGAGCAACAAGGCCTCGATTATCACCCCGATCCCCATGAACACCTGCGGATCAAGACTGAGGCCCACTTCGATAAAGAAGATCGGAATCAGAAAACCGTAGCCGAAGGTCCCCATTCCGGACTGGATGGCGGTCTTTTCCTTGAAAACCAGGGCGAACAGCAGTCCGCCGATAAAGGCGCCTACAATCATTTCCAGATTCAACAAGGCCGCCAGGGCCACAAAGACAAACATGTTAAGGAAGTTGCTGCGGATTCCGGTTTCAGTAACATTGCCGGTACTGATGAAAAACCTTGAAAGCGACGGCAGCCACCAGATCAAGAGCTGGAAACATTTCATGATGAAGATGGCGGCCACGACAAATAAAGCCAACTGAGCTACCTGCACAGCGGTATCCTGCGAGAATCCGCTCTGATGCAGCAGGGTGAAGATGGTCAAACCAATCAGACTGATAATTTCGCCGATGCTGCCGATAATCAGGAGCTCCTGCCCCAGAGAGGTCTTCTTCATCTCCAGCTCATTCAGGACGGCATACAGCAGCCCGATGGATGTGGTGAGGTAGATCAGGACATAATAGCCCGGCTGCCCCAGGATTTTGCTTACCGCAAAGCCCAGCAGCGCAATCAGGCCGAAATAGGCCGCATAGAACAATATCGGCCGGCGACCGGCCTTTTTTAGATCATCCGTATCGATCTCCATACCGGCCAGATACATCAGCAGGATGAACCCGAATTCGGATAAAAAATTAATAATGGGTACGCTGTGGGCAATATCACTGATGACAAAACCCAGGGCTATGCCGTAGATGATTTCCCCCACAGCTGAGGGGACCCTTATTATACGGCTTACAAAGGGCATCAGAAATGCGCCGATGACAACCAGCAGCAGGACTATGGCCTCTTCTGCCGCCATTTAATCCCCCTGAGGAATCAGCAGGGTCGAAATCCGGCTGCGTCTGGTTATCATGAACGGAATATTGGGATTGAAAAAACCGATTCTGGCCCGGCGGTCATAACCCATAATCAGCAGATTTTGCGGATATTCCCGCACAAAATCAACCGTCTGAACCACCGGATTCCCTTCCATAATCGTGCAGTCCATTTTTTTCTTATAAATACCTTCAAAGTCAGCCAGAATTTCCCGCCGCACTTTAAGTTCGGTGGCGCTCTCCTGGTCGCGCAGCTCCTTGGGCAGCGTCACATAGACAACTTTCAGGGGTACATCAAAGAGACGTGACAGTTCCAGCCCTGTCTCCAGGGCATAAACAGGATTACCGCAGTTCAAGGAGACAATGATGCCTTCATAGGGATACTGCTCCCTGGCAATCAGGAAGGGTCGGTAGCTGGTCCGGAAGATCTCCTTGAGCTGCCCGAACCAGAGAAACCGCCTGGCCCGGGGGCAAATCACGTACATCCCGGCATCCTCGTTGCCGTAAAACATTTCAAGACTGGAGGTGATAACATTCTTGACTGAAAAATCGTTAACTTCCTGTTTTATCTTGTCAACAAGTTCCCGACTGAGACGTTCCCGGTGGGGATAGAGGTCAATCTTCTGGGAACGGATATGGTTATGGAAATAGATGGCCTCACCCAGCATCCCGACCCGGTCGCGATGCAGGGTGACTGCCAGGCTGTTGCCGTACTGCAGCGGAAATTGCGGGATTCCCTTGAGAAAAATATTGGCCAGGTTTTCCAGGATCTTGGGCTCACCCACAACCACAATTCGATCGCCGACCCTGATGGCGGTATCGGCGGCCGGAATGATCAGCCGGCTGTCACGATAAATAGCCGCCAGCCTCCATTTCGAGGCCTTCAGGTTGCTGATTTTGCGGTCGGTAAGATGTGATTTGGCTGCAACCGTAAATTCAATGATCTCGCCCTGATTGAGTCCGATATCGATTGCCCGTGAATAGTTGTTCTGGAGTTTATTGAGGATCATATCCCCGGCATATCCCAAGGGATCCATTACCGTTACTTCATACTCCGCGAAGTCTTCCGGGGCGATCTGGGCACC
>CAYWBU010000016.1:0-977 GCA_964456565.1 uncultured Bacteriovoracaceae bacterium | reverse complement strand
ACAATGATCGGGATATCCAGATGAAAGACCTCGCGGGCAAGCCGGCAGGCCTCAATGGCAACATCTTTGTCATGAAACGCCAGAATTATACTGCGCAGCCGGTCAGTTTCGATATTTTTCCAGGTGATGATGCTGGATGCGTCACCATTGATGAAAACGACATCGGAAAAATCTTCCTGCAGTTCATTTATTCTGGTCTGATGCATCTCCAGCACAACCGTATCCCAGACCGCCGAGATAGTGCGCAGAAGCCCCTCTTCCCTGGGCCCAACCCCGCTTATAAGTATTTTCTGTTTATTTTCAGTCATAAATTTTTTTACCACATGCATTAAATTGTAATAGAAATTATAATGCGCGCGAGAGGATTCTTCCATTAAAATAATCAGGTATATTAAGCTTGATCTAACATATAACATGGGCTAGTTAGCTGGTGATCTGAATGGGGAGTATTTGATGAACAATAAATTGATTTTCGTTTTGGCAGCGTTAGGGCTGCTTTTCGCCGGAACTTCCGCCTATGGCGACACCCCGGCGGCCCTTGAGCAGCAGGTCGGCCAGACCACCACCCTGCGGCAGGATTCGCAAAAAAAACTGGATGACTGGGAGGCTGAGAAGCAGCGCCTGACACGGAAATACCAGGAACTGGCCGCCCGTCGGGCCCGTCTTGAGAAGGAAAGGCTCCTCAGAAAAAGGCAACTTGCAAACCTGGATGATTATGTCAAGGATTCCCGGCGCATCATTGCCCAGTCGCATTCAATTGAAAAAGATCTGGAAGGCTTTCTCCTGCGCAATACCGCAAGGCTAGGAGAATATGTCCACGGCGGCCTGCCATATCTCCAGCAGGAACGCCAAGCCCGGGCCAACGAGCTCGAAAACCTGCTCCTGGAACCCGACAGCAGCAATGCCGATAAATTCAGACGGCTGATGGAGGCCCTGCAGATTGAAGCGGAATACGGCTCCTCCATTGAGGTCTATCC
>CAYWBU010000015.1:23491-23775 GCA_964456565.1 uncultured Bacteriovoracaceae bacterium | reverse complement strand
CCCCACCCACTTATCAGGAATGAGAGACTCCTCCCAATAGAAGTTGATTAGGTTATACCTGCCTTTCATATCGTTCACCCTGGGAGGATATATATTTCTAATGGCATACTCCGGATTATCCATCCGGGTCCGCCAGAGCGACTTCACCTTTGGGTCCGTTATCTTGTCCTCATCAGGAGTGTAGTCCCCTGAGCCTGTTGTGGCAAATAAAGATACATTGCAGCCTGTACTGTCCAGGGCTAAAGCCAGATTGCGGTTCACTATGGAGAGGCTATAAGAGTCCT
>CAYWBU010000015.1:0-23481 GCA_964456565.1 uncultured Bacteriovoracaceae bacterium | reverse complement strand
AGAGCATACCCTGGATTTGTCTTATTAGTATCTCCTTTGCTTTATCCCTGCTGAAGTCCTTCAGCCTTTCTCTTTGCCTCCTGACAATTTTTTGTCTCAGCTCATCATTTTCCACCAGATGGTTGATCAGCTCTGCGATCTCTGGGTAGTTCTTCTCGTTTACCAGTAACCCAGAGCCGCCTAGAGTTAAAGGAATTGCAGTGGAGTTATAGGCAATAATAGGTATGTCGAAATGCATGCTCTCAATGAGGGGGACGCAGAAGCCTTCATGCTCGCTCATTGTCAAAAAGATATCCGCAGATTTGTAGTAGGCCACAAGTTTTCCATCCCGGTAATCCTGATCGCCGGCATCCAGCTGGCCATCTTCGTCAATCTGGCCATTCCGTTTTATCTGGGACACGCGGTGCCCTATCTGACCTTCACGGTTATTTCCTCGATCCAGCTCGGCACCACGGTTGACTATGCCATCCTGCTGATGAGCCGCTACAAGGAAGAACGTACCCGGCACGGCCGCAAAGAAGCCATGATCCAGACCCTCAACGGCTCCATCCCGGCCATCCTGATCTCGGGCATGAGCCTGTTTGCCGCCACCATCGGGCTGGTCTTCATCAGCAATGTCAATACCCTCAAATCCATGTCGCTGATGATCGGCCGCGGGGCGCTGATCTCCATGGCAGTCATCATCGTCCTGCTGCCGTCGATCATCCTGGTAATGGACAAACTTATCGTAAAAACCAGCTATGGCTGGAAAAAATCCATCGTTAAGGAGATTTAAGTTGAAAAGATTCGTCTCAATCCTGACTGTAGTGTGCCTGAGTTTGTGCTTCGCCTTAACGGCCAGCGCCAAAACTATTAGCCGCAATGAAACAGTATATGTAAATCTGGACCCCCAGGGTAAACCCCGCAATGTGGAGGTTGTGACCTGGCTCAAAACCGACGGCCGCAGCCCTTCGGCCGACTGGGCCTCCCTCGACGACATCCGCAACGTCAAGGGCGTGACCCAGCCCGCCATGGAAGGCGACAAACTTACCTTCGACACCGAAGACCTCAACATCTTCTACCGCGGCACCACCGACAAGGCCCTGCCGCTGGCCGTGGATATCGAATACAAGCTGGACGGCCGCGAGATATCCTTTGACGCCCTGGAGGGCAAAACCGGCACGCTTGAAATCAATATCAATCTCAAAAACACCACCGGTACGCCGCAGAAGATCAACTACACCCAGATCGGCACCGGCATCGAGAAAACCACCATGGAAACCCTGCATGTGCCCATCATCGCCATGGTGGCCGTCAACCTGGATATCGATCATTTCAGCAATTTTGAGGCCCCCGAGGGTGTCTACGCGGTGGTGGGCAATACCATCAAGATGAACTGGATCGCCCTGCCGGTGCCGGAACAGACCATCAAACTGGTGGTGGAGGGCCGCAACATCGAGATGCCCAGCATCATGATTACGGCCTTTCCCAAGTGGATTCCGCTGCCGGCAAAATATCAGGACAAGGTTGATGAACTTGAGAGCAAGCTCAACCAGCTCTACGACGGTGTTGACCAGGTTGGCGGCTATCTGGACAAACTGCAGGACGGAGCCGCGCAGATCGCCGACGGCAATGCCCAGATCTATGACAGTCTGGTGGAGGCCGAGGAAAAATCCGGTCAGATGATCCAGGCCATTGATGCCCAGGCCAAGCTGACCGAGGGCTCCATCAAGATCAATGACGGTATCCGCGAAAAACTGGCGCCCCTTACCTGGATCTCATCCATGAAAAAGATGAGCCGCTACCTGAAGGTCCAGAGCGAACTGCTCACCCTGGTGGTGGAAGGCGGCCCCTTCTCCGAACGGGTCCTGGAGTTCTTCAAGGACCAGGGCATTGAGAAGCCGGAATATGAAGAGTTCCCGGCCAGCATGGAGACCCTGAAATCCGGGGTCGAAGCCTCTCTGGAGAAGACCCAGAAAAAACTGCCAGACGTCAAACGTCTCAAGGACGGCTCCCAGTCCCTGACCGAGAATATTGCCAAGGTCAAGAAGCAGGGCACCGAAGTCATCAAGAGCAGCATTGTGGAGGAGAACGAAGAGCTGGTCATCAAGCTGGCCGGCCTGGAGATTGCCGAGGAGATGGCCAAGGATTATGACCGTTTCGCCGGTGAAAAATCCGAAATCCCCAGCTGCGTCCAGTTCATCATGAAGACCCCCGGCAAATACAGCCATTAATAAATCCGGGGCGGCCAACGCGCCGCCCCGCTTATCTAAAAAAACTCCTTTGAGAGTCTTGGATTTACGGACTATTCTTGTTATAGTTCCAACATGAACAGAAACCTACTCGATGAAAGCATCTATAAGCTGATCCGCCGTACATCCACCGAACTGCCGGCCGACGTGACCTATGCCATTGAAGAGGCCCTGCAGCAGGAGACCGAGGCTTCCATTGCTTATGAAACTCTGGACATCATCAAACAAAACGCCGAACTGGCCGCCCAAGGCAGTCAGCCCATCTGCCAGGATACCGGGGCGGTCTTTGCGGTCGTCAAATCCCGGCCCGAAAATTTCCTGCCGGAAATCAGGGAAGCAATCGAACAGAATATCAGAAAACTGACTGCCGAGGGCATCCTGCGGCAGAACTGTGTCGATCCCGAGACCGAGACCAACACCGGCGACAATACCGGACGGCATGCCCCCCAGATCCATTTCCGGGCCTGGGACGGCCCCACCCAGATTCATATCATGCTCAAGGGCGGCGGCAGCGAAAACGTCAGCACCCAGTACGCCCTGCCCGACAGCAACATTCAGGCCGGCCGTGATCTGGAAGGTGCCCGGCGCTGCATGCTGGATGCGGTCTTACAGGCCCAGGGCAAGGGCTGCGCTCCCGGAATCCTGGGAGTCTGCATCGGCGGGGATCGGGCCTCGGGCTATCTGCTGGCCAAGGAACAGCTCTTCCGCAAACTGGATGACATCAACCCGGTTGACGACCTGGCCCGGCTGGAGGAACAGGTTCTGTGCGAGGCCAATTCATTGGGCATCGGCCCCATGGGACTGGGCGGCAACACAACCCTGCTGGGGGTCAAGATCGGCCACGCCTGCCGCCACCCGGCCTGCTACTTTGTCACCATCAGCTATTCCTGCTGGGCCACCAGACGTTATGCAATCGAAATTGATAAAAAAGGTGAGATCCAAAGATGGCTCTGAAAAAACTTATATCCCCCATTGATCATGAGACCGCAAAACAGCTCAAGGCCGGCGACCGCGTCACAATCTCCGGACGCATTGTCACGGCCCGCGACCAGGTCCACAAACATCTCTTCTCCGGCGAAAAACCGCCCCTGGACCTGGACGGCATGGTCATCTACCACTGCGGTCCGGTGACGGTGAACGATGGCGATACATGGCGCATCACCGCGGCCGGGCCCACCACCTCCATGCGCGAGGAACCCTATGAGGCCGAGATCATCCGGCGCTACCGCCCGGCTGCCATCATGGGCAAAGGCGGCATGGGAGCAGAAACCCTCAAGGCCATGCAGGAGACCGGCTGCGTCTACCTGAACGTCACCGGCGGGGCGGCCCAGTATCTGGCCCGCTGCATCAAGAAGGTGGAGGGCGTCATGCTGCTGGAATTCGGCCAGCCCGAAGCCATGTGGGTCCTCGAGGTGGAAGACCTGCCGGCCCTGGTGACCATGGACTCGCATGGCCGCTCGCTGCACGCCGATATCGCAGAAAAATCAACCGTCAGACTTGCGCAGCTGTTTGGCGGTCAAGTCCAATCCCATGAGGAGAAAACACAATGAAGCCCATGAGAACCGCAGTTCTGATCCTGTTACTGTCACTGACAGTCTGTACCCCGCTGATTGCGGCCGAGAAACCGTTCAAAGTATCCCTCGGATATACCGACAGCGAGGGAGACACAACCTATCAGATCGGCGGGCTTGTGGTTTCACCCAGCAGTTCCGCCGCCGGATTCCTGCCCTTTCCCATCAGCGAACTGGAATTTTCTCTCGACAGTTCCCTCTACACCCTGGGCTTTGAATACATGCCCGCCGACGGCTTTGAACTGGGGATCAACATCGCATATGGTCCCGAAAAGGACACCGGCAAATTCAAGGATTCGGACTGGAGCTATTACAAGATGCTGGGCTTCAACTGGGCAGAATACGGCACCCTGGATGTCTATTCCGAGAGCGACGCCGAGATCGAAACCATGACAAGTGAACTCTATTTCCGGGCGGCCGCCGTCAACACCGATAACTTCCAGCTGCTGTTCGGATTGGGGCTTCTGACCGAAAACCATGAATATGCGGTTGCCAACCTGTTCCAGACCTACCCGTCCTATCCCTATTATTTCTCGCACCTTGCCGCCCTGGGGATAACCCTTGACCCTGACATCCAGGCCGGCCCGGTCCTGGATTATGAGGTCACCTACACCCTGCCCTATTATGAAACCGCGCTGCGTTTCCGGCATAGCGGTTTTTCGGGCGAGGCCGCTATCGGCATCTCCCAGTTTGTCAAGGCAGTTGACAAGGACACCCACATCCTGCGTTTCAAGGTCTCCGAGGGCGACTGTGACGGCACCGCCACCATGTACTCCCTCAAGGCCGGTTATGAATTCGAACAGGGATTTTTCCTGGCGGCCGAATATTTCAAACGCGAGATCGAGACCGACGGTACCCAGGAACAGGTCCAGTACCCCTACAGTTCAGCCACCGGCAACGTCGATTATTCAGTTGCCTATATTGATCAGGAGATCACCAGTTCGATGCGTAATTTAACATTCAAGGTGGGCTACCGGTTCTAGTTTAAAATCCACTACTTAATGGCGCATAGAATCTTTCGCTTAAGGCCTTGTCCTTTGCTCCGAATATATCCCTATGTCCAGTGCAGCCAGATTACGCATCCTGATACTCTTCATCGTCGTCCTCTCCACAATCTCACTGGGGATGACACCTGAACAAGATTACATCCGCTACGCCAATCAGCTCGGACTCTCCCCGGTTGACTACCTGGCCTCCCGGGCTGCCGAGAACCGCCTGATCATGATCGGAACCCGGCACCGCGACCGGGATATTCATCAGATGATTATCCGGGCCCTGCCCAGACTTACAAGGGAGACGGGCATCAATACCATCTTCATGGAGATCGCCTCCGACCAGCAGCCGGCCATCGATGATTTTTCAGATGGCGCAGGAGATCTCGCCCGCATCAGGGTCTGGGATATCCTGGATTCACCCAGCTATTCGGCCATCCTGCTTGCGGCGCGCGATCTCGGAATCAGAATCGTGGCGATTGACAAACCCGACGGCCTTGCCGGTACCCGCGATCAGTGGATGAGCCGCACCATCTGTGAATATCTGGACAAACATCCCGCGGCCCGCGGCCTGGTCATCGCCGGGGCCCGCCATGTCATGAGAGACATCCGCTGGGCCGGCTGCAGCGAACCGTCGCTGGCTGACCAGCTCTGCCCTCAGGGCACCTTTTCCGTCGTGGTCTGGCCCAATGCCGCGGCCGTATCCGCCATCGGGGTGGATACCCGTAACCGCTCATTTAACGGCATCAAGGACCCCACCCTGCATTCAATGAACATCCGCCCGGGATGCTCGCTGGCCACAACAACCGACGGCGTCATCCTCCTGCCTGCGGCAAACGACAGCTGAATATATGTTTTTGCTTTAAATCTTAAGCGCCTGCCGCTATACTTTTTTCATATTTACATTTCTATTACATTACGGTGTTCCGGTTAACGCCGCAAAAAGGAGGATCATTACATGTTTTTACTCAACCCCCATAAACACGCCCGTAAATATCCCGATGCCCGTTCGCGCGAAATCATGCTCAAAACCATTGATTTCTTTGAGAAAAAGGGCAAGACCAAACTCAAGGAGGATGACCATGAACGGGTCTGGTACGCTGACTTCCTCCAGTTCCAGAAAGAGAACAAGATCTTTGCCCAGTTCCTGACACCGTCAGCTTACGGCAAGGATGAGAACTACCGCTGGGACACCTACCGCAACTGTGAATTCAGCGAGATCCTCGGTTTTTACGGCCTGCACTACTGGTACACCTGGCAGGTCTCGATTCTGGGGCTCGGCCCCATCTGGATGAGTGCCAACGAGGCCGCCAAAGAAAAGGCCGCCCGCCTGCTGGAGGATGGCGCCATCTTTGCCTTCGGGCTTTCCGAACGGGAGCACGGTGCCGATGTCTATTCCACCGATATGAACCTGAGCCCGCAGCCGGACGGAACCTATCTGGCCAACGGCGAAAAATATTATATCGGCAACGGCAACAAGGCCGAGATGGTCTCCAATTTCGGCAAATTCAGCGACAGCGGCGAATATGTCTTCTTCGTGGCCAACTACCGCCACAAGCAGTATGAACTCAAGAAAAATATCGTCAATGTGCAGTCCTATGTGGCCAATTTCGCGCTGCACGATTATCCCATCAGCGAAGAGGATATCCTCTCAAAGGGTGACGATGCCTGGAACTCGGCCCTCAACACCGTCAATGTGGGCAAATATAACCTGGGCTGGGCTACCATCGGGATCTGCACCCATTCCTTCTACGAAGCCCTCAATCATGCCGCGCACCGCCGGCTCTATAACATGTTCGTGACCGACATGCCGCACGTCAAACAGATGTTCACCGACGCCTTTGTGCGCCTCGTGGGCATGAAGCTCTACGGCCTGCGCTGCAGCGACTACATGCGCAGCGCTTCATCGGATGACCGGCGCTACCTGCTGTATGATCCGGTCATGAAGATGAAGGTGACCACCCAGGGCGAAGAGGTCATTGACCTGCTGTGGGATGTGATTGCTGCCAAGGGCTTCGAGATGGACACCTACTTTGAATCCGCGGCCCGCGACATCCGGGCCCTGCCGAAACTGGAGGGGACCGTACACGTCAACATCATGCTGATCATCAAGTTCATGCAGAACTACCTCTTCAATCCGGCCGAATATCCCGAGCTGGGCATCGTGGACGATATCCGCAATGATGACTTCCTCTTCAACCAGGGACCCACCAGGGGCCTGGGCAAGATCCGCTTCCACGACTACAATATCGCCTATAACAAGTATGACCTGCCCAACATCAATATCTTCAAGGAGCAGATCAGGATCTTCAAGGAGATGCTGATCAATGCCACACCGGACAAGACCCAGGCAGTCAACCCCGACTTCATGCTCACCGTGGGCGAGATCTTCACCCTGATCGCCTATGGCCAGCTCATCCTTGAAAATGCCGCCAATTATGCCATCGGCGAAGATATCCTGGACCAGATGTTCGACTGCTATGTGCGTGACATGTCCGCCTATGCCCTGAGCCTCTACAACAAACCGGCCAGCACCCAGGCCCAGATGGACTACTGCATGCAGCTGATCAAGAAACCGGCTCTGGATGAAGAACGTTACAACCGGGTCTTCAACGAGCAGGTCATGGCCCATAAGGATCTTTATGAAATGAATCCGTGAGGCAGCTTTTACATAAGTTTTAAGTACAGAAATCAGGTTTTATTATATTCCTGTTTTCACAAAACGTAAAAGGAGAGCGCATGCGCGACAAGATAGAGATTTTTCAGGAAGATTTTGATGCCTTCATCGCCCGCGAGAAACATCTGGGCGTCATGATCCATGAACGGGTAAAACGCTGGGGCGCCGGCAAAACCGCTGTCCAGCACAAACCCTGCGGCCAGTGGATCGCCTACAGCTGGGCCGACTTCGGCCGCATGATCGATGACACGGCCCGGGCCCTGCTCGCTCATAATGTCACGGTAGGGGAGATGGTGGGCATCTTCGCCAGCAACCGGGTGGAATGGTCGGTGGCCGACCTGGCCGCCCTTTCCATCCGGGCCGTATCCGTACCGATCTACGCCACCAATTCGGCCCAGGAAGCCGGTTACATCATCGACGACGCCCGCATCAGAATCCTGTTTGCCGGCAATCGTGAGCAGTATGAAAAGGCCTGTGAGGCCCGCCGGGATTCCCAGCACCTCAAGCTGATAGTCACCTTTGACAAAGATATTGAACTGCTGGACGGTGATCTGCACCTGGATGACTTCATGGAACTGGACCGGGCCGGCCGGCAGCAGCAGGATCTCGACAAACGTCTGGCCGAAGCCGAAGCCGGCGATCTGGCGACCCTGATTTACACCTCGGGCACCACCGGCGAACCCAAAGGCGCCATGCTGACCCACAAAAATCTGATATCCATGAGCTATGATGCCGAGGAGCTGGTCCCGCTGGGCGAAAATGATGTCAACCTCGCCTTCCTGCCACTTTCGCACGTCTTCGAACGCTCCTGGACCTACTTTGTTTTCATCCGCAGCGGAGAGAACCACTACTGCCACGATACCGGTCAGCTGCGTGAATTCCTGCAGGAATCGCGGCCCATGTTCATGTGCAGCGTCCCCCGGATGTGGGAAAAAATCCATGCCACCATCATGAACGGCCTGGAGGATGCCTCCCCGGCCAAACAAAAACTTTTCCACTGGGCCCTCAATGTCGGCGGTCAGGTCGGCTACCGGAAGCGCGACGGCAAGGCCGTCCCCCCATTGCTGGCCCTAAAATTCTTTCTGGCCGACAACCTGGTGCTCAAAAAAATCCGCGACCTCTTCGGCGGACGCAATGTATTCTTCAACTGCGGCGGCGCTGCCTTTTCGGCCGAGATCTCCGAATTTTTCTTCAAGGCCGGGGTCTACATCCTGCAGGGCTACGGTCTGACCGAATGTTTCTGCCCCTGCATCGCCAATACCAAACATAACAAATTCGGCACCTGCGGACCGGTAATGCCCATGTACGAGGTCCGCATCGCCGAAAACGGCGAGATCCAGGTTGACGGCCCCGGCAAGATGCTGGGCTATTACAACAAGCCCGAACTCACCAAAGAGATCTTTACCGAGGACGGCTGGATCAAGACCGGCGATGTGGGTTTCCTGGATGAGGAGAACTACCTCACGGTCACCGACCGCATCAAGGATCTGATGAAGACCTCGGGCGGCAAATATATCGCGCCCCAGATGATCGAGACCATCCTCAACGAGGACTTTTACATCGAACAGTCCGCCACCATCGGTGACGGCCGCAAGTTTGTTTCGGCCCTGATCGTGCCCTGCTTCGAATCACTGGAAAAATATGCCAAGGATCACAATATCCCGTTCGGCAGCCATGAAGACCTGGTAAAACACCCCGATATTATCAGCTTTTTCCGCAGCCGGATCGACGATCTGACCGAGCATCTGGGACGGGTCGAAAAGATCAAAAAATTTGTGCTGCTGGCCCAGGAATTTTCCCAGGAGGCCCGCGAGATCACGCCGACGCAGAAACTCAGACGCAAGACCATCACCGACCGCTACAAGGACATCATCGAGAAGATGTACCATGAATAACAGAGGGTGGGATGAGTGCCTTTATCGGTGAGAATCCCAGGCTGGAATATCTGGCCGAAGGTGACGGCCCGGCCGCGGTGATCACCCATCCGCATCCGCTCATGGGCGGAGACATGCATAACAATGTGGTGGCGACGGCGGCCCGGGCGGCCGTCGCCAGCGGTTTTTCAAGCTGGCGTTTCAATTTTCGCGGGGTCGGCCGCAGCCAGGGAACCTTTGATGAAGGCAACGGTGAAACCGCCGACCTTGCCGCCATCATCGATTATAGCCGGGCGCGTATCCTGATCGGCTATTCCTTCGGGGCCTGGATCGTCAGCCGCTACCTGCATTCCGGCGCCGACCTGCCGGCAATCCTGATTGCACCGCCCACGGCCATGTTCGATCATCCCGACCTCAGGCAGAAAGATATCCATGTCATCAGCGGGGCAAATGACCAGTTCTGCAGAATCGACTGCCTGGATTCAATTTTCCCGGCCGACGCAATTGAAATAATAAATGGCTGCGACCATTTCTGGTGCAGCCATGAAACAATTATCTATCAATATTTGGAGACCCTGCTCCGACAAAGAGCTGATCAATAACCGTCCTTATGGACATCCTTGACCGCCCTGCCCGAGGGATCCTGCATCTGTTCAAACTGTTTATCCCACTTGATGGCGGTGGGTGTTGAACAGGCCACCGAAGGCCCTTCGGGCACGCAGCGCGCGGCACTGTCCAGCGGAAAAAAGTCCTGGAAGATTGAGCGGTAATAGTAGGCCTCTTTGGTGACCGGCGTATTGATGGGAAAACGGTGATGGGCATTTTCCATCTGCAGGTCCGAGACATCTTTCTCGGCCGCCGCCCTTAAGCTGTCGATCCAGCTGTAACCCACGCCGTCGGAAAACTGCTCTTTCTGGCGCCAGGCAACCTCTTGCGGCAGATAGTCCTCAAAGGCCTTGCGCAGGATATGTTTCTCAATCTTATCGCCGCTGCACATCTTGTCGGCCGGATTCAGCCGCATGGCCACATCCATGAATTCCTTGTCCAGGAACGGCACCCGGCCCTCCACGCCCCAGGCCGCCAATGATTTGTTGGCCCGCAGGCAGTCATATTTACTGAGGGCCTTGAGCTTGCGCACGGTCTCCTCATGAAATTCACGGGTATCGGGCGCCTTATGGAAATACAGGTAGCCGCCGAAGATCTCGTCGGCCCCCTCGCCGGAAAGTACCATCTTGACTCCCATGGACTTGATCTTGCGGGACATCAGATACATGGGGGTGGAAGCCCGGACCGTGGTCACATCATAGGTTTCCAGATGATAGATCACATCCCGCACCGCATCCAGGCCTTCCTGGACCGTGAAGGTGAAATTATGATGGATCGATCCGATATGGTCGGCCACCTTCTGGGCCGCCGCCAGATCCGGCGAGCCCTCCAGTCCGATGGCAAAGGAATGCAGCTGAGGCCACCAGGCCTCCTTCAGTCCGCCGCTTTCGACCCGCTTGGCCGAATATTTGCGGGCCACCGCGGCAATAATGGAACTGTCCAGCCCGCCTGAAAGCAAAACCCCGTAGGGCACATCACACATCAGCTGGCGTTCAACCGCTTCTTCCAGGGCCCAGCGCAGCTCTTTTTCGCAGGAAGTGTTCGTCGCAACATTTTCAAAGTCCATCCAGTCGCGCCGGTAATATTCAGCCGGAGCATCATCTGCGCTGAAGTAGTAGTGTCCCGGGGGAAATTCATCCACCCGGTTGCAGACATCCATCAGGGCCTTCATTTCCGATGCCACATAAAAATTGCCGTGCTCGTCATAGCCGGTGTAGAGCGGAATGATTCCCATATGATCCCGCCCGATCAGATAGACATTTTTTTCGCTGTCATACAGGGCAAAGGCAAAGATTCCGTTCAGATCCTCCAGAAAATCAAGACCCTTCTGACGGTAAAGCGCCAGAATGATTTCACAGTCCGACTCGGTCTGGAAATCATAGGGCTCGGCCAGATTTTTCTTCAGTTCCTTGTGATTGTAGATCTCGCCATTGACCGCCAGGGCCAGCTTGCCGTCAGGGGAGTACAGCGGCTGGGCGCCTTTATTCACATCCACGATCGACAGCCTTTCATGGGCCAGGATCGCATTATCGTTCACATAGATTCCGCTCCAGTCGGGCCCCCGGTGGCGCAGTTTTCTACTCATTTCCAGGGCCTGGGCCCTCAGATCACCCGTATCCGTCTTGATCTCAAAAATGCCGAGTATGGAACACATCCTATATCCTTCCCAGATCTTTTTTGTTCGTGCAGGGTATATGCATTTATTTTGCCAGGCAAGCCATTTCAACTGTTTACATACATTCCGGACCCAACATTGATTTTTTTCATTTATATTGATGGCCAATATTGTACATTTTTGTTTTATGAAAAACACATCAGCCGACAAATGTTTCAATTTTGTTCCATCCCGATCGCTGATAACGGCAAAAAAAAAGGAGCCCGCAGGCTCCTTTTTTTGATTATTCAGTAAGTGCTTACATAAACTGCGCTTTGATATATTCGGCCAGCAGCCAGACACCCAGCAGGGCCAGCATATGCAGCTCGGCCACAACACTGGGCCAGAAAAACTCTTTGAAGTTAGCGGTATCGGCCTTTTCAGCACCCTTAAACCTGGGCATCCAGCGCGGAATCCGGCCCAGAAAATCCTTGTAGGGCTGCCCGTATTTCTCCTTCAGATGACCTTCCTCATACAGCACGGTCATGTGATAGGTGAAGGCACAGGCCAGCAGCATCAGCGGCACAAACGCGACAAAGCCCGCCAGCACGGTGATTCCCAGCAGGATCAAGGTATTGCCGATATAGATGGGATTACGCACATAGACATATGGTCCGGTCAGGGTCAGCACCTTGTGGGTCTTCAGCCGGTAATGCAGGTGAATCTGGGCCCAGATCCTCAAAAACCAGCCGGCCAGAAAAAGAAGCGTCCCCACTGTCCAGACAACCCAGGTCATCTCCACATCCATTCCGTCATAGAAAATAGCTATCAGAAAAAAAGGTACGATCAGGGCACCACGCAGCTTATACCAGATCTTCCTGGAATCTTTGGTCTCTTCGCTCATCAAATCCTCCTCACAACCGGAACCTTATCGATATATGTCAGATTGCAGACAGAATGGGGTCCTGCGGTTCACGGTTTTCTATGATTTATCAGCCCGGGTTGTCAAGGATTATCAGAAACAGGGGGGAGAACCCCCCTGCCCGTTACAACAAAGTCATCAGGAATCCGATTGCGGACTCATCACTCAGGATTGAACCCTCCTGCATGATACCCAAGGCCCCACCCATCGTCATCAAGGCATGCTTGGTTATGGCCGTTTCGTTGAGGGTCGTAAAATAAGGAACAATTACATTTTTACCGCCATCCAGGATATTTACAAACAGAACAACCCAGAAAAAGTTGTCCATGTCATAAATTGCAACCTGGCCGAAAACACTCTTCAAGGCGTCAATCGAACTTTGGGGAACGCTGTCGGCACATTCCAGCATGGTCACAATCAGGGACGAGCTGCCCGGCTTGACATAGGGCAGGACCTGCGGATCATCCTTGGTGAAGGAACAGACTTTCGCCACCCTGGCAAGCACCGAATTCACCATAAAGTCGCCAAGGCCGAAGCCGGACGTCACGCTATAGGGAGCCAGCAGATTGCCGAGCTCCACATCCATTTCATCCACCATGGCAGCGCTCTCTTCTCCATCGGGACAGACCACAACCTTGAAGACTGCCACAAAAGCCAGATTATGGCTGTTCATCTCGAGCGCGGCCGCGGTAATGGTCGGCACATCCGGCGGGACCTCATCTTTGCCGAATTTTTTGTCATCCCAGTCGGGAAGATTGGTAAAGCCCAGCGACACCGGGAAATCAACAACAGAATCAACAGCCTGGGCCCAGGCAACCACATCCTCATACTCATCGTTGTATGGGGCGGCCAGCAGGATGCCGTATCCCTGCGGATCTTCATCCCCGGTTCCGTTATCATCATTGCCGTCGTCGACCTCTTCGGCCGCCGGCGTATTGCCGGGCAACCACAACAGATCATCGTCCGAATCGCTGCAGGCCGGCAGCAGGAAAACAACCAGAACAAACGCTAAAACCAGCTTTAACTGTTTCACGTTAGACCTCCCTCGTATGCATTTTAGACATTGTTTTTGGAAATAAATATATTACATTAAATTACATCTTTACCTTATAGCACCCATTATGCTATAAATAAAGATACTTTTTTATGCAATGAAATCAACCATACAATCGGGGGAAAATCTTTGTTTGACATAATTTTTTGGGGGCTGCTGGCTCTTATTCGCACCCAGGTATTCCAGTGGTTGCCGCCCAGGCTGCAGCAGAGGATCGCCCAGTATAAAATTATCAGAGAAGTCCGTCAGGCCTACAACAATGTGCCCTACTACAGGGCTAAATATGATCAGGCCGGCATAGACATCAACACTATCAAGACCCTTGCCGACCTGAAAAAATTGCCGCCGATAACCAAGGATGAGATCCGCGAAAACTTCCCGGAGGGGCTGATTTCAAACAGATACCGGTCCCGCAAACTGATAAAATCCGCCACTACCGGTTCCACCGGCAAGGCGGTCGGTTTTGTGTTCTCCCCCGCAACCTATGCCCATTACATCACCACCAGTGTCCGGGTATACACCATGATCGGCTACCGCCCATGGCACAAGGTTGTCTATATCAAATACACTACTGTGCAGCTGCCGGCCCTGGGGCCTTTTTTCAGGACCGCTCACATCCCGTCCACTATCACGGTCGAGGAACAGATCAGCCGCCTGCGCGCGGAAAGGCCCGACGTCCTGGTGGGCTATGCCTCCCTCATCCTTGAAATTGCCCGCACTGTAACCCGGGAGGACCTTAAAATAATCCGTCCCAGAATGATCTCCGTCAATTCAGAACTCTCCACTGCGGATCAGCGGGACTTCATTGCAAGAGTCTTTGGCTGTCCGGTCTATGACGAATATTCCACCGAGGAAACCTGGATGATCGCATCACAGTGTTCCCGCGGCCGCTATCACATCTTCACCGACAATATCTGGCTCGAATTCCTTGATCGCGACGGCAATGAGGTCGCCCCCGGCGAAACCGGCGAAATTTTCATCACAACCATGAACAGCCCGGCCATGCCGTTTATCCGCTACCGCATCGGCGACATGGGCCGTCTGGCGACCCGCAGTTCATGTCCCTGCGGGCGGGGCTTCCCGATCCTGGAGGCCTTTGACGGGCGGGCGGATGATTCCTTCATCCTGCCGAGCGGACGCTACGTCTCTTCCCTGAAAATCCTCAACACCTTCACAAAATATATCAAGAAAGATCTGCATCTCATGGAGGAGTTCAAGGTCATCCAGCATGAACAGGGACGCATTGAAATAATGCTGGAGCCCGGCAGGGATTACACAGCCGAGGGCTTCCAGGAACTGGTCAGCAGCCTGCAGACACTGATGGGAGAGCCGGTGGATATTTCAGTATCCATCCATGACCGGGTCGACATGGGCAGCAGTATAAAGAGAAAGGCCATCGAATCACGGGTTCGGGCTTAAGTTTTTAATTGACAGAGCTTTTATTTTAACTATTTTGTTTTAACTGATTGTTATGCTGTTATTATTTAAGCAGCAGCTTTTGTAATGCGGACTTCCGGATTTTCTTTGGTCCAAAAATATGAGGGAGGTTTAACATGCATACGAGGTCGTACCTGATTATTGCACTGGCAATGACGGCCGTTGTGCTCACCGCGCACGAAAAGCCCCAGGCCTGCGACATTGCGGTTATTTCCGCAAGCGCATCCTCAAACGGGCGACCGTTCATCTGGAAAAACAGGGACCATGACAGTGACTGGCGTCAGGAAGTGCGCCACAAGACCGAGGGCACCCAAAACGGTGTGGCGGCCTACATTGTCATAGTGGACAATACCGGACTGGCCGAGGTTCCTTCCGGCGGAGTCAATGACAACGGTTTTGCAATCGCCAACACCACGGTCTACGAACAGAACATCATCCATGAATACATCAATACGGCCAATCACTACCTGATGGAGGATGCCCTCAAGCAGTGCATCACAATCGAAGATTTTGACAACATGCTCGCCTCCTGGGAAGCTGATCCCGCCAATGCCAACCGCATCATCAGCGGCAACTTTGTCGCCATTGACGCCTATGGCGGGGCCGCGCTGTATGAAGGTTTTTCCGGTGCCTACGGGACCGGAAGGCTGTTTGTCAACAAGGTCGATGCTGAAACCGGGATTGTCACCAACAAAAACGGCGAAATCATCGGGGTCAACGGCACAATCTATGACTATGAATACACCTACAGCGAAGAGGTCCCCAATATATATACGGTCATAGACTATGAAGACCTGCCCTTCCTTTCATTGCAGGACTACCTCGACCTGATGGAATATCTGTTTGAAACTGCCGACAACGCCGCCAATTTTGACCCGCAGCAGTATGTCAGAGAGGTGCTGTCGGCCGAACAGGTCAAGGAGCTCAAACAGGATAACTGGCCGGGGTTCGCCAACCGCACCAACTCCCACATCTGGATCAGCCGCAACAGCGACACCAACCGTGAAATCCGCGGTGATGAGATCCTGCGCCAGCTGCAGGCCGAAGACCGGCTTACCTATGAGAATATCATGCGCCAGCTGGCCCGTGACCTCAATAAGTGGGACTACGAAAACGGCCTGCGCGTCTTCCGCGGCCAGGAACAGCTGAGCCAGAGCGAACGCGAAACCCTGCAGAACAATGAAAAAATGATCCAGGTAAACACCAAATATTCCATCAACCGCTATCAGACCAACCTCAGTCTGGTTGTGGACGGTGTGGCGCCCGGGCAGGATCCGCGCCTGGCAACCCTCTGGTGCAATCTGGGCGAACCGGCCGTGGGGATCTTCATCCCGACCTTCCCCTGTTCCGACAATGTCTCCAACTACACCAAGGCCCTGGAGACAACCCCCGAGATCGATGAAAATGATCCCAGCTGCCTGCTCAACAGGGCAATCAATGATAAAGAGCTGACGCTGTACGACAACAACGCCTATGAGGGTTTTTCGGGAATCATCTACAGCACGGTCGGCGGCGATGCCGACTATAAAATTGATTATCCGGGGCTGCTTGGACTGCAGCAGTGGTCCCTGCCGCTTGAAAAAATCCTGGTGGACAAGACCGAAGAATATCTCGCCGACATGGAGGCCAATGCCGCCCGTGTCAGCAGTGCCAACCTGAAAAACTTTGCCAATTACTGTGCGGCCTTTGCCTATGCAAACTACTGCGGCGCTTCGGCCACCGCTGAATCCTGGGACTTCCCCAAACCCTGGGGCGGCCTCTGGCTGGGATACGGCAGAGAGGATCTTAACAAACCGGCCTCATCCGACCCCAGTGCGGCGGCGGAAGAGGCCAAGGCGCTCGGGACCTGGTATCTGCTGGAAGATGACGACTCCAGCTGCTTTATTGCGAGCGCCGTTCGCTGATTTACCATGTCTCAATCACAACCTGAAAGATTAAGGCGGCTGGCACCCTGGGTGACAGCCGCCTTAATCCTGATCCTGATCTTCTTCAAAATCGACATCCAGACCTTCCTGGCGGCCCTCACCGGTGCCAACTTATTTTTCTACCTGCCGCTGATAACAACCTTCGTGGTCATCTGGCTCTTCGGCGAGGCCCAGAATCTGCACGCCCTTTTCCGTTATTTCGGGCACAGCCTGAGTTACAGAAACGCCCTGGCAATCAGGGGACTGACCTACCTTCTGATGGTCGTGAACTACAATCTGGGGGTCGGCGGCATCGCCGTCTATCTCAACCGCAGGCATGCCATTGCGCTCCCCAGAACCGCAACCCTGATGCTTTTCTATATGTTTCTGGAGACCTTTGTCCTGGCAGTCCTTTCCCTGGCAGGCACCATCCTGTCCCCGGAAGATTTCATACTGCTGGGACAGGTCAGAAATATCTGCCTGCTGATAATCATGGTCAGCCTGGCCATCCTGCTCCTGGCCAGAGGCCTGCCGGACAAGGGCCGCCTGGGCAAAATCAAACAGATTGAATTTATGAAAGTTTTTCATCAGATAAGCTTCAGTGATTTCGCACTCCTGTGTTTCTGGCGGGGATTATATTTTCTGTCCTTCATTATCTTTTTCTATTTCGGTTTCAGAACCTTTGATCTCGCGGTCCCCTTTCTGACCCTGGCCGCCTACATCCCCCTGATATTTTTCATCGGCAACCTGCCCATCACGCCGGCCGGCATCGGCACCATCCAGGCTGCCATGCTTTTTTTCTTCAGGGATTATGCCCAGCCGTCACAGATCATGGCCTTCAGCGTCACCTACTCCTGTTCACTGATCTTCCTGCGTCTTCCGCTGGGACTTATTTTCCTCAAAAAGGACGGGCATTATCTGACGACTGTTTCACGGGCCAACCCTTCCGAGTAAGCCCTTACCCCCCCTGACAGACAGATCATTGATCCCGGCAATTGACCGGCAGCCATATTTAGCATAATAATATCTGAACCATAAAAGAGGTCAGACATATGATGGACGCAATCAATAACGTGATTATCGAGTTTTTGAAAACACCGTTTGCCTGGGGTCTGATAATCGGACTGGGTGTGGCCCTCTTCGTCTGGATCAAAGGCACCATAAACTCCAGGACAATCAAAGCCGAAGTAAAAAAACTCAGAGACCACCTGCATACCAAGATGGAAATTGATGCCGAGGGGCACAAGACCCGCGAGGATGAACTGGGCAAGCTCAAAAAACAGAACGAAAATTTGCGGATCACGGTCAAAACCCTGCAGCAGAAACCCGGCCGGGCCGAACTCCGCCTGCTGCATGTCTATGATAAGGCCATCCACAGCATGCTGGCCAAGGCACCCGGCTTTGCCGCCACCTGGGAAATGGTCTTGCAGGAGGCCGAGGATGAGATCCAGCAGACCGACAGCGGCGTAAGCGCCTTTGTACGCAAGGTCTTTGTCACCCAGAAGGCCCCGGGGGTGGAATCGCAAACGCCCGACCTGATCGAATATAACAAGGATGACGAGACGGATTAGCCCATTAAACCGCAGACTAATCCAAGAAAACGGGGAAAAATCATGGACATCAAGAAATTTGCAATCCTTCTGGGACTTTGTTGTATAATCCTGAACGGCTGTTTTGATGACAGCGATGACAACAATGCCGCAATACTGGCGGCTCTGATAGCATCAAACCCTGCCCAGATTTCACAATCAAACATCATATTTTCATCCGGAATCACCCACGGCGGGATCACCGCTGAATCATCCCAGTCCGTCTGCGGGATGCTGCCGTTGCCGCAGGAAGGCTACCGCGCCCTGCTCCGTCTCAACGGCCAGAACGTCGACATCAATTATGATTCAGACGGGATTTTCACTCTCAATCTTACGCTTACGCCGGGACTGAACCGCTTTAAGATCGAGATGCTGGACGATTCCGGCAACTTAAAGGCCACCACCGACGAATTAACCTTCATGTGTGCCGGCAATTCTGCAGGCGCCCCCACAGTCACAATTGACAATGCCGACCTGTCAGCCTTTCCGCTGGTAAGCCTGACAGTCAGCGTCAACGACGGAGGCCACGTGGCCGGGCTCACAGCCGCCGATTTTTTTGTCGTCAATGCCGGCCAGCGCATGAACCTCAGCGCCTGCACAGACAACGGCAGCGACTACACCCTCGAATATACGGACATCACCTGCGGCGGCCGCGACCTCTATGTCTTTGTGGTTAACGGCAGTGAATGCGGTAAATCGGCGGCTCAAGCCTACGGTACCAGCTATGCCCTGCTGACGGGCATCAATACCTACCCGGACAATATCCCGGTTCTTGCCAACTGCATCAATGATGTCAATGACATGAAAACCATTCTCCAGGCATCCTCCATGTATGATATCGTAAACATCTATGAAAGGAAAGAAACTGCGGCCACCAAGGCGGCCATAATCAGCAAGATTGCAGAAATCGCTGCCGCCATGAATAAATATGACAGCCTGCTGTTCTTCTTCTCCGGGCACGGCTATGCCGACGGCGGGGAATATATCTGCACCTACTACGACGATCCCGCTGATCAGATCGTTCCGTCTGAATTTCTAAGTTCCGCAGAGCTGGCCACCGCGCTGCAGGGCGTCCCCGACCCCAACAACGCAAATTCAAGCCTTATAAACATCCTGGTCCTGCTGGATGCCTGCTACAGCGGCAATTTCATCGACATGCAGCTTTCGGGGGCCCTCCTGGACCCGGGCGTTACCGACTGCCGGCTCAAATGTATTCCGAACAACTCCGCCTGCACTGCGGAAAATATATCTTTTGCCAAAGACCTGAAAGCCACCACCGGGTCCCACCTGACGGTCATGAGTGCCTCAGCCTCCAACGAGGAATCCTGGGATGTGTCCAGCCTGGGAAACGGGGTCTTCACCTATTACCTGACAAAAGGCCTGGGCCTTGATCATGATGACCTCAGCACCACCCCCCTTCCCCTCTGTATGGCCAACACTGACAACAACTCAAGGATCGGCATTGAAGAGGCCCACACCTACACAGCGGCCCGGGTGAGCGCCCGCTACTCAACCCAGCATCCCCAGTTGCGGGATGATTATCCGGACGCGGAAAATCTGATTTATTACACCTGGTAAATATAACAGGATGTTATTATAGATAAATTTTAATATTTGCATTTCATCCCGCGGGCATTATTTTTTACGCCTATGTTGAGGCGTATTGCGCTGGTTCTAGTTTTATTATTTGCGTTACCTGCCTGCGAAGAAAGCTCAGAAAAACCGCCGATGGTGCCGGTATATATCTATGACACCGCCAAGAACAGCTACAGCGAGGACTCCGCTTCTTCGGAGACGGAACTGATCTTGCCGGACAATGTCGCTCACCATATCGCCGATGACTGTATCCGCTTCATAAGCGGTCTCAGCAACAATGCTCCGGCTGCCGGAGGCCACCAGACCTTGATTCTCCGTCTGTCTGATGACTGGGACATGGATATAAGCAGGGCTGAGGCCTTCATCGAATTCGGCAACCGCCAGCTGCAACTGGCCCGGGATGAAGATGCGGCCTGTTTCTTCACCAGTTTTGAGCTCACCCCCGGACCCAACAACTTCTATATTTTTATCACAGACCCGCAGAAGATCTATGCCTGCTCCTCCCTCTGGACGGTATGGGGCACCGATACCCGTAATCTGGCTGATCAGGAATATCTGGTAATCCTCGACAAACTTGACCTGGACAACTTCCCGCAGGTCTCCCTGGATGTCACCGTAAGCCATGCGGGAGATCCTGTTGAGGGCCTCACCGAAAAAAATTTCATTGTGAGCAATGCCGGCAGGATGATTGACATTGCAGCAGCTGAAAAATATGCCGGATACCGGCTGCAGTTTACGGATATCTGCTGCGGCAGACGTCCGCTCTGTGTGTACGCCCAGGACAGTCCTATCACATCCAGGCCACTAAGAGCCGGGGTATCCCCAATCTTTTATTATGGAACCAACCGGGCCCTGCTGGTGGGCATCAATGAATATCCTGATCCGGCAGATGCCCTGCAAAATTGCGTAAACGACCTGCATGACATGCAGGCCGTGCTGCAAAATGACATCCACTGGCAGAGCGACGATTCCACAATAAACATCCTCACCGATACAAACGCCACCCGCGACAATGTCCTTGGGGAACTTAGCGCTCTGGTAAAATCCAGCAATCCATGGGACCTGCTGGTCTTTTTCTTTTCCGGACATGGCAGCGGCGAACCTGCCGACCCCCAAACCCAGCAGTATATCTGCACCAGTGAAAATCCACCGGCCTGGATCTCAGTTGCGGATCTGGCCGGAGTTTTATCCGGCCTCACAGCAAACGGCCCGGCCAATGCCTTTGTCTTTCTTGACGCCTGCCACAGCGGCAACTTCATCGGCAAAGCGGCAGGCCTCATCAATCAGGATATCAGAATAAAATATCTGCCCCTGCCACAGAGTTTAAAAGATACCGCCCAGGGGCACCTGGCCTTCACCGCCGATCTGAAAGATCTCGGTGCAGACAACATTGTCGTCCTGAGCGCCGCGGCCGGAGACGAGGCCGCCTATGATGTCGGAGCCCTCAGCAACGGGGCCTTCAGCTATTACCTGACCCAGGGGCTGGGACTCGACCACGACACCCTGCTCTGCCAGTCAGTTCCGCAGGCGCCCGGCAACCTTGATCACAACAACTGGCTGGCCTCGGAAGAGATCTATGATTTCCTTTTTACAAACATCACGGCGGCATTCAACCAGTCGCCCCAGCTGGGGGATGGGTCACCGGGCCTGGAGGACCTCTTTCTCAACCAGTGGGTGCCTTAGAGATCAAGCCAGAAAATGTCACGCCTGAGCTTTTGCAGATAACTGCGGGTCGCGCGGTATCCTTCGCCCACATAGGTGTCAAAATATTCAAAATCAGACCACAGATAGGAGCCGATAGGCGGCCGGATAACACAGTCAAAGGCCTTATCCACATAGACATTCATAAAATCCCGGGTGATGTCATAGCTTCTGAAAACCACATCCAGACTGTGATGGATCTCATCATCGGGATTTTCGATCGGATCGATGTTGCGGGTCACATCCACGCCGATCGTATAATCCGGCTTGCAGGTCTGCGCCAGATAATAGGGCACCATCTCCGCCACACCGCCGTCCACCAGCAGCATGTCATGCACCTTTACCGGCGGAAAAAAGCCCGGAGAGGCACAGCTTGCCTGCAGGGCCGTCAGCAGATCACCATCATTGAAGACAATCGGTTCACCGGTGACCAGGTCCACGCTGAGACACTTGAACGGGATCTGCATATCGGCAAAAGTCAGATCGCCCACCAGTTCCCGCATGTTACTGACAAAATCTTCAGGTGTCACCAAGGATTTACGGCTCAGGGCCTTGGCGTAGAAATATCCTTTCTTGATTGAGGCCTGCATCCGGTCAAAAAAGCCTTTGGCCTGCTCATCGGCCAGCGAATCTATCTCATTCTTGGTTTCCTGAAAGAGCGGCAGCTCCACGTAGGCCTTAAGCCTTTTTTCGACCTCATCAATATCAAGAAAGATTGAATAGAGGGCCCCCACAATCGACCCGAAAGAAACCCCCACAATCCCATCGACCGGAATGCGGCTCTCCTCCAGCGCCCTGACAACCCCGATATGCGCCAGTCCGCGGGCACCGCCCGCGCCCAAGGCCAGGACCACCTTGCGTCTTCTTCTTATCCGCACAGCAGATTCACCCGGAACTCGTCTTTTTCCTGATCCTGCAGATAGACCGCATAATAACATTTATCCGCCGAATCAAACCAGCTCATAGCCTGTTCCCGGCAGGCCCGGCAGGCATTCCGCGGAATATGGACACACAGCACCCGGTATCCGGTGGTGGCCTGCGATTCGATCCGCAGGGCCCCGGAACAGTCCGGGCAGGAGCGGTAAAGTTCGCTCTGGGCTTCGGTTATGCCGTCGGTGTCGTAGAAGATATTGCGATGACGCTGAAAGAGTTCGGCCCGTTTTGACCTGGCAGGCCGTTCACGCCATTTCCTGAGCAGGACCTCACAGAGGTTCCTGGTATATTCTATATTCCGGGGATTGTCCCGCAGCTGTTCCGGATCAAAATCCGGTTCTTTGAGATATGAATAATCAACTCCTGCCAAGGCCAGAATAATCCCGGTGTTGATGTACGGCAGCGCCTTTTCAATTGAATAGCCGCCTTCCAGCACACAGATGTCCGGCGCCAGCAGATCGTTAAGCCGCGCATATCCGCCGGCCGTGAACGACATGTCCGTAATGGGATCGGAATAATGATTGTCCTGGCCGGCCGAATTAATCACCAGATCGGGAGCGAAATCTTCCAGAACCGGCATCACGAGGTGCTCCATGGTATGCATGAACACCTCATCACTGCTGCCCGGCGGCAGCGGCACATTCAGGGTGAGTCCCTTGGCAGCCGGGCCGCCGTCCTCTTCCGGGAAACCGGTCCCGGGATACAGGGTGCGCCCGTCCTGATGGAGCGAGATATACAGCACATCCGGGTCATGCCAGTAGATATCCTGGGTGCCGTCGCCATGATGACAGTCGGTATCC
>CAYWBU010000014.1:0-23942 GCA_964456565.1 uncultured Bacteriovoracaceae bacterium | reverse complement strand
TACCCGGTTTTCAAAGAACTATCACAAGTGACAAAAAAATCCCCAAATATCGGATTGATACGTATGTGTCCGAAGATTATCTGGAGAATGATACGACCTATGCTGTGGAGATGGCATCCGGCTGTGTGTATGATCTCTTGGGGCATATGTTTTATGGAACCTCATGGGAATTTACCACTGGTTCGTTTCGCATAGATTGGCTTTTGCCGGCGAAAGGCTCATCAGGGGCTCATCCGACTACGGATATTTATGTTCATTTTAACGGTCCACTGGATGAGACATCGATTACTCAGGATACCGTTACTGTCGAAAGATATTATCCGCCTCGCACTGCTGTCACCGGAACAATCACTCATGATATTGAGTCCATAACGTTTACCCCTGATCAGCCATTGCAAAGCAATACGGAATATCGGATTAAATGTCCTGTAGCGATAAAAAATACAAGCGGTGACTGCAGTTCAACTCATTATACGTCTTATTTTACAACTGGTTCATGGGATTTTGATGTTACCGATTTTTTGCCGTCAAGCGAGTACGGTGTGGCTGTGGATACGAGCGTGGTCGTCACCTTCAACGAGGAAATTGATGCAACTTCCGTCACCAACGCCAGTGTGGTACTTGATCCCGCGGTTGCCGGAACAGTGAGCGTGGATGGCGCGGTGCTGACCTTTGTGCCGGATGATCCGCTGGCATATTACACAAGCTACATAGTCACCGTTAAAAGCGGCATCGCGGGAGTCTCCGGCAAGGTCATGGTCTCGGATTATGTCTCCAATACTTTCCGGACCATCTCGCAACCTTCCACCAAGACGCTGAGCAAGGCAACTGGTGCCGCAACGCTTAAAACGGCCTCCAATCGCCTGAAAATTGGTCAATTAAAAGATTCGCATCTGCAGAATATCCGGCAGGTGATTGACAACTCAGGGCAGTTCTGAACGGTAAAATTGGTGGGAGCCGCTTGGTCGGGGCTCCCGCTTTCTATAATCTCCGGCGATCTCGCTATAATTTTTCCGGTATTCAGGACGGGGCCAATTTTCTGCAGAAACCCTTTTTGAAAAATACCCTGGCCGTCAATGTTCGGAAGGCCCTGAAATAAAAGTGGGCAGAATTAATGAAGCTCAGCTGCGGCTGCCGATGGTCTCGCCCACCCTGACCAGGGTCTCGATGCCGCGGCGGCTGTTCTCCATCAGGTCATTGTCGAAACGGACGGTATCCTTTTGAAAGACCAGTACCACCGTGGAGCCGCCGAAATCAAAGTAGCCCTTGGGCTGCATGCGCCTGACCTTTGGTCCGGCAAACCTCTGGTGGATGCCGGCCACGCCGAAGGCTCCGACCTCCATGCAGGCCAGGCGGCCGAATCCGGGGGTATCCATCAGACAGTATTCACGTTTGTTGCGACAGAAGATCTTCTTGCGGGCATTAAGGGCCAGCGGATTGACCGAATCATACCTGCCTTTGATGCGGGTCTGTTCAATAATACGGCCGTCGCAGGGAAAGTGGAACCAGTGGTAATCGGCCGGACACAGCCGCACCACGGCCACCTGGCCGCCGCTGAAATCAGCCATTGATCGGCCGAAGAGGTTGCTCAGGCTGTCTTCAACGCCCTTGACCGCGATACAGCTTTCAGCGTCGATCCTGTCATAGACCAGCAGCCGTCCGTCAGCCGGACTCAGCAGATGGCGCTCATCTTCGGAATAGGGCCGGGCATCTTCCCGGAGCCGGCGGGTGAAGAAATCGTTGAAGCTGGTGAACTGCTCGACAGGTCCTGCAAATTCACTGGCATCGATCTGCAGGTCCCGGATGGTCCCGGAGATCCTGCGCCGGGAAAGGGCAGAGTCAAAATATAGACCCAGCAGCCGGCTCGGCAGGGATGAAGCGAAAAGCAGGGGCGCGACAATGCGGCCGCTGAGGGACTCGTAGGCCCACCGCATGGCGGCATCCCCCATGACATTTTCGCGGCAGATCCGGCCGGACCGGCGATCAAAATATTCAATTGGCTGAACTTGTTTTGCCATGGCGGATATCTCCCTGTTCCTAGCTAAATGCAACAGGGGCTCCTTAAAGTCAATGCCGGATGGCGCCTTGATTTTGGTGCGCCATGCGGCATTGATCGCGGGATGGTGAAAGTTGTTATTTCTTGAGGGGATAGACTGCGGATTTGGGGAATTCCGTGCTGCGGAAGGGGCTGCCTTCGCGGGCCACCTTGGAAAAGATCCTTTCGATGGTGGCCCAGCCTTCGTCACCATTGTCATAGGTGATGGCCTCCTGCGGGCAGGCATTGACGCACGAGAAACAGTGGATGCATTCCGGCAGGGTGCCATCCATCACGGGGCGGTTACCCTCCAATTTGATGCGCTGGATGGGGCAGACCTGGACACATTTGCCGCAGGTATTGCACTGTTGGGCCATAATGGTCAGTTTGCCATATTTATGGCGGTGCAGCAGGCGTTCGTTCAGGATGACGCAGAGCAGCCTTTCACGTAAATTCTGATAGTTGAGTTCTTTGCGGTCAATAAATTTGCGGGTTTCATCAAAACGGTCGATCCTGTCGGCCAGGTCTGCGATCAGCGGCAGGGCCTCGTCGCCCGGCAGGTTTTCATTGACGCGGTTCTTGAGTTTTTTGGTCTTGATGTGCGAGGCCTCAACCTTCATGCAGGCGATGGATTGCCGACCGCCCTTTTCCAGCAGGTCGACTGCCTGACCCAGGGCAATGCCCGAAGATATGCCGCCGTAGGTGAAGAACGGCACCGCATAGCGGCCCCAGGTTGAGTCCGGCCCGGGCAGCTGTTCGATGAGCCTGCGGACATAGTATTCCACATGTTTTTCATAGACCGGCGAGCCGATACAGATAAGGTCATGCGGTCGGACAACTCTGTCCAGGTAGGACCGCTGGTTGTTCCGGGCAAAGATCTCGGCGTTGCGGGTGATATCCAGGAGCTGGACCGCATGGCCTTTCTCAATCAGTTCTTGTTCCAGCAGCCCGGAGATCTTGAGGGTGCTGCCGGCCGGGCTGAAAACCAGGATGAGAATATTCATCATAACTCCTTGATGTAAAAAAGGCGGGGAAGCTTCCCCGCCTTTTTGGTTATTTGTCGCCGGATACCTTGGCCTTTAATATCTTGAACGGTTTTTTGACGGCGATCCTGACCTTGCGCTTCAGGGCATATTTGAGCACCGTCGGCTTGAGATCTTCAAATTCCAGACCGGCCACGTCATATTTGCGCACCAGCGAGATGGCATCAAATTTACACTTGGTGGTGCACTGGCCGCAGCCCACGCACAGGAATTCATCCACGACCGTGGCGCCGCAGCCCAGGCAGCGTTCGGTTTCCTTGCGGATCTGCTCCTCGGTGAAGGTGCCGCGCAGGTCTCTGAAGGTCTGCTTGGATTTCTTGGCGTCCACATCCAGCGGCCGCTGGCGCGGCAGACGGTCATAGCCGCCCAGGGCGAGGTTTTCCTTGTCGAGCGGGCGGTAGTCGCGTTTGAGCCGACCCAGGACCAGGCTCTGGCCGGGCTGGACATAGCGGTGGATCGAGATGGCGCCTTCCTTGCCCTGGGCAATGGCGTCAATGGCAAACTTGGGTCCGGTCAGGGAATCGCCGCCCACAAAGATGTCGGGTTCAGCGGTCTGGAAGGTGGTGGCATCGGCCTTGACGGTGCGGTTGGGGTTGAGCTCGACCTTGGAGCCGTCCAGCAGATCTCCCCAGGTAATGGCCTGACCGACCGACAGCAGGACATTGTCGCATGCGACGGTCTTGATCGCATTCTCGTCAAACTTGGGACTGAAGCGGCCGTTCTCGTCAAAGACCGCCAGGCATTTCTGGAACTCCACGCCTACAACCTTGCCGTTTTCAGTCAGGATGCGTTTGGGCCCCCAGGAATTGTTGATCCTGATATCCTCTGCGAGGGCCTCTTCAATCTCTTCTGCCAGGGCCGGCATCTCTTCGCGGCTTTCCAGACAGAACATGTCTACCGGGGAAGACCCGGCGCGCATGGCGGTGCGCGCCACATCGATGGCCACGTTGCCGCCGCCGATGACAACGGTGGGGCCTTCCAGTCTAATGGTTTCATTCAGGTTTACATCACGCAGGAAATCAACGCCGGTGATGACGCCTTGGGCATCTTCACCCTCAACGCCGATCATGCGGCCGGCCTGGGCACCGATGGCGATGTAAAAGGCCTTGAAGCCCTGATCCCGGAGTTCATTGAGGGTGACATCCCTGCCGACTTCGATTCCGGTCTTAAATTCAACCCCCAGCTCGCGCAGGACATCGATCTCGGCGTTGATGACATCTTTTTCCAGCCGGAAGGAGGGGATGCCGAAGGTCAGCATACCGCCCAAGGCCTGCTGTTTTTCAAAGACCGTGACCTTATAACCGTCGATGGCCAGGTAGTAGGCGCAGGAAAGCCCGGCGGGCCCGGCGCCGATAACGGCGATGGGCTTGCCGTATTCATGGCGCTTCTTGGGTACGAAGCGGGTTGCGGCTTCCAGGTCTTTTTCGGCGATAAATTTCTTGATCTCGTCGATTGCGACCGGATCATCGATATCGTTTCGGGTGCAGGCCGATTCACAATAGCGCGGACAGACGCGCCCGCAGACCGCCGGGAAGGGGTTTTCCCTCTTGATCAGCTCGAGGGCCTCGGTGTAGCGGCCCTGGGAGGCCAGCTTGATATAGCCCTGGACGCCGATATGGGCCGGACACTCGGCCTTGCAGGGGCTGGAGCCGCTGTCCAGGACCACCTGTTTGTTAAGGCGGTAGTCGGGATTCCACTTGTCCGGACCCCACTCGGTATCATAGGGCAGCTCCCGTTTGGGGGGTTCGGGCAGGGGGGTTGTTGTACAGAGCTTCTGCCCCAGCTTGAGCGCGTTGGTGGGGCAGTTCTCGACACATTCGCCGCAGGCCACGCATTTTTCCTGATCAACCTTTGAGATATAGTTGGAACGCACGAAGTCGGGGTTTTGCCAGTGATTGGCATTTCTCAGGGCAAAGCAGGAGCAGCCGCAGCAGTTACAGATGGCGTGGGTCTTGCCGGGGCCCTCTACGTTGGGGATCTGGTGGATCAGTCCGTTTTCCTCGGCGCGGTGGATGATGTCGAAGGCCTCTTCGCGGGTGATCTGACGGCCGCGTCCGGTGCGGATATAATATTCGGCGGCCCAGCCCAGCTGGATGCACATGTCTTCCTTGAGGTGGCCGCAGCCTTCGCCCATGGCCTCCCGGGCTGTCCGGCAGGAACAGTTTGATACCGAGAAGATCTCGGTATCATTGAGATATTTGGAGACTTCCTCGTAGGAGGCCCGGCGGGTCTCGCCGTCGATGGCGGTCTCGATGGGAATGACGCGCATGGGCCCGATGCCCATGGGGAAGTTGCCCGCGGCCAGAGGCGCCTTTTTGCGGCCATAGTTGTCGAAGGCCTGGCCCATCTGGAGATATTTCCCGGGATCGTCGCTGGTATTGGTGGGGCCGTTGACAGCCGCCTCCACATGGCCCGGAATCCAGATCTCCAGCCAGTATTTGTCCACGCCGTCGATCTCATTGACGCAGGCGCCACCGGCAACGGCCAGATCCCACAGGAGTCTCTTGGTGTCCTCCAGGGATTTGCCGCACAGGGGGGCAACCTCCTCGGCGCTCATGGGTTTGCGGAATTCCAGGCAGAGGCCCACTTCGGCCATTTCATCCGTGACGACCGGTTCCAGGACGAGATATTCGGGATCGGTGGCGGTCAGCGCGCCCTTTGTCCCGCGTTTGGTGCGGTTGATCTTGTTTGCCAGGTCCAGTACTTTTTCTTTTGCCATATCCCATCCTCCTCGGCGGTTTTTTTTAGGTTATATTGTTCTGTCGCAGACCGTAGTTGTTTTCATCTCAGTAGGCGATGATTTCCTTGATGTTGAACTCTTTGCCGCTCAGGATTTCCCAGTCCCGGGAATCGCAGTGGGGGCAGGTGTTGTCGTTTTCAATGAGGTTGAAGACCTTGTTGCACTTGCGACAGAGGGCATTACCCGGCAGGATTTCGATCTCCAGTTTGGTTTCCTGCATCATGGTGCCTTCGACGGCCGCCGGGTAGCAGGCCTCGATATAGTGCGGGATCATTGATGAGAGTTCGCCGATCTGGAGCACCAGGGTGTCGATTTTGGTCACTCCGTTTTCCTTGGCAAACTTTTCAACCGTTTTGACAACTTCGACTACGACGCCCAGTTCGTGCAAGATTGTTCCCCTTGTTTTGGTTTGTGAGGGGGAAGCGGGCTTCCCCCTCAGGAGAATTATTTAAATATGTTTTTCACCTGTTTGGTCTTGATCCTGATCTTGCGTTTGACCACGTTTTTGATGACGGCGGGTTTCAGCTCGCTGAGATCTTTGTTGACCAGGTCATATTTTCTGACCAGCGAGATGGCATCAAATTTACACTTGGTGGTGCACTGGCCGCAGCCGATGCACATGTATTCATCCACGACCGTGGCGCCGCAGCCCAGACAGCGTTCGGTCTCCTTCCGGACCTGTTCTTCGGTAAAGGTGCCGCGCAGGTCGCGGAAGGTCTCCTTGGATTTTTTACCGTCGACATGGTCGATTCTCTGGCGCGGCATGCGGTCATAGCTGTCGAAGTCGATACGGTCCTTGTCCAGGGCGCGGTAGTCGCGTTTGAGACGGCCCAGGGTCAGGCTGTGACCGGGAGATACGAAGCGGTGGATCGAAATGGCGCCTTCCTTGCCCAGGGCAATGGCGTCAATGGCAAACTTGGGACCGGTGTAGGCGTCGCCGCCCACGAAGATATCTGCTTCTGCGGTCTGGAAGGTGGTCGGGTCGGCCTTGACCGTGCGGTTAGGATTGATTTCAACCTTGGTGCCTGTAAGCATTTCGCCCCAGTCAATGCCCTGGCCGACGGATAGCAGGACATTATCGCATTCGACGGTCTTGGTATCATCTTCATCAAATTTGGGGCTGAAACGGCCCTGTTCGTCAAAGACCGCCAGGCATTTCTTGAACTCCACGCCCGTGACCTTGCCGTTTTCGGTCAGGATGCGTTTGGGCCCCCAGGAGTTGCCGATACTGATGTCCTCGGCCAGGGCCTCGTCGATTTCCTCATCCAGGGCCGGCATCTCTTCACGGCTCTCCAGACAGAACATGTCCACCTTGGAAGAACCGGTGCGCACCGCGGTGCGGGCCACATCGATGGCCACGTTGCCGCCGCCGATGACGACGGTGCGGCCCTCAAGTTTGACCGACTCATCCAGGTTGACGTTGCGCAGGAAGTCCACACCGGTGATGACACCGTCGGCATCCTCGCCCTCAACGCCGATCAGGCGTCCGGCCTGGGCGCCGATGGCCAGGTAAAAGGCCTCGAATCCCTGGTCCCTGAGTTCACTGATGGTGACATCGGCCCCGACATCAACGCCGGTTTTAAACTCGACGCCCAGCTCGCGCAGGACATCGATTTCGGCATTGATGACATCTTTTTCAAGCCGGTAGGATGGAATGCCGAAGGTCAGCATGCCGCCCAGGGCCTGCTGCTTTTCAAAGACCGTCACCTTATAACCGTCGATGGCCAGGTAGAAGGCACAGGAAAGACCGGCCGGCCCGGCACCCACCACGGCGATTTTTTTGCCGTAGTCATGTCTTTTTTTGGGCACGTAGCGGGTCGCGGCATCCAGGTCCTTTTCGGCGATAAATTTCTTGATGTCGTCAATGGCGACCGGATCATCAATATCGCCTCTGGTACAGGCGGATTCACACTTTCTGGGACAGACCCGTCCGCAGACGGCCGGGAAGGGGTTTTCATGTTTGATCAGTTCCAGGGCTTCGGTGTACTTGCCCTGGGCCGCCAGCTTGATGTAGCCCTGGACGCCGATGTGGGCCGGGCACTCGGCCTTGCAGGGGCTGGAGCCGCTGTCCAGCACAACTTTGCGGTTGGTGCGGTAGTCGACATTCCACCTGTCAGGCCCCCACTCCGTGTCGAACGGATAATCGCGCTCAGCCTGCACGACGGGCTCATCACAGAGTTTCTGGCCAAGTTTCAGGGCGTTGGTGGGGCAGTTCTCGACACATTCGCCGCAGGCCACGCATTTTTCCTTGTCAACCTGGGCAATATAGTTGGAGCGCAGGATGTCAGGGGCGTTGTACATGTTGGCAAAGCGCAGGGAATAACAGGAGCAGCCGCAGCAGTTGCAGATGGCGTGGGTCTTGCCGGGCCCGTCAAAGTTGGGGATCTGATGCATGAGCCCGTTTTCTTCGGCGCGTTTGATGATGTCGAAGGCCTCTTCGCGGGTGATCTGGCGGCCGCGTCCGGTGCGGATGTAGTATTCGGCGGCATGCCCCAGCTGGATGCACATGTCTTCCTTGAGATGGCCGCAGCCTTCGCCCATGGCCTCCCGGGAGGTGCGGCAGGCGCAGTCCGAAACCGAGATTATTTCGGCCTCGTTGATGTATTTGGAGACTTCCTCGTAGGAGGCCCGGCGGGTTTCGCCGTCGATGGCGCTTTCAATGGGGATGACGCGCATCGGTCCCAGCGCTGTGGGAACACTGCTGATCAACAGGGGGCCGCGCACACGGCCGAGTTCTTCAAAACATTCAGCCAGGATCGGATATTTTTTGACATTCTCAAGGTTATTGACAATCATCTCCATGTGGCCGGGAACCCAGATTTCGTTCCAGTATTTGTCAACACCGTCAATCTTGTTGACAAAGGCCATGCCGACTTCGGCCAGCTGCCAGAGCAGCTCGGCCGTCTTTTCGACCGGGAACCCGCATTTGGGTGCAATTTCCTCCGCGCTCATGGGTTTGCGCAGTTCCAGGCAGAGGGCCACGTCGGCCATCTCATCCGTGACGATCGGTTCCAGGATTTTATAACGCGGATCATCCGCTTTGATTTCATTTTTTGAGCCACGTTTGGTCATGCTGATCTTATTGGCCAGATCCATTAATTTATCATTTACCATCGTATTCCCCTCGTTGTTTATTTTTCGTTCCAGTCCCTGACTGCGCTGCGAATCCAGTCAAACCATTCATCCATGCCCTGGCCGGTTTTGGCCGAGATCGGGATGACCTTGATGTCCGGATTCAGCTTCTCCACATGTTTTTTGACAGTTTCCAGATCAAAATCAAAGACTTCCACTGTATCGATCTTGTTGACCAGCAGGACGTCCACTATGGAAAACATCAGCGGGTATTTGAGCGGTTTGTCGTCGCCCTCGGGCACGCTCAGGATCATGGCGTTCTTGGAGGCGCCGGTGTCAAACTCGGCCGGGCATACCAGATTGCCGACGTTTTCCAGGATGGCGAAATCAATACCCTCAGTGCCCAGGCCCTTAAGACCCTGTTTGGTCATGTCGGCGTCAAGGTGACACATGCCGCCGGTATGCAGCTGGATAACCTTGGCCCCGGTCTGGAAAACCGTTCGGGCGTCCACATCCGAATCGATGTCGGCTTCCATGACACCGATTGCCATTTCATCCCTCAGGGCCTCAATGGTCCGCAGGACAGTGGTGGTTTTGCCGGATCCCGGTGAGGACATCAGGTTCAGCAGGAAGGTCTTGTCTTTTTTCAGCTCTTCCCGCAGCAGGTCCGCCTGGCGGTCATTGTCTTCAAAAACACTCTGTTTGATCTCAAGAATTTTATATTCTCCCATAGCTCCCTTCTTTCACTTGCTTATTGTAAGTGCAGCTTCCCTCGCAGCTGAGAGTGGTAGGGTTTTCGGCCGCAATACCTATCGGCAAAAGCGGCAAAAGGAAAAGATGCAAATCTGGCGGGCGGATGGATTCCGCCCGCAGACCTTGTGCTCAAGGCTGATTCGCAATATTTCTGGCCGTTGTGCCGTTCGTGCTTGTCCAAAGTTTCTCCTGTTGTGATGTCTAGCTGTTCTCTGCAATCACCTGCCGGTAGGCGCGGGTATCGGTGTAGATCTCATCCTTGAGCGGATTGAGCCTGTACTTGCGGATGCGGTAGAACTGCCAGATGACCAGCGCGATGTTTGAAAGCAGGGCCAGCAGGCTGACCACGAAAAAGGCCTTGGGGTTGTGTGTGGTCGGTACCGGCGCGATGCGATCGGCAAACTGGGGTACGGTCATGACAAACATGATCCACAGCGCCAGGGTATGGGCGCGATGCTGCAGCCAGGCGCCCCTCTTGATGAAAAAGGCCGGGATGGTGCAGGAGAGCAGCAGGGCCGCGCCGCAGTAGATGGAGTGGTCGGCGATGCAGTTATAGGTGTAGGCGAAATTCCAGAGGTCGTAGGCAATGATCCAGGCCCAGATCATGTCGGGGTAGATCATGTCTTTGGTTTTGTCCTTGGAGATGAAGATGCCGAACCAGCCGCAGATGGCGATGATGTTGAGCAGGCCGGCGATGCCGTTCATGATATTCCAGGGGCCGGACATCATCCAGAGGTTGTCCATGTAGCCGCCATCCCAGAGGCCGAAAGAATAGACCTGGAAGTCACGCAGACAGGCCTCAAAAATATTTAGGGCCAGGATCAGCGGCGGGAAACACAGGACCCATTTTTTTTCAACCACGCCGGGAATGTAACGCATGGCCCAAAAACCGATGCAGGCTATGAGTACGGAATAGGTCTTGACCCAGTTGAACCAGGTGCCTGTGCCATATTCGTTGCCTGGAGCGGCGGTGGTCGGCCAGACGAAGATGGTCAGTCCCAGGGGGATGAATAAGAAGAGGGCCAAACCTCCCCATTTTGTGGTGCGCCCCAACTCGTTGAAAGCCATCAGGGCGAAAAGGACGAAAAACCAGATCCCCCAGGCCTGTGCGTTCATTGTCTCATAAAGAATTCCCATCTGCCACCTCCGCTGCGGTTTTATTTATTAACGACGTCCGGAGTGAAAAGGTTGGCCTTTTACGCGAACGATCGTTCGTTACTATTTATCGGGTTTTTTTTTAGGAACACAAGCATTTTTTTAACACTAATAATTTGCAGATTGGGTCTGTCAATCCCCAACGGTTTGAAAATTTTTATAAAAACTTGAAATTTATACCGAATTTGCGATCGGAGCGATTGATTGTGGACGTGAAAAAAATAACGGTAGTTTGTTTCCGAAATAATTGAATGTGCACTAAATTGATTATGTTGATGTTTTGCTCTGACTGTAAGTGATTTTGAATTTTTATGGTTTTTCGTGAGAGAAATTTTTAACGCGGACTGATCGGGAAGGATCCTTTTTTAGCTAGGAATGTGAAGGGGCCCGTTTATATTGACAGCGCCAACAGATCTGCTTTACCTTTACATCATGTGGTTTTATTTGAGGGGAAGCAACGACATCCGGGATCTTGTCGCTTGCGTTCGGGTAGACGCTAAGTCACAGTCGACCATCAGGCTTTGGATATCGCGATCATGAAAGAAGAAAAGGCTCTTAGCCGGCGGGATTTTTTGAAAGCTACTACAGTTGCCTCGACGGCGGTGTTGCTTCCCGCTTTGCCGGCCTGCCGCCCTGAATCTGGTTGTGAAATCAGGGTCGGACATGAATGGGATGCATTGAAGGCAGCGGTGGTGGGTCTGCCGTACCTGAAGCTGCCGCCGGACATTCCTCTTTCCCTGCATAAAAAACTTTCCCCCCGCTGGCGCGCCTTCCTGGAGTCTTCTCCGGGCAGCACTCTGGAACAGGCTCATCCGCGGCTGTTTGAAAATATAAGCCGGCAGATGGATGCGGCTGCTGATATCCTTAAGGCGAGGGGTGTCCGGGTCTGTCGGGTCGGACCCATGACGTCGGCGGATGAGAGATATCTTTCGGAGATGTTTCCGCCCTGCGGCGCACAGCTCTATCCCCGTGACCCACTGCTGGTCATCGGTCCTCATATCATTGAAACCGAGCCGGCCTTTCCCTATCGCCGCCGTGAACGCTTCGGCATCCGCCGGGCGCTGGCCGCTCATATGGATATTGATGCAAGCTCGATCATTTCCATGCCGCCGGCCCGGCCGCATATGGCGGACGGCAAGTGGGACGACGGGCCCCTGCTTGAGGGCGGTGATGTTATGGTGTTGGGCCGGGATATCCTTGTGGGGATTTCGGGCAATGCCTCCAATGTCGCCGGAGTTGGTTGGCTGGCCCGACTTCTGGGCGATGCCTGCCGGGTGCAAGCGGTCAGGATAGACCGCCGTTTTCTGCATCTGGACTGTTGCCTCTGTACTCCCCGGCCGGGTCTGGCGGTTATCTGCCGCGCGGCCTTTATTGACGGTCTGCCCCCTTGTCTCAAAGGTTGGGACCTGATCGAGGTTTCGGCACAGGAGGCCGGCAGATTTTTTGCCTGTAACGGACTGATAATTGACTCGGAGACTATGATGCTGCCAAGCGGTTTGCCGGATCTCTGCAATAAATTGCGGGCCGCCGGCCAGGAAGTGATTGAGACCCCCTTTGATGCGGTAGGTTTCTTTGGCGGATCTCTGCGCTGCTGGCATCAGGCCCTGCTGCGGCAAGGCGGAGTGTAGCGGATGAGCAGGGCAGCGGCCATCTGTTCCGGGCTATTGCTGGGAATTGCCTCCACCGGTATGCATTCCTGGTTGGCCTGGATCAGCCTGGTGCCTTTATTTATTGCCCGCGGTGAAGATAAAAAAATATGGTTGCCCGCCCTGCTGGCCGGTCTGGCCTACGGATTGGTTATGGAAGGCTGGGTTTTCGGCGCGGTTATGCGCTACACCTCTGACAACTGGGTCATGGCCCTGGTCAGCCAGGGGGCGGCCGTGAGTATTATGACCGCCAAGATATTTCTGATGCTGCTGGCCTACGGGCCCCTGCGGCGAGTGCACCCCGCTTTGCAAATCGTGCTGTGGCCGCTGGCGGCCACCTTGATCGAGGCTGTCCTCTATTTATTTTTCGAGGGTTTTCCGTGGTTTCAGTATACGGTCGGCTTTTCCCAGGCCCGCAATGTTTGGCTGTGCCAGTTGGTGGAGATTGGAGATGTACATCTGCTCAGCTTCATGGTGCTGGTGTTGAATCTGCTTTTTTATCAAGGGCTGATGCGCCGGGACATAAAGCTGCTGGCTGGAACGCTGTGTCTGTTGGTGGTGTTGCACGGCTACGGATTTTTAAGGATGCAGCAGGTCGAACAGCAGGCCGCAAAGGCCTTCAAAGTAGCGATTGTCAACGATAATTCATCATATGATTTGCGCTGGACCCGGGGACGGGTCAATGAATATGCGGATCGTATCCTGAATCTGGCCGGCAGGGTCGAAGATCAGGGACAGGCCTTCAATATCTGGAATGAGGGGGTGCTGCCCTGGGCCTACCGTTCCGGTGATGATCTGCTGGCTGCCATCCTTGATAGAACACCCACCTCAGCGGCCACCCTGCATCTGATCGGGATGTGCAGCAAGGATGCCGGTCACTGTTATAATTCGGCCTATGTCCTGCGTAAGGATAGCAGCGTTGTGGGGCGTTATGACAAACAGAACCTGCTCAAGGGTCTGGAACTGCCGGCCCTGGGATTGAAGCTGCCGTTTTTCGAGGCCTCACCCTTTGAGGCGCCGCGTTCCGAGCACCGGGGAGTGGTCCATGCCGGCGGAGTCCGTGTGGGGATAATCATCTGTAACGAGGGTATTACCGGCCGGGTGGTTGACTCATTTGATCACGATCCTTACGATTTTTTGGTGATGATCGCCAACGACAACTGGTTTAACGGCACCCCGCTGATCGCGCATCATTTTTATTTTAATCGGCTGCGGGCCATCCAGTGCCGTAAAGATCTGATTATCAACACCAATCTTGGTATATCCGGGCATGTCTCCGCCGCCGGTGCTATTCTGCATCGGCGCCAATCCGGGACTCCCTTTGTTGAATACTATGATATCCACAGCTATGGAGAGGGTTTATGATTCGAACGCAACGTTTGGTTTTTCTGATTTTATTTTTCATGCTGGCCGCAAATATTGCCGAAGCCCGTATCACGGCGGTTGACTGGCGCTGGCGCAACGATGACGGCAGCGAGGAAACAGCTACCTGGATGACGGCTGCACAAAATCAGACCGGCACCCTGGTCGGGACCGAGGAGATAGTCCGGTTGCGCACGCGGCACGTAAATGCGTTTGATTTCTCCACCCTAGTGGTGTCCTATGGCGATCCGGCTGTTGATGTTGCCTATTCCGATTTTTTTGCCTTTGGCGACTCGGCCTATCTGGATATTGGCGATTCGGTTAACAAGCGGCTGACAGATCATCCTACGAAAACTTATGATGCAGGCGGGCGGATTCTGGAGGCCCCTGCAAATGTTCCGGCGGCTCCCCCCGACACCTATCAGGAACTTGAGCTTTGTCTGAAGGCCCGGGATGATATTGCTGTGCCGGAAGATACCTACACCTTTAAATTTCTCGGGACCGCGGCGCCGCTCATTTACCTGCATCCCCGGGCGGCAACGGTTATTACCCGTCCGGTGATCAATATCGCGGGCACGGCGGCCACCGCAGTGGGCGAAATCACCGACCTGGGGGTGCGTGATCCTCATGAACATGGTGTCTGCTGGTCCACCGCGCCGAACCCGGATATCAGCGCCGGCCGTACCGATGAAGGTCCGGCCACCACAACCGGCGAGTTCTCAACGGTTATGAGCGGACTGACACCGGGGACGACTTATTATGTCAGGGCCTATGCCACCAATACGGCCGGGACAGTCTATGGCGAGGAGGTCTCCTTTACCAGCGGAATATCCATGGGGGCGGATGAGGAATCGTACGGGGCCGGTGACTGCTTCATCAATACGGCCAGGTGAGCTGGGTGGGTTTTTTTGTCGATGCTTTTATCGGGCTTTAACTTGATGTAATTATATAACGATAAATTAAAAAACCGGAAAGGAGGTCGGGAGACCGGGGATGATTGTGCCTGAAGCCTTGCTGACCTTTATTGTCGCCTCGGCCCTGCTGAGCCTGGCCCCGGGCCCCGACAATATATTTGTGCTGACCCAGTCGGCCCAGTATGGCGGCAAGTCCGGCCTGGCCATAACCTTGGGGCTGTGTACCGGTCTGATCGTGCATACCACGGCCGTTGCTCTCGGAGTCGCCGCGCTCTTTAAGACCTCGGTGATGGCATTCACCATATTGAAGACCCTGGGGGCGGTGTATCTGCTTTACCTGGCCTGGCTGGCCTTCAGGTCCAAGGCGGCCGGTATCGGTCCTGAAGGCCCTGACCGATTACCCTTGTCGAGACTGTATCGGCGGGGGATCCTAATGAATATCACCAATCCCAAGGTTTCGATATTTTTTCTGGCCTTCCTGCCGCAGTTTGCCTCGCCCTCAAACGGTTCGATTGCCCTGCAGATTTTTGTGCTGGGAGCGGTCTTCATCGCGGTGGCCCTGATAGTATTCAGCCTGATAGCAACACTGGCCGGCACTATCGGCGACTGGCTGAGAAATTCGACCAAGGCCCAGAACTGGCTCAACCGCATTGCCGGCACAGTCTTTGCGGCCCTGGCGCTCAAGCTGATTACAGCCGAGATATAGTCCGTGCAGATACATGGTAAAAAATATTATGAATTTATCATCTTGGCGATATTATGTGCTGTTTGCATGGGGTTATTCCTGAATCTCGGGATTAGGCAATATGAGCTCAGATCTGTTGTAAGCCGCAGTCAAAGCTTCCAAGAGCATAACGCCGTAATTAGAAATATTATCAAAAGTTTTGAAAGCGAAGATTTTTCAACGACAAGTCACCTGATAGACTATGTGCGGGTTTTTGTGTTTTCAAACAGTAATCATGGCTATGACGGGCGAGGTTCGGACGATCCGATAGTCGCAATTTGGAATTATTGTGATAATCGTGACGTAAAACCAGCACTGACATGCGGACCAAGGGCATATGCCATGAAAAATATCCTTGATGAACTGGGGATTGCGAACAGAATTGTCCATATTTTTAATGATGACGGGCCTTATGTGCGCAGCCATACTTTTCTCGAGGTTTTTAATGACGATTTTAACGGCTGGGAAATACATGATCCTGATCTAAATCTATATTATGTCCATAACGAAACAGATAAAAGATTGTCAGCCGCAGAGATTGTTTTTGGTGATCTGCAAAAAGTTTTGCCCATTGTTGAGAATGAAGCAGGATGGGACTTGAAAGGCGCTGAGACATTGAAATCTTATTTTGGAGCAGTAATGTATGATTTTAAGGCAACCTTTCCTTTACCTGTAATTCTTATAAATACTGATCGGTTTGATGTCAGTAGACGGTTTCCGGGAAACCGGTATCTTGATGAAAAAGCCCCGACTTTTGTTGAATATGCAAGGCGAACCCATGTTAACCCCATAATATTGTTTGATAAAAAACCAATATGTGGATTTTTATTGAAAATTGCAGAGATATTTAGCATTCGAATGCCCTAAAGCTCTTATGTAAATATGTCCGAAGCTTTCCCGTAATTAAACCCCAATCGGCTGTTGCCCGGTGATGCTATAATCATGATATGTTTTTCAATAAATTGCTATTCGCTTACCTTGAACTGTTTCACCAGATTGCCCAGGGTGCGGGCTTCGTTGTTTAGCGATTCGGCCGAGCTGGCCAGTTCCTCAACGGTGGAGGCATTGTTCTGGGTGCTGGCATCGATCTGGCCGATTGCCCGGTTCACCTCGTCCACACCGCTGGCCTGCTCACCGCTGGCCGCCGCGATTTCCTCGATGGTCTGGGACAGGGTCTGGATGCTGTCGGTAATCTTGCCGAGGGCCTCATCCGACTGCTGGACCATATGGTCGCCGTTGGCAACTTTCTGCAGGCTGTCTTCAATCAGGTTTTTGATTTCAGCCGCGGCATTGGCGCTTTTCTGGGCCAGGGCCCGGACTTCATCGGCCACAACGGCAAAGCCCTTGCCGTGTTCGCCGGCCCGGGCCGCCTCCACCGCAGCGTTCAGTGCCAGAAGGTTGGTCTGGAAGGCCACCTCGTTGACAGTTGTAATGATTTCGCTGATCTGCCGTGATGAAGCATTAATTTCCTGCATGGCCTGGACCAGTCCGCGCGAAATGTTGCTGCCCTGATCCACCAGACCAACAATCTGATTGGTCTGGCTGCGGCCCTGTTCGGCATTGCCGGCCGTGCTTTTGACGGAGGATGTCATCTCTTCGATGGTGGCGGCCACTTCCTCGATGGCCGCGGCCTGCTGCTGAGTGGATTGTGACAATCCCTGGGAGCCGGCCTGGACCTCCTGGGTGGAAGTTTCAACCGTAACGGCCGAAGCTTTCACGTTGGTGATGATGTGTTCCAGGTTTTCAATGAAATGATTGGTGTTCAGGGCCATCAGGCCGAGCTGATCGGCGCTGGAGACCCGCAGCCGCTGGGTGAGGTCGCCTTCGCCGGCGGCCAGGTTTTCCAACCGGGTGGTCAGCGATCTGAGCGGCCGTGAAATGATGTTGCGGATGGCCTTGGCAACAAAGAAGACCAGGATGATAATCAGGATGCAGTTGGAAATGGCATTGCCGATGATGCCCGTGATGTCCTCGCTGTTTTCGGCGATGGAATAGGTGGATATAAGGGACAGCTGCTCGTTGATGGCGCTGATGCTGAAAACCTGACCTTGGACCATATCATAGCCGCTGAAACGTTCCTGGTTTTTGATGTTGTCCCTGATGATGCTGTTCATGCTCTGCCAGCGGTCGTTGAAGAGATTTAGATTGGCGGGATTGTACAGCAGTTCGCCGTCACGGCTGGCGAGGGCAAAAACCGATTCCCCGGCGGTGTTCAGGCGGTCGATCTGCGGTTGCAGCTTGGCGGCACCGGCCTGCTGACGATCCAGTTGCTCAAGGGTTATGCCGTGTAATTCCTCCATGTTGCGGATGGCAGATTTCTGGACTGTCTCAAGGGTGAAGTTTGCCGAAACACCGGCAATGAACAGGACTGCGGCTGTGGCCAGCAGGATGCACAGGGCAATCAGCTGGGTTCCCAGAGGGATTTCCTGCAGTTTCCATTTCAGGCCTCGACGGCGGTATTCGGCATGCAAGACAAGGAAGGCCTCATTGGCGGGGCTCAGGCTCAGGAGTCTTACCAGCAGGGGGAACATCAGCATGACCGCCGTATCCTGCAGCGGAACCTTGGTGATGACCGAGATGGCCACTTCTCCGCCAGCGCGGTGCAGAATCCATTCTCCGGTCAGCAGGATCAGGCCGTTTAAGAGCATTATGAGCATTGCCAGATCGGGCATGCGCATGTTGCGGTGGGCCACCTTTTCAAGTTCGGCGTCTGATATTTCATTAGTGCGTTCCAGTACCCGCATGACCGGCCGGGCCAGTAAGTAGATGAGGGTGCAGCCGATAATGGTATTGGCGCTGTCAAGGAGGATGGTGACCATGTCCAGGTAGGCCTTGAGTTCCGGACAGGTTTTTGCGATGCTCCCGGGTTCCAGATAGTAGCCGAGGAAAGGCAGGATGTTCAGTACCAGTAGCGGCATGATCAGTTTGATCAAGTAGCGGTTTTTACTCATTGCAGACTCCCTGATTTGCAAAATTTGCTCATTGTCAGATCGGTCCGGAAACCCCTTATCTGCTCCTAGATCTTATAACTAATGGCAGGTGCGATGCAAGTAATTGCAGTAAATGGCTGTGACATGTTCTATCATATTGGAATGATTGATATTTGGCATCCGGATGCCGACGGATATATTGAAGGACTTAATCCCGATTGTGATGGCTGGATCAGGCGTTTTCTGAAAAAGATGGTTTTAACGCCCTCAATAAATTGATATATAAATCCAATGTGATTTGAGAATGTTGGGTCATTCCGGGTAATGCGAACTGATTATGTGCCGGTGATTGGATTTCATGGTTATGCGAGACATGCAGGAGAAGTGAAATGCCGTTTGAAGTAGTGTCTGAAAATGGGGGACGCCGGGTGTGTTTCAGGTACTGGGGAAAGATAACTGCTTCGGAGATGATCGATTCCCTGAAGACTCAATTCCTGCGGCCCGAGGATATGAACCCGGTCCGGGAACTGATAGCCGATCATTCGGAAGTCAGTGCAGTTGAGATGGAAGCCAGTGAAATAGTTGAGGTGGCCATTTTTTTTAAGAAAATGGCCGTCCATAATTCTGATATTGCTATGGCCGTGATTGCTCCATCGGACCTGTCGTTTGGCCTGGGGCGCATGTGGGAGATTCATCTCGACGGAATAGGGTGGCAGCATATGATTTTTCGCAGTCAGGTTGAGGCCGAGAAGTGGCTGGAAAAATTAGGCAAATAATTGTTCACAGAGTTGTTTCGGAAAGAGACTTTTTTAGGCCTGAGCACAGTTTATTATTAAGAGAAATAAAGGAGGTTTGATATGCGGAGGAAAACAAGACTGGTGGTGTTTTTTGTGATGATAACCCTGATATGCGGATGCGCTACAGATCCCTATACCGGGGAGAAAGAGGCCAGCAAGGCCGGCAGCGGCGCAGCTATCGGTGCGGCCGTGGGTGCGGTGGCCGGGGCCCTGACAACCAGAGATGCCGAGCAGCGGCGTGAAAATGCCCTGATCGGTCTGGGTGTGGGCGCGCTTACCGGAGCCGGAGTGGGCTATTACATGGATCGTCAGGAGGCCAAACTGCGGGCCCAGCTTCAGGGTTCGGGTGTCAGTGTGACGCGTGATGGTGACAATATCATCCTGAATATGCCGTCTAGCATTACCTTCAAGACTGATTCGGCTGAGCTCAAGGCTGATTTCTATGATGTGCTGGCGTCAGTCTCGCTGGTGCTGAAGGAGTTTGACAAGACCCTGATCGATATCGCGGGGCATACGGACAGCACCGGCAGCAACCAGTACAACCAGACCCTGTCTGAACGGCGGGCCGATTCGGTGGGACAGTATTTCATCGCCCAGGGCATTCCTTCCGTGAGGATTCTGGCCAAGGGTTATGGCGAGACCATGCCGGTTGCAACCAATTCGACCGCCCAGGGCCGCCAGCAGAACCGCCGGGTGGAACTGACGCTGGCGCCGTTTAAGAAATAACCGACAGTGTAGGGGGGAGACCTTTGTTGTCTCCCTTCATATCTTTGGTGAGGGTGTGTCGATCTGCCGGTTTTTATAGCCATACTTGTTCATGGACCTTTGAACCAGATAAATTCCGGCAGCTAAAGAAATGATTAATGCGGAGATGCCCAGCAGGGTCAGTGGGTCAAGTTTCTTGACATCCAGGATTATAACTTTGCGGGAAACGGCCGTCAGGGCCACCAGGAAGATTACCTCAATCAGGATTTCCTCGCCTTCCAGGTAAACCTTGATAGTTTCCAATAGTTCGAGTCCGATGATGATCATCATAAAGAAACCGAAGATGTCCAGCATTTCATCAATATCCAGCAGTCCCATGTAGGGTTCACCGTTAAAAATATCAATAAACAGTATTACCGCAAGTTCAATGGTGCCCAGGGCCACAACCACCGTCATCATAATGAGCAGGATTGTGATGATCGTTTTCTCAAACTTATGCATGATCTTATTCATAATTGGTTCCTTTGCTTCGGCCTTTCGGATTAGGCCAAAGGCCCTCTTGAAGATATTAAAGTGAACTTTTTATTATGCAAATAAATTTATCTAGTTGAAGAAGCTATAGATTGTTGGGCGGGTCCTGAATGCTGGAACAGACGAGACCTCCGGATATTTTTGCCGGAAGCCGTGAAGGATTCAGCACACAATCAGGATTTTTCAATAACCGCCCTGTACTGTTTTATTATGCCTTCCTGTATCTTGCGGGACGCCTTTTTACGGTCAGCCTTCAGCAGCAGTCCCAGTATTTTCAGCGTCAGAATCGTCCTAGTCTGCTTCTGCGGAAAGTCGTAGAAGCCGTGATGTTTGTAGAAACGGTGATCTTCCTGCATCACGCCGCGCATGACATAAACCAGGTCGCGAAAGATTTTCAGGCCTCCGATGCCCAGGAAATTGACCGGACGGGCGGCCTTGTCTTCGATGGCCCGGATGGTGTTTCTTGCCATGCTCTGCAGCAGCGCGGTTATCCGCGCATCAGTGTCGTATTCGTCGGTTACGATATCCAGCAGATAGAGTCTGCCGACCTCGCAGCGGGCCTCCAGGATTTCGCGCAGGTTATGTTCCTGGCGCAGGGGCCCCGAGATGATGTAGCCCACCGGCTTGCCCATGAAGGTGGTGCGGTGACCGTTGTAGAACTGGCGGTCGTCATAGCATTTCCAGATCGGGTTGAACCAGTGGCGATTGATGGAGGCGGCAAAGATGAGACAGTCAGCCCGGGAAATGATATCGCGGTGCAGGTCGTCAAAACCGTCCTTATAAATGCATTGGCCCTTAAAGGCGCAGTGAAGACAGCCCAGGCAGCCGCCCTGGAATTTGAAATCGGCAATATTGACGATCTCTAAGCGGTTGGGAAGGGCGCGGCGGTAGGTCTCGATCATGCGGGCCAGGTTTGAGTCGGCATCAGTGCAGTCGGTTATCATGATGATGTTATGATCGCTGGTCTTGGGGCAGTCATCTACGTCCGGCGTGTAGGGCCTGGGGGTGTATCGGACCGGGGTATATTTGCAGGCGGGGACAACCCCATCGTGAACCGATTTTATCAGTTCTTTGCCAAAGGCCAGCAGGTGTTTGCGGCCATCGGTTTGCAGCAGGTCATCCATGTCGGCATAATGTCCGTGCAGGTGCAGCATGTCCAGGTCTTCAGACAATTGATGGATGTAATTATAGGCGGTATGATCGTAGAAATGCTTGGAGGTCAGCAGCTGCGAGGTATATTTGCCCTTGAAGATGGAGCTCTGTCCGCGTTCGAAGATCAGTTCGATAAACTTTACCAGCTGATAGGGGACCAGGGATGTGTAGACCGGATAAATCCACAGAACCAGATCACAATCACGGATTGCAGCCATTATAGAATCGAAAAGTTCAGGTTTTTTCTCGATGGCCTTGATCTGCTGGCCCACGTGGAAGATGTTGAACTCGACTTCGGGGAAATGTTTCTGCAGGTAGAGGATATAGTGATAGGTGACGCTGTTTTTGCCTTTGGGACTGCCGCTGATAACCGTTATCTTCATCAAGGATCTCCGTCAGTTAGTGGCTGCATTATAGCACCCCTGGCGGCAAAACTCCACCGGCGGGCTCAGTCGATTTCCTTGACCCTGCCCACCAGGCCGCTTTCCAGCCGGACCTTGATGCCGTGCGGATGGTTCGGGGATTTGGTCAGGATGTCCCTGACAATGCCTTGGGTCAGGCGGCCGCTGCGCTGGTCCTGCTTGAGCACGATTTTGACCCGGGCGCCGATTTTGATGTCGCTGCGTTTTCTGCCTTCCATTTTAGCCTCGATTTTTTCTGGTTTGACACAGGATATTGTTGAGCTGGTTTGCAAATTGCTGGCGTTCTTTTTTGGTGAAGGGTGCCGGGCCGCCGCTGATGACGCCCCCGCTGCGCAGTTCGTCCATCAGGTTGCGCATGGCGAGCCGATCTTTGATGTTGGTGTCGCTGTAGACTTCGCCGCGCGGGTTCAGCGCCAAAGCGCCCTTGCTGACTACCCGGTCGGCCAGCGGTATGTCGGCCGTGATTACCAGGTCGCCGGGGGTGACCAGCTCGACGATCCGGTCATCGGCCACGTCCGGTCCGGCCGCAACCGTCAGGCTCTTGATATATTGGGATGGCGGGATGCGCAACGGCTGGTTGGCCACCATGATCAGCGGGACCTGCTCACGCTCGGCGGCCCGCAAGAGCAGGTCCCGGACTGCTCCGGGCAGGGCGTCGGCATCCACCAGGATCTGCATCAGCCGCCCGCCAGTTTGACGGTGAAACCCTGTTTTCTGAGCTCATCCATGACTGCAGTGCGGTGATCACCCTGGATCTCGATTACTCCGTTCCTGATTGTGCCGCCGGAGCCGCATTTCTGCTTGAGCTGTTTGGCGATGCGGGCGGTGGCGTCTAGGGGCAGGCCGGTGATGATGGTGACCCCCTTGCCCTTGCGGCCCTTGGTGGAACGGCTGACGCGCACGATCCCGTCTTGCGGGATTTTTGTCTGTTCCGGGGCGCCAGATTTGCCTTTTGAATAAATCCGGCCCTGTTCGGAAGTGTATACTGTTACGGCATCGTCATCTCTGGCCATGAGCGTATGCATAGTCAGATTACCCCTTTTCGTCAAATGCATAATTGCAGGTCGCCGCAGGTCGAAATCCGATTGGATTTGTAGGATAGGTTTCTTGCAATGCCTGATACTAGCGATATATTTTATGCTAGGAGTTTAGATGGTAAATTTGCTTGAATACTTTGGCTGCAGGTTGATTTCTCCAATCCTGAACTGTATTAGAGCCTGCGGTCTGTTAAGGATACTGTTGATAGTTGTGTTGATTGTCGTGCAATCGGCAGCGGTTGCCGCCCGGGAAGACAATCCGGGGGGCAGGCGGGTCCCGACCGGACCATTCAATGTGCTGTATATTAACTCCTATCATCCGGGATATACCTGGTCTGATCAGATTTTTGCCGGCATAAATGAAACCCTGACAGCAGCCATCGGTGATGAATTGGATCTCAGAGTTGAATATCTCGACGCCAAACGTTTTGACCGTGAGTTGGAAGGCGGCCTGGGTGATGAGATCCTGGCTCTATGGGTGCGCAAATATGCCGGCAGCCATTTTGATCTGCTGCTGGTTTCCGATCAGAGCGCCTACAACCTTATGCGTCGGGCCCGTCCCACAATCTTTCCCGATGTACCGCTGATCTTCGCCGGGGTTGAAGAACCGGGCGGACTGGATGCATCAACAACTGGCATAATGGCGAGCTCTGATTTTAAAGGCAATCTGGAACTGATCATGAAGGTGCTGCCCGAGACGGAAAAGATTTGGGTGGTGAACGGTAGTACCATCACTGGCAGGCTTAACCGGGTCAGGATTGCCCAAATTGCCGCCGAGTCGGGCGGAAAGTTCAGGTTGGAGTTTTTTGATGCCGGCGGCGGGCTGGAACCCTCCGAACTGTTGACGCGGGCCGGGCAGCTGAACTCTCCGGACGTGATCTTTTTCCTGGACTATTATGCGGCGCCTTCGGGTGCGGTGAATAC
>CAYWBU010000013.1:0-25392 GCA_964456565.1 uncultured Bacteriovoracaceae bacterium | reverse complement strand
CGGTGGTGGTTGATCTACCCAAGGATGTGATGAATTCATTTGTCAGATTCAACTATCCCAAGGCCGTGGACCTTGACAGTTACTGTCCGACCTATAAGGGACATCTGGGTCAGATCCGGCGGATTGTGGAGCTGGTGCTCAAGAGCAGGAAACCGGTCATCTATGCCGGCGGAGGTGTTGTACATGCCGATGCCGCAGCTGAACTGGCGGACTTCGCCAGAAATGTGGGTATCCCGGTTACGGCCACCCTGATGGGCATGGGCGTTTTCCCGGCCAGTGATCCCCTTTGGCTGGGGATGCTGGGGATGCACGGCACCTACAGTGCCAATATGGCGGTGACCGACTGTGACTGCCTGATCGCCATCGGGTCACGTTTCGATGACCGCGTCACGGGCAAGATTGATGAATTTGCCCCCAAGGCCAAGATTATCCATATCGATATCGATCCGACCTCCATCAGCAAGAATGTCAAGGTGGACCTGCCGGTTGTTGGTGACTGTAAGATGGTCCTGAAAAAGATGAATTCAATCCTGGCCGAGAAGGAAAAAGATCTTGCCGAGCTACGGGAGAACCTGTGTGAATGGCAGGACGGGATTGCAAAGTGGAAGGTGGACCAGCCACTCAGGTATTCGCAGGGTAAGGATAAGATCAAACCCCAGTATGTGATCGAGATGATCGACAAACTGACGCCCGAAAATACCATAATTGCAACCGAAGTGGGGCAGAATCAGATGTGGACCGCCCAGTTTTACAGGTTCAATCAGCCCCGGCTGCTGTTGACCTCAGGCGGACTGGGAACCATGGGCTATGGTTTTCCGGCCGTGATCGGGGCCCAGGTGGCCTATCCGGACCGGACGGTTATTGATATAGCCGGTGACGGATCAATCCAGATGAATATCCAGGAGCTGGCAACGGCTGTGCAGTACCGGCTGCCGGTCAAGATCATGATCCTGAACAACGGCTATCTGGGGATGGTCAGGCAGTGGCAGTCGCTGTTTTACAACAAGCGCTATTCGCATACGACCCTGAATACCGGTCCTGATTTTGTTAAGCTGGCCGAGGCCTATGGTGCGGCAGGGATGCGGGTGACCAGTCCTGATGAAGTGGAAGGCGCCATCCGCAAGGCCCTTGAGATTGACGGTCCGGTAATTGTGGATTTTGTGGTGGAGCCGGAAGAGGATGTTTATCCCATGGTTCCGGCCGGGGCCCCGATCAATAACATGCTGTTGGTATGAGGTATCTTAGATGAGAAAGGTTATTTCCGTTCTTGTTGACAACGAAGCCGGTGTCCTCTCACGGGTTGTGGGACTTTTTTCCGGTCGAGGGTTTAATATTGAATCATTATCTGTGGCGCCGACCTACGATCCCCGCCGATCCAAGATGGTCATAACAACCCGGGGCGATGAACAGGTGCTGGAGCAGATAAAAAAACAGCTCAACAAGCTGATCAATGTTATCAAGGTTGTCGATTATCTTGACAAGGATTTTGTTGAGCGCGAACTGGTGATGGTAAAGGTGCAGGCCAAAGAGGAGAACAGGGCCGAGGTGCTGCGGATAGCCGATATCTTCAGGGCCAAGGTTGTTGATATTTCCGCAAAAACCTACACACTTGAACTAAGTGGTGACAAGGAGAAGGTCGAGGGTTTTCTGGAGCTGCTGGATGCTTTGGGGATCTGTGATTTTGTCCGTACCGGAACAATCGTAATGGAAAGAGAAATGCAAGGGAGGAAGAAAATCTCATGATGAAGGTTTATTATGACAAGGATGCCGATCTTTCTTTGATCAAATCGAAGAAGGTGGCTGTAATGGGTTATGGTTCACAGGGTTTTGCCCACTCCAATAACCTTAAGGAATCAGGGGTTGAAGTTGCGGTCGGTCTGCGCGAAGGCAGCCTTTCCAAGGCCAAGGCCGAAGCTGCCGGTCTCAAGGTGATGACCACCGCGGATGCCGCCCAGTGGGCCGATGTGATCATGATTCTGCTGCCGGACGAGCTGCAGGCCGATGTCTACAAAAAAGATATCGCCCCCTATCTTGATAAGGGTAAATCGCTGGCCTTTGCCCACGGGTTCAATGTCCATTTCGGACAGATTGTTCCCCCGGACGGTGTGAACTGCTTCATGGTGGCCCCGAAATCTCCGGGTCACATGGTCAGATATGAATATTCCCAGGGCCGCGGTGTCCCGCACCTGATCGCCGTGGAAAAGGATGCCACCGGTGATGCCCGCGAACTGGCGCTCTCCTATGCCTGCGCCAATGGCGGCGGCAAGGCCGGTATCCTGGAAACCACCTTTGCCGAAGAGACCGAGACGGATCTGTTCGGTGAGCAGGCGGTGCTGTGCGGCGGTTTGACGGCCCTGATCACGGCCGGCTTCGAAACCCTGGTGGAAGCGGGTTATGCCCCGGAGATGGCCTACTTCGAGTGTCTGCATGAAATCAAACTGATTGTGGACCTGATCTATGAAGGCGGCATTGCCAACATGCGCTACTCCATCAGCAACACGGCGCAGTACGGTGACATCACCCGCGGGCCGTTCCTGGTGGATGAAGATGTCAAGGATCGCATGCGAGAGGTGTTGCGGATGATCCAGGACGGGGAGTTTGCCGGTGAATGGATCCTCGAGAACAAGGCCGGAAGGCCGACCTTTAATGCACTGACAAGAAAGGGCGAGAAACATCAGATCGAAGAGGTCGGTGAAAGACTCCGTTCCATGATGCCCTGGATTGCCAGCGACAGAAAGGTGAATAAAAAGGAAAACTGATGTTCATACGCAAAGAGGGATATTCCTTCATTGCGGGTACAGCGGCGCTCTCTTTCTTGCTCTCCAAGACAAGGATGAGGGCGCTGAATTCTTTGCCCACAGATATTCGCGGGAGGGTCGCATGAAACGTTCACGAGCCAGGAAAGACCGGGTGCGTCGCACCGTGCCGTTTCTGCCTAATTTTGTCACAACCATGAGCCTTTTTGCCGGATTTTATGCCATATATTTCTCGCTCGAGGGAAATTACTATGTGGCGGCAATCCTGATAGTCATGTCAGGCCTGATCGACGGTATGGACGGCCGGATTGCCCGGGCCACCAATTCAACTTCGGCCTTCGGCAAGGAATATGATTCGCTGTCGGACCTGACTGCCTTCGGGGTTTCCCCGGCGGTGCTGCTTTACCTCTGGAAGCTGCAGGCCTTCGATCGTTTCGGTTTTCTGGCCTGCTGTCTGTATGTGGCCTGCGGCGCCCTGCGTCTGGCCCGTTTCAACAGTGACACTTCCGGCAAGATGGACACCTTCACCGGGCTGCCGATCCCGATGGCGGCGCTTTCGATCGTCAGTCTGGTTTTTCTGGGCAAGGTGGTCGGCGATATCTCGGCCCTGCCGGTGCTGATCGGGACCTATCTTTTGTCCTATCTGATGGTCAGCAACATCAGGTATCCAAGTTTCAAACATATAGATTACATAAAGACCCACCCCTTTCAGCTGCTGGTGGCCGGTCTGCTGGTGCTGGTGGTTGTGGCCTCGGCCCCGGAAGTCATGTTCTTTGTGCTGATCATGTCTTTTGTGGTTGGCGGGGCGCTGTGGAATCTGATTAGTTATGCCAGAATGCATGCAAAAGAAGCGAAAGGAAAGGAAGATGAAAAAGTCACAGGAGAAAATCATAATATTTGATACAACCCTGAGGGATGGAGAACAGTCGCCCGGCGCCAGCATGGATGTGCATGAAAAAGTACTGGTGGCCAAACAGCTGGAAATCCTGGGGGTTGACAAGATTGAGGCGGGGTTCCCGATCTCGTCTCCGGGTGACTTTGAGGCTGTCCAGGCGGTTGCGCGCGAACTTTCCCGTCCGATTGTGGTCGGGCTGTGCCGCGCCACGGAAAATGATATCAGCCGGGCCTGGGATGCGGTCAAGGATGCCAAGAAGCCCGGACTGCACACCTTTATCGCCACCTCGGACATCCACATGAAATATAAGCTGCGCAAGAGCAAGGAAGAGGTCCTGGCCGCAGTTGAAAATGCCGTGAAGATCTGCAAGGGACTGTCTCCCAGCGTGGAGTTTTCGGCCGAGGATGCGACCCGTTCGGACTGGGATTTTCTGGTGGAGGTCTTTGCGACCGCCATCGCCGCCGGGGCCGACACCATCAATATCCCCGACACGGTGGGCTATACCACACCGCTGGAATATGCCCAGCTGATGACCTATCTCAAGGAAAACATCAAGAACATTGATGGTGTAACCATGTCGGTGCACTGCCATAACGATCTCGGTCTGGCGGTTGCCAACTCCATTGCCGCGGTCGGGGCCGGCGCCCGGCAGGTGGAATGCACCATCAACGGCATCGGTGAGCGGGCCGGCAACACCTCGCTGGAAGAGGTGGTTATGGCCCTGAATGTCAGGAATGATGTCTATCCTTACTACACCGGGATTGACTCAACCCAGATCTTTCCCACCAGCCGGCTGGTTTCGCATATCACCGGCATCAATGTGCAGCCCAACAAGGCGATTGTGGGATCGAACGCCTTTGCCCACGAGTCGGGCATTCATCAGGACGGGTTCCTGAAAGAGCGTTCCACCTATGAAATCATGACGCCGGAATCGGTGGGCATCGGAAAATCCCATCTGGTGCTGGGCAAACATTCCGGCAAACATGCCTTGAGCAAACGCCTGGAGAGCATGGGTTATCATCTTTCCGATGAGGAACTGCTCAAGGTCTTCAATCGCTTCAAGGAGATTTCAGACCGCAAGAAGGAGATCTATGATGCTGACATCTCGGCCATTGTCCTTGAAGAGATCTACCGTGTGCCGGATAAATATAAGCTGAAGAACATCAATGTCTCTTCGGGCACGGTGGCGGTGCCGACCGCGACCGTACAGCTGGAGATCGATGATGAAACCCTGTTGGAGGCCGCCTTTGGTAACGGTCCGGTGGATGCCCTGTTCAAGTGTATTATCAATATGACCGGGTTTGACGCCGAGCTGAACCGTTTCGCCGTCAGTTCCATCACCGGTGGTACCGATGCCCAGGGTGAGGTGTCGGTTGAACTGAAGGATCGCGAGATGGTGGCCGTGGGACAGGGGTCGGACCCCGATATCCTGGTGGCCTCGGCCAAGGCCCTGGTCAATGCCATGAACCGCATGGAATTTCTCAAGGGTAAAAAGGCGAGAGCCTAGGAATAACCGCGATCATGGGTGCGCAGTGATGTGCACCTATGATCTTCTGATATTTAAAAGCCAATCGGAGAATATGATATGAAGATACTGGTACTTCCGGGAGACGGAATCGGAAAAGAGGTTACCGCGGCCGCGGTCGAAGTGCTCAAGGCTGCGGCGCCGGAAATGGAAATGGAATACGGTCTGCTGGGCGGCGGGGCCTATGATGAGACCGGGGATCCGTTCCCGGCGGAAACCCGCAAAAAAGTTGATGAGGCCGATGCCGTGCTGCTGGGTGCGGTCGGCGGTTACAAATGGGACAATCTTGCCAGTGATAAAAGGCCTGAAGCCGGTCTGCTGGGTATCCGGTCGCATATGAAGGTCTTTGCCAACCTGCGGCCGGCGAAGATCTTCGATGCCCTGATCGATGCTTCAAGCCTGAAGGCCGAGGTCCTGCGCGGCGTGGATCTGCTGATCGTGCGGGAACTGATCGGGGGAATCTATTTCGGCAAACCCGCCGGGGTGGATGTTCTGCCGGACGGGACCAAGAAGGGCTACAACACCCTTGTCTACACGACCCCGGAGGTTGAGCGTGTGGCCCGGGTGGCTTTCGATGCCGCCGGAAAACGCGGCGGCCGGCTCACCAGTGTGGACAAGGCCAATGTACTGCAGAGTTCGCAGCTGTGGCGCGAGGTGGTGGAAGATGTGGCCCGGGATTATGCAGACGTGGATCTGAGCCATATGTATGTGGACAACTGTGCCATGCAGCTGATCAGACAGCCCGGACAGTTTGACGTGATCGTCACCCAGAACCTTTTCGGCGATATTTTGAGTGATGCGGCGGCCATGATCACCGGTTCGCTGGGGATGCTGCCTTCGGCCAGCCTGGGTGAGGGTCCCGGTCTGTATGAGCCGGTGCACGGTTCAGCCCCGGATATTGCCGGGCAGGATAAGGCCAACCCCATCGGTACCATAATGTCGGCCGCCATGATGCTCAGGTATTCCTTCGATATGGGTTCGGCCGCCGACAGGATCGAGGCCGCGGTGGAAGCAGTCCTGGCAGACGGACTCAGGACCCAGGATCTCACTATCGGAGCCCGGGAGGTCGTGGGTACCGAAGCCATGACCGAAAATATCCTGAAGGCGATGGGCTAGAAGATGAAAAAAGATATCAGGTTGGCAATTGTCGGGGCCACCGGAGTGGTCGGCCGGGAAGTTGTCAAACTGCTTGAGGAACGTGCCTGGAAGTTGCCCGAGCCGCTGCTGATTGCCAGTCCGCGCTCCATCGGTGAAGGACTGGATTTCTGCGGGCGGGACGTGGCTCTCAGGACGCTGGATGATGTTGACTACCGGGATGCCGATATCTGGATAGTGGCGGCCGGCCCGTATGTGGCCGAGACCTGTATGTCCGGAATCTTGGATGCGGGCGGCATAATGATTGATCTGTCAGAAAGGTTCCGGCTTGACCCCGAGGTTCCGCTGGTGGTTCCTGAACTGAATCCGGCCGCGGCCGCCGGCAGAAAACTGCTGGCCTGCCCGGGAGCCGCTGCCACCATGGTCAGCCTGGTGCTCAATGCCTTGGCCGCTGAATTTGAGATCACAAGGGTTACGGCCTGCAGCCTGGAACCGGTTTCTGTCAGAGGCAACGCCGGAGTCCGGGAACTGGAACAGCAGGTCAAGCAGCTCCTGACCTTCCAGGACCCGGCCATCAAGGTTTTTAATCACCAGATAGCCTTCAATGTGTTGCCGCAGCGCGGCCTGGCCGATGACAGCAGCGCCACCGATTATGAACAGAATACCGCCCGCGAAATCAGACGCATGCTTGGCAATGATGACCTTATAGTTGATTTTACTGCGGCCTGTGTGCCGGTATTCTATGGTCACGGCATCAGTCTTGCGCTGGATGTTGCCAACGATGATCCCGCTGTTGTTGAAATGGCCACGGCAGCCTTGCGGGGTGCCCCGGGGGTCAGGATCGAAGATTCGGCCCGGCACGCTATCTATCCCATGCCGGTTTTTGCCGCCGGCCAGGATGCCTGTCTTGTCGGCCGCATTCGCAGTGGGCTCGACTGCTCTAATCGCCTGGATCTCTGGATTGCCGCTGATAACGTCAGGCGCGGCGCGGCCATGAATGCCGTCGACCTGGTGGAAAATATCATCAAAGAGCTGTAAACGGTTGAAACCATGAAGATGACCCTAGGGCGATATCTGCCTATTGATTCATATGTTCATCGGCTGGATCCACGGGTCAAGCTTTTTCTGATGGCCTTGGGAATCGGGGTTGCCTTCCAGGTGGATACGCTGCCGGCCATGGCGGGTTTTTTTGTCTTCATGGTTGCGGCGACTAGGTGCGGGCAGGTCTCTTTTCGCCTGCTGATAAAAGGACTGACGCCCTTTATCTGGCTGTTTGGCTTTACTGCAGTCTTGCATTTTTTCATGACACCCGGCGATGCGGTCAGTTGGCTGCCGTATGCCTCGGTTCAGGGGATTCAGCAGGGATTGCAGGTGGCGTTCCAGCTGATTTTTGCGATCTGGATCTCTACCCTGATGACGCTGACGACATCCCCGCTGGATATGGTCTGGGCCCTGGAGTGGTATCTGGCACCGCTCAAGCTGGTGAAGGTCCCGGTGGATGAGATTGCCCTGATGGTCATGCTGGCGATCCGGTTCATCCCGATCCTGTTCGATGAGACCGATCGCATAATCAAGGCCCAGAAGGCCCGGGGAGTGGATATCGAAACCGGCAGCGTCCTCAAAAAGATCAGATCTCTGGTGCCGGTGATCGTCCCGCTGCTGCACGGGGTCTTCAGGCGGGCCGATGACCTGGCGGTGGCGCTGACCCTGCGGGGCTATGAACCGGGAATAAAACGGGGCCGGTATAAGGTTATCCGGGCCGATCTGCAGGATGTCTTAACGCTGATTGCCACCACGATTGTTTTCTTGGCCCTGGTCTGGTTTTAAAGAAGAGGGCGGGATGGCCGCCCTCAGAAAATCATTATTTTTTCTCGAGATCTGCCAGCAGCATCTTTGAAAAGTTGATGCAGCTGATATTTTCAAGCTCCAAGACGGTGCTCAAATTGGGATCGGTGTCGATCACCTTTTCAAGCAGGTCTTCGGCGTCATCATCGTTACCCCTGTATGCCAGGATATCGGCCTTGCCATAGAGGGCGTAGAGCCTGTCGGGATAGAGGATCTCAACCAGTTCCAGGCCGTTGATGGCATATTCGATCTTGAATCCGATCATGGCCATCCCCTTTTCGGCCACCCAGCCACCGTTGGTGATCATTGTGGCCAGGGACAGGAAGGGGCCGAAGGAGTTGTAGATTGTGTTTTCGTACAGGCAGAAACGCAGGTCCCTGACGAGGCTGGTCAGGTGTTTGGCCTGCTGGAAGGTGCTCTTGTACTGGATGGAGCGCGAGAGGTTGAGTGCCCGCCAGTAGACGGCCGCGATCATGTTGGGCTCAAGGGCCAGGGCCTTGTCGCCATACTGCATGCCGCGCTCATAATAGGCCATGGCCTTGGAATCATGTTCCTTGATTGAGGTGAAGTAGGCCCCGATCTCATAGTTGGCCCGGCAGGCCCAGGCCTGGGCCTTGGCATCCTTGGGGTTGCTGTCGGCCATTTGTTCAAAGAGTTTGACCGCGGCCATGCCCTTGTTGATGTCGGCCTTGGCATCCCAGAGTTTCAAGGTGTCCTGCCACTGGGGATACTGCGGCATATCCGGGATCATCCGGCCGGTGGGCAGCGGTCTGACGGCCTTTGCCCAGTCGCCGTAGTTGTCCATCAGATAATCTCCGCCGCCGATGAAGGGCAGGGCGCAGATCATGATCTTGAAGGCCGTCAGGTTGTTTTGGTCGATGGAATGAGCCTTGACGGCATATTTTTCGCAATCCTTGTAGTTCTTTTTTGCCAGGTGCAGTCGTGCCAGCCAGAGGCAGGGATCGACCTTGTCGGGATATCTGACTTGCAGCTGTTCGGCCTTGACGATGAGTTCATCAAGGTTTTTGCCGTCCCAGTGTTTGTCCCATCCGGATCTGATATCCTGCCACAAGGGGTCATAGTCGGGGATGGCGGGGTCGATGATCCAGGCATCGGAATAGGCTACCGGCGGCGCTGGTGCGGCGAAACAGTACAGCGGAAACAGCAGAATGCCGGCAGTGATAATGAATTTGATGGTAGCTTCTTTCATTTACTCCTCCTGCAAAAATAATTGAAAGATATTTATCATAACTGGGCCGGGCAGGCCATCTTAAAATGGTCCGACCAATGCAGGAATTGGGAACCGGACTGGCGGCGGTGGCGCGCCAGTCCGGTCAGTTTTATTGTGCGAAAGCGAGGGCAATCCTGAACATCCGGCGGATGGGTTCGGCGGCTCCCCAGAGCAGCTGATCGCCCACCGTGAACAGGGTCAGGTATTCAGGGCCGAGATTCATCTTATGGATACGCCCCACCGGGACCGTCAATGTTCCGGTGACCGCGGCTGGTGTCAGCTCCTTCAATGAATCTTCCTTGTTGTTGGGAATGACCTTGACCCAGTCATTGGCGGCGGCGATGGTCTTCTCGATCTCGGCAACCGGGATATCTTCGGTGAGCTTGATGGTCAGGGCCTGGCTGTGACAGCGCATGGACCCGATACGTACACAGATGCCGTCAATGGGAAGGGGTTTGGCATTCATCAGAATCTTGTTGGTCTCTGCAAAGCCCTTCCATTCCTCGCGGGTCTGGCCGTTTTCAACCTGGCTGTCGATCCAGGGAATGACGCTACCGGCCAGCGGGGCGCCGAAGTTTGCACTGGGAAAACTGTCCGCACGCATGGTTTCGATCACGCGCCGATCAAGATCCAGGGCCGATGATGCGGTATTTTCAAGCAGGTCGGAGGCACCGCCGGCAATGGCGCCCATCTGTTCCACCAGCTCGCGCATGTTGCGGGCCCCGGCCCCGGAGGCCGCCTGGTAGGTCATGGAGGTCACCCATTCGATCCAGCCTTTTTCAAACAGACCTCCGATGGCCATGAGCATCAGGCTGACCGTGCAGTTGCCGCCGACAAAATTTTTGACGCCGGACTGGAGCGCCCGGTCGATTACGTCACGGTTGACCGGATCAAGCACAATGATGGAATCTTTATCCATCCTGAGGGTCGAAGCAGCGTCAATCCAGTAACCCTGCCAGCCGGACTTTCTCAGCCGGGGGTAGACATCCTTGGTGTAGTCGCCGCCCTGGCAGGTAACGATGATATCGGTATTGGCCAGGGCCTCAATGTCATAGGCATCCTGCAGCGGCGGAATGTTCATGCCCACATCCGGTCCTGTCTGGCCGACCTGGGATGTCGAAAAGAAGATTGCGTCAAACCCGCTGAAATCTTTTTCCTTGATCATTCTGTCCATCAGGACCGAACCGACCATTCCGCGCCAACCGATAAAACCGACTTTTAGCATAAATTTTTCCTCTCATTTTATTGTAGCTTACTTATTGAGTAGTGCAGGATACAGAAAATCCGCAGCCTTTTCAATTAAAATGAATCGCCAATCATTTATTGCCGGCTGCCGGTGACTCATGGCTACAGCCAGGCATCCGCGGTGGCGATGATCCCTTTTACGTCATAGACAACCGAGTTTTTGGTCCGCAGACTGTCTATATCAAGATCCTTGAAGTCATCGTGGGCAACCGCCATGATGATTCCCTCGTAAGCGGTCTTGAGATCCTTGGGGTCGGTGATGATCTGCAGACCATATTCATGGGATACCTCGGCGGCATCGGCATGCGGGTCGTAGATATCAACCCCGGTGCCGAAATCTTCAAGCTGATTTACGATGTCGATCACGCGGGTGTTGCGGATGTCCGGGCAGTTTTCCTTGAAGGTGAAGCCCAGCAGCAGGATGTTGACATCGGTGATGCGGTGGGCCTTTTTGATGAGCATCTTGATCAGCTGGGTGGCCACATAGCGGCCCATGCCGTCGTTGATCCTTCTTCCGGCCGTGATTATCTGGGGCAGATAACCGAGGCTCTCGGCCTTGTATGTCAGGTAATAGGGATCTACCCCGATGCAGTGCCCGCCGACCAGTCCCGGGCTGAAGGGCAGGAAGTTCCACTTTGTTCCGGCGGCCTCCAGAACATCTCTGGTATTGAGTCCCATGCGGGCGAAGATCATGGCCAGTTCGTTGATGAAGGCGATATTGATATCGCGCTGGGAATTTTCGATGACCTTGGCCGCTTCGGCAACCCTGATTGAGGGGGCCTTATGGGTCCCGGCCTCAATGATAGAGGCGTATAAACGGTCAACCGTCTCGGACGTGGCCGGGGTTGAGCCCGAGGTGACCTTGCGGATATTTTTGAGGCGATGCTGTTTGTCGCCGGGGTTGATGCGCTCGGGGCTGTAACCGCAATAAAAATCGCGGTTGAATTTCAGGCCGGAGGTCTGTTCCAGGACCGGAACACAGTCCTCCTCGGTGGCGCCGGGGTAGACGGTTGATTCATAGATGACGATGTCACCCTCTGTCAGGACGGCACCGACGGTCTTCGATGCTGCCAGCAGGCAGCCCAGATCCGGCCGGTTATGGCTGTCAATAGGGGTCGGTACCGTAATGATGTAGATATTGGCCTGCCGGATGTCATCCGGGCAATCGGAAAAAACAAGATTGTCGGCCGCCCTGATTTCCTCGGGACTGGCTTCCAGGGTGCGGTCTTCAAACTTCTGCAGTTCGGTGATGCGGGCAGAGTTTACATCGAAACCGGTGGTGGGATATTTTTCTCCGAAGGCGACTGCCAGGGGCAGTCCGACATAGCCGAGGCCGATTACGGCGATTCTGTATTCCATTTAAAGTGTACTCCTGATTTTATTCATGGAATCCAATAGCATACAAGCGCCGAGATCGCCATGGCATTAATTGTTTCTGCCGGTTAAAGGCAGGGATTTTTTTGCGGGTGCATCTGTGAAAGATCTTGATTTTACTAAATTTATAAATGCAGAATGATATGCCATATGGTATAATAATAAAAATTCTGCAGTGTTGGGCCGGATGGCGATTGGGAAGAAAAGGGTTTGGTATGGCGGAAGAAAGACAGGATTTTGTCAGAAATATCGGGTTTATCGCGCACATTGATGCCGGGAAGACAACTGTTACCGAACGCGTGCTCTATTATACCGGGAAAATCCATAAGATGGGGGAAGTGCATAACGGCCAGGCAACCATGGACTGGATGTCCCAGGAGCAGGAACGCGGAATCACCATAACATCTGCCGTGACAACCTGCCGCTGGCGTGATTGTGATATTCATATCATTGATACGCCCGGACATGTCGATTTCACGATCGAGGTGGAGCGCAGCCTGCGGGTGCTGGATGGGGCGGTCATGATCATGTGTGGTGTGGGCGGGGTCGAGGCTCAGACCGAGACCGTCTGCCGCCAGGCCCGTAAATATAACATTCCCATGCTGGGATTCATTAACAAGCTGGATCGGGTTGGGGCCGATTTCAATGCCGTGCTGGATCAGATGAAAAAACGGCTGGAAGTGACACCGCTGCCGCTGCAGCTGCCGGTCTTTGAAGATGATCGGCTGACGGGCGTGGCGGATCTCTTGGCCCGCAAGACCTACCTGTGGGATACGGAAGATGGCAGTAGTTTTACGGTTGCTGATTTTTCGCAGCAGATGGAAGCTGAGTCCGCCATTTATATGGAGAAACTCTGTGAAACACTGGCGGATTTTGATGACACTATCATGGAGGCCTATCTTGCGGGCGAAAGCATCGGTCCGGATGTTTTGAAAGCCGCGGTCCGCAGGGCCACGCTTGAAAATCGAATTGTGCCGGTCCTGTGCGGATCGGCCCTTAAAAATAAAGGTATCCAGCCCCTTATAGATGCTGTGATCGATTATCTGCCGTCACCGCCTGAGGCACCGGCAGTTCCCGCCCATGATCTGAAAAATAACTGTGATGTGGCCGTGGGTCACGACAAAAAAGGTCCTCTGGTGGCTTATGTCTTCAAGGTATATGTGGATGAGGGGCGCCGGCTGGTTTATTTGAGGATATATTCCGGAAAGCTGGAGGTGGGGCAGGAAATCTATAACCCTGTTCGGGATGAAAAGGAACGGGTCTCGAGATTGTTTCAGATGCATGCCCACAGCCGTCAGCGGATAGAAGAGGCTGAAGCCGGAGATATCGTTGCGGTTATCGGACTGAAGAAGGCGGTGACCGGAGATACGCTTACCACTGATGGCGCTGCGATTGTGCTGGAGCCGATAGATTATCAGCAGCCGGTGATTTCGATTGCGGTGGAACCGGTAAGTGCCGATGCAGCCCGTAGGTTTGAGCAGGTTGTCCCCAAGATAACGGAGGAGGATCCCACTCTGAAGATTGATGAGGATCAGGATACCGGTCAGATTATACTGCAGGGGATGGGTGAGCTGCATCTTGAGGTTGCCATCGAGCGCCTGCGCAAGGATTTTGGGGTGGATCTGAATGTCGGGCGACCGCAGGTGCTTTACCGAACTACTGTTCAAAGCCGATCCGGATGTGATATGGTATTCGACAAAACTATTGGTGAGGTGCATCATTACGGGGCTGTTGTACTGGAGGTGGCCGGTGCTCCAAGGGGGAGCGGCAGCCGATTCAATATAGGGCCCGCTGTGGATGATGAGATAAAAGAATATATTCTGGCCGGACTTCATGAGGCCTGTCTGGCTGATCCTGTATACGGACATGAAATTGTTGATATTGAGGTTAGGGTGACAAAGGTTGAAACAGCGGATTCCGTGACATTGCAGGGCACGAAGATTGCGTCCCAGATGGCGCTGCATAAAGCGGTAGCCAATGCAGGCGTAACTCAGCTTGAACCTGTCATGGAGCTTGATGTTACGCTGCCGGAGGAAAATGTCGGAGATGTTGTGGGGGACCTGAGTTCCCGTCGGGCAGCGATTGAGGCTGTCGAGGCCAGGGGCAAGCTGCATTCGGTCAAGGCCTTTGTGCCGCTTTCGCTGACTTTCGGATATTCGACAAAATTGAGATCGCTGACCAGCGGCAGAGGCAGCTTCAATATGCAGTTTCATGGGTTCGACAATGTTTGAGAGGGAATATGCTGAAGCGTTTTAAATGGCTTACTGATTTGATTCTGGCAACCGCTGTTCTGTGGATATCCGCTGGTATGGTAACCAGTATTATCGGCTACGTGCTCTATGATCCACCCAAACCCGTCAATACCTCGGTTAAGATTAAACCGGTCAAACAGCGCAGTATTGCTTATTATGATATCATCAAGGAACGTGATCTCTTCAATGTTGATAAAAAGCCTGTGGCATCCAGCACAAAAGAGAACGCCAAGATTGAGGCCCAGAAGATTGCTGATATGGGAGTTGTCCTGAAGGGCACCATCGCCGGTCCCGAGGAGATTGCACGGGCAATTATTGAAGAGGGCGGCAAGCAGAAAATCTACCGGATCGGGGATCGTATCAAGGGCGCCGATATCCTGGCGATCTACCGCAATGAAGTGATCCTGGATGTCAACGGCCAGAAACAGAAACTGGTAATCAAGGAAACCCAGTCTTCCGGTGTTATCTCAGCCAGGCAGCCATCGTCATCCGGAGTTGCAGCCGGTATGGCGGCATTGCCGAATACTGCCATGGGAAATATCATGCAAAACCTGGATAAATATATCGGGCGGGCCCGAATTTCACCCTACTTCAAGGGCGGGGAGCCCTACGGATTTAGGATCAGCAATGTCAACCGCGGTTCCATGATCTATGATCTGGGGGTGCGATCCGGGGACGTTTTGAAATCGGTAAACGGTATTCAGATCAAGACTCCCGAGGAGGCCTTCAAGGCCTACCAGGAGCTGCAGAGTGAAACCAGCGTGAGCGTGGAACTGGAACGCCGGGGGGCGACCCAGACCATTGATGTGCCGCTGGATGAGCTGCTGAGCAATCAGTAGGTTAAGGGGCGGATAAAGATGTTTGAGAAATTTTTCGGACTTCAGGAGAATCCTTTCAGCCTGACACCGGACCCCAAATATCTGTTTCTTTCTCCGGTTCACAAGGAGGCCCTGTCGCATCTGCGCTATGGCATTGAGAAGCGTTCAGGATTTGTCCTGATAACCGGCGAGGTCGGGGCCGGTAAAACCACTATCTGTCGGCAGCTTCTGAAATCATTGCCGGCTGAAACCCACACGGCCCTCATTCTGCATCCGTCGCTTTCCGCCAAGGAACTCTTGCAGACCGTCAATCAGGAATTCGGCCTGAATGCCCGGACCGAATCGAAAAAAGAACTGCTGGATGACCTGTATGCCTTCCTGCTGGAGGTCAACAGCCGGGGCGAGAATGCGGTGCTGATAATCGATGAGTGTCAGAACCTGGAGCCGGATGTCCTCGAGCAGATCAGGATGCTGTCCAACCTTGAGACCGAAAAAGAAAAGCTGCTGCAGATCCTGATGGTGGGGCAGCCGGAGCTGGCAGCCATGCTTGCAAGCCCGAACCTCAGGCAGATCAATGACCGGATACTGCTGCGCTATCACATGGGCCCCTTGTCACTGGATGACGCCGGGGAGTATATCAAACACCGCCTGGCGGTGTGCGGGGCGCACGGTGCCATAAAATTCAGCCGGGGGGCGCTCAAAAAAATTCATACCTATTCCTCGGGGTACCCGCGCAAGATCAATGCGGTTGCCGAACGGTCGCTGCTGCTGGCTTATCTTGCGGGCACGCAGCGGATTGATGAAAAGATTGTCCGGCAGGCCATCGAGGAGATCAAGGGTAATTATACGGATGAGTCTCTCAGGAAAGACCGGGGCGTTTTGCGTAGCGCCGCCATGATGGTTCTGGTCGTGGCGACCCTGGGGCTGCTGTACTATGGCGGGGCCTGGCCCGTTGTCCGGGATTCTTTTGATGCCGGCAGAACGGTGGGGGCTGAATCGCGGACACGGATCTCTGATGCGGCCGCTGAAAGTTCCGCTGCACAGGATGATGCGGTGCTTGAGTATGCCCCGGAAGTTGATATCACCCAGTACGTGATTGACAATTTTGATGCAGCCCTGGCCCTGCTTTTTGCCATTCCCGGCGGCATGCGCGGCCCGGAAATCCTTAATCTGCATCCGGCGGCAGAATATCTGAGCCTTATCAATGTGCCTTTTGTGGCCATGATTGATGGCGGATACTGCCTTGTGTTGAATGTGGCTGACGGCTATGTCAGGCTTACGGATGACAGCAAGGCGGTGGTGGAGATTCCCCTGTCGGACTTCACTCACCATTACCGCTGGAATATTGTGATGAACTATTCCAAGGACAGCGATCCTGAGATTTTCGACATTGATGACAGCGGCGAAGAGGTTGCCCGGATCCAGTCAATTTTGAAGGATCTCGGTTACCTGGCAAAAGATCCGGACGGCCACTACGGAGTGGAGACCGCCCGCGGAGTTGAAAAGGTTCAGGAAGCCTTCGGTCTCAGGCGTGACGGAATAGTGGGGCCTGAGACCATGGAGGTCTTCAGACTGGTGAGTAAATCATGAGTTCCATTTATGACGCATTGCAGCGGTTGCAGGAAGACCGCAACGAAAACGACAGCTATCTGCCGGAGATGCGGCCGCCCAAGAAAAACCGCACCCTGCTGGCGGTTGGGATTGCCGTGATTTTGAGTTCGGTTTGTACCGCCGGGCTGGTGGTGGGACTCAATCATGGTGAGAGGCATCAGGAAAAGGGCGGGGTGTCTGAGATTGAAACCCCAATGAAATCTGTTCCCGGAGTGCAGACAACACCCGTTGCTGACGAGAACGCGGTTGTTCCGGAAAAAGCCCAACCAGTTGAGGGGAAACCGGCGGAATCTTCATCCGAGGATGATCCGCAGGTATTGCTGGCTGAGGCCCAGCTTCTGCAGGAGGCGGGGCAGATGAATGCCGCCGGAGAGATATATGCCAGACTGATTGAGCTTCAGCCCGAAGTGTTGAAAAATTATCTGGTATTAGGGACCATTTATTATGGTATAGATGATTATGATAAGGCATTGGTGGTTTACACCAAGGCCATGCGATTTTTTAAGGATGATGCCGTGCTTTTGAATAATATGGGCGGAGTTTTGCTCCGTAAGGGCAATTTTGATGCGGCTCTGGGATATTTCAGGCGGGCCAGTGAACTCTCCGCCGATGATGTTGAACCGGTGTATAATATGGCCTGCGCCTACGCCCTCAAGGGTGACCGGGAACAGGCTGTGACAAAACTGCGGGATGCGGCCCGAATGCATCCGGATGTGATAAGATGGGCCTCAAAAGACAAGGATCTGCAGGTTCTGAGAGGAGATACGGGATTTGATGCTTTGTTCGAAGGATAGTTTCAGAAGAGGTGTGAAGGCTAACCTGCCGGTGTTTGCTGTGGCGCTGGCGCTGGTTATGTTGCTGTCATCTGCGGCCTGGGCGGCCAGGGTAATTGATGAAAACGAACCCACCAAGGCCATTAAATCGGCACCGGCCAGCGTTGCTGCCGTGCCCGAAAAAAAGCCGGCTGCAGCTGAGAAAAACGCAAAGCCTGCGGCGGAACCCGTTAAACCGCAGAAGAAAGCGGACGAAACCCAGTATGTCACAATGGATTTTGATGAGGTCGACATCAAGGTCCTGATCAAGTTTGTGGCAGATGTCACCGGCCGCAATTTTATTATTGGCGACCGGGTCAAGGGCAAGGTTACGGTTATCTCACCCAGAAAGATGACCCTCGATGAGGCCTACAATGTTTTTCTGAGTGTGCTGAACGTCAATGGATACAGCACGGTTCCCATGGGGAATGTGATCAAGGTGGTCAAGAGCAGTTCGGCGGTGACCGACAGCCTGGATACCATGGTTGCCGCCCCGACCATAAAACAGGATAAGATGGTCACCCAGATTATCCAGCTCAAGCATGCCGAGGCCAATGATATCCGGACCCCGATGACCCCGCTGATGAGCAAGGGGACATCCCAGATTCTGGCCTATCCTCAAAGCAATGTGCTGATTGTGACCGATAACCTCTCCAATATCAAAAAAATCATGGATATCCTTAATGTTATTGATGTTCCGGGCTTTGCGCAGGAAGTGCAGATCATAACCCTGTCCTATGCCTCGGCAACCGATCTGAGCGGCAAGCTTTCCCAGATTCTTTCGGCCGACGCCGGGTCGACAACTGCTAAACGGACCACCAGGACCATCCAGCTGGCAGCCAAGGCCCCGGCCAAGATCATGCCCTATGAGCGGACCAATTCGCTGATTGTAATGGCCTCGGCCCAGGATATGGAAGAGATCCTTGATCTGGTTGAAAGACTGGATGTTCCGACGCCCAGCGGTAAGGAAGGCATCCAGGTCTACTATCTGCAGTACGCCAATGCCGAGGACCTGGCCAAGGTTCTGAGTGACATGCCCACCCCGGTGGCCGATAACGCAGCCGCCACCAAGGCCAAGACTGCGGCTAGCAGTGGTGATAAAAATTTCAAGATAGCCGCCGACAAGGAAACCAATTCACTGATCATCTATGCTGATCCGGACACCTATAACGGTCTTGTGGAGACCATCAAATATCTGGACATCCCCCGCAAGCAGGTTTATGTGCGGGCCCTGATCATGGAGGTCAAGACCGACAAGGATTTCAAGGTTGGCGTGGAGTGGAACGCCTTTGAAGACTTCGTTTATGACAGCGGCAAGCGCATCGGCGGAGTGGTTGCCCGTACCGGCGCCAATTTCGCCACGGACCTGGCCGGTCTGCCCAGTGGTCCGCTGCTCGGGTTCGTAGGGGAGCAGATTACAATCGGCTCCGGCGATACCCAGCTGACCTTTCCCAACATGACATCATTCATCAATGCCATGGAGCAGGATTCCGACGTCAATATCATTTCCACCCCTCAGATCATCACCCTGGATAACAAAGAGGCCGAGATCAAGGTGGGTGCCAATGTCCCCTATGTCACCCGGGAGGATACCGATTCCACCAACATCAACCGCACCGTCAGGACCTATGACTATCGGGATGTGGGTGTGACGCTCAAAATTACGCCGCAGATCAACCAGGAGGGCAGTGTGCGCATGGATATCTTCCAGGAGATCACCACGCTGGTTTCCGGTCAGGGCCAGGACCAGTATGCGCCCACGACCCTGAAACGTTCGGCGAACACGACCGTTACCGTCAAGGACCGGACCACCATGGTTATCGGCGGCCTGATCGGCGAAAACATGAACTATGGCGAATACCGCGTTCCCGGGCTGGGGCGGATTCCGGGACTGGGCTGGATGTTCAAGTCACGGGCCAAGACCAAGGAAAAGACCAACCTCTATATCTTCCTGACACCGATGGTTATCGAGTCGGATCACCAGACCGAGGAGCTCTACCAGCTGAAATATGGTGAGATCAAGAAACGCCAGGAAGAGCTTGATTCTCTCTATAACAAGAAAAAGAAGAAAAAAGAGAAGAAATCCAAGAAAGAGGAAAAGGACCAGGTGGATGCAGACTCCGAATCTTGAAGCGGTCCTGCTTGCTAAAAATCTGGTAGACGAGATCTCTCTGGGTAAGGCCAAAACCCTGCAGCGGGAGAAATCCATGCGGCTGCAGGATGCCCTGACCGCCGCGGGCGTCATCACTGAGCATGAGCTGATGGAGGCCCTGGCAGCGCAGTGGGGCCTGGAATATGCCCCGGTAATTGCCGATGCCGATATCGATCCGGTCGTGCTGGACAGGCTGCCGGTTGCCTTTCTCAGACGCTATGTCATGGTGCCGGTGCGCTGGGAAAACGACGCCATGACTGTGGCGGTCAATGATCCGGCCGAGCAGGAACCGCTTTTCGATATCTCCCGGATGCTGGAACTGAAGGATATCCAGCGGGTGCTGGCTCCCAAGCAGGAGATCATCTCACTGATAAACCGGCTGAACGAAATCAAGGACGAGAGCGCCAGCGACATCATGGATGACCTGGAGGAGGAAGAGGACGAAATCCTTAGGGATCTGGAGAATATCCAGGACATCACCCTCATGGAGACCGAGGCACCGATCATCAAGCTGGTCAACCGCATTATGGTGCAGGCCTTTCGCGAAAGGGCCTCGGATATCCATGTGGAGCCCTACCAGACCGATGTCAAGGTTCGGTACCGGATAGATGGAATCCTGCACGATGTCCTGACCCTGCCCAAGCGCGTGCAGTCGGCGGTGGTCTCGCGTATCAAGGTTATGGCCACCCTGAATATTGCGGAGAAAAGGCTGCCCCAGGACGGCCGGATCGCCATCAAACTGGGCGATCATTCGGTTGACCTGCGTATCTCTACGGTGCCGACGGTCCATGGCGAGCGGGTGGTCATGCGTATTCTGGACAAGTCCTCCATCCTGATAGGACTCGAGGAACTTGGTTTTTATGAGAATGATCTCAACCTGATCGCTAAACTAATCAAACAGGAACACGGGATTGTCCTGGTGACCGGTCCGACGGGTTCGGGTAAGACCACCAGCCTGTATTCCATGTTGAACCGCATCAACTCTCCGGATAAGAATATTCTGACCATTGAAGATCCGATCGAGTACCAGCTCAAGGGCATCGGCCAGATTCCGGTCAATACCAAGGTGGGGCTGACTTTTGCATCGGGACTGCGATCAATCGTCAGGCAGGACCCGGATGTAATCATGGTCGGTGAAATTCGTGATCTGGAGACGGCCGAAATTGCCATCCAGGCGGCCCTGACCGGTCATCTTGTTTTTTCAACCCTGCATACCAATGATTCATCCAGCGCCATCACGCGTCTGATCGATATGGGGATCGAACCCTTCCTGGTCACATCATCGGTCAATGCCATTGTGGCCCAGCGACTTGTCCGCAAGATCTGTCCCATCTGCGAGCAGGAATATACCCCGGATAACGAAAGCCTGGCCCAAGTCGGGCTTTCAATGCGCAATATCCTTGATCAGCGCGGCCATCTCAATGTCGGCCAGGGTTGCCCCGAGTGTATCGGGACCGGTTACAAGGGCCGGACCGGGATCTACGAGATCCTGATGATGACCGAAAACATCAAGAGTCTGATCCTGAATACCTCGGACGCCAATGTCATCAAGGAACAGGCCGTCAGGGAAGGGATGCATACCCTGCGTCAGGATGGAGCCCGCAAGGTTCTGGACGGACAGACAACCATTGAGGAAGTCCTCAGAGTCACGCAGCAGTAATGGCCAAGGCTAAGACGGTCTATCGCTGCTCAGCCTGCGGGGCGACCTGTTTCCAGTGGATGGGGCGTTGTCCGCAGTGCTCGGAATGGAACTCCCTGAGCGAGGAACAGGTGGCGTCCGTCAAGCCCAGAAGCGGCCCCTTGCCGGTGACGGTTGAGCCAACCCCTTTTGCCCAGATCGATATCTGCGACATCAAGCGTCTTAAAACCGGGATCGGCGAGCTTGACCGAGTGCTCGGCGGTGGCATTGTTGATGGTTCGCTGGTGCTGGTGGGTGGGGATCCGGGGGTCGGAAAATCCACCCTGATGCTGCAGATGGCCCGTTGCCTGGCGGAAGGCGGCTCCAGGGTTCTGTATGTCAGCGGCGAGGAATCGGCCCGCCAGATAAGGATGCGCGGTGAGCGCCTTGGCGTAGCCTCGGCGGATATCCTGATATATCCCGAAGTTGTGCTCGAAAACATTCATTCCCAAACAGTCGAGATGCGGCCTGATCTTGTGATCGTGGATTCGATCCAGTCGGTGTATTCATTGGAGGTGGACGGCACTCCCGGCAGTGTTTCCCAGGTGCGCCATGCCGCCGGGATCCTGATGGAGATCGCCAAACGGCTGAATATTCCCGTGTTTGTAATCGGACATGTGACCAAGGACGGCTGGATAGCCGGACCCCGGATGCTGGAGCATATGGTTGACACCGTGATCTATTTCGAGGGCCGCGATTCCGGGGCCTTCCGGGTCTTGCGGGCCGTAAAAAACCGTTTCGGACCGGCCGGCGAGATCGGGGTCTTTGAAATGGCTGAAACCGGGCTGGCAGAAGTGTCCGATCCCTCGGGAATGTTCATCCACGGCCTGGGAGGGGAATATTCCGGTTCGATAGTCATGCCGGCTGTTGAAGGAAGCCGGGCGCTGCTGGTGGAGGTTCAGGCCCTGGTAAACAAGAGCGGATTCAGTCAGCCGCGGCGGATTGCCATGGGTGTCGATCTCTCCAGGCTGGCCGTGCTTTTGGCCGTGATGGAAAAACGGGCGGGGGTGTTTCTTTCAGGTTCGGATGTGGTCTTGAATCTTGCCGGAGGGATGCGGGTCAATGAGCCGGCTGCGGATCTGGCGGTGGTGCTGGCGGTTGCCTCAGGTGCGCTGGATCGGCCGGTGGGACGTGGCACGGTCTGTTTCGGGGAGGTGGGTCTTAATGGTGAAATCAGGCCGGTGGCCCAGATTTCACAGAGGATCCGTGAAGCCGAGCGGATGGGTTTCAAACGGGTGATTTTGCCGGAGGCCAATGGTGACAGCCCCATCAGTTCTGCCATGGAAATAGTGGCGGTTAAACGATTGAAAGAAGCTGTAGAATTCTTCTGAAATCAAGCTAGTAGATAAATTTTTTTGCTGAAAACGATCCCAAAGCGTAAAACGGTTTGTGTAAGATCCAATAAATACAGCAAGAAGGATAATATGTTGCCATAACTTCCTGTAAGCATGTATTTTTTAGTTTAGGGTATTGACATGCCAGTCTGTGTATTTAATAATTCTGTATAGTTATACAGAAGGGGGAAAGCATGGAAACTTTGACAAAGAGCGGCATTATTGATGAGATTATTCTGAATACCGGTCTTCCCAGAAAAGAGGCTAGTGATGCGATAGAGACCTTTATTGAGGTCATCAAGGAAGAGCTTGAAAAGGACAATCCCGTCAGTATTTCCGGTTTCGGTAAATGGAAAGTGAGACACAAGGCGTCAAGAAGAGGGCGCAATCCTCAGACAGGTGAGGAAATCACCATCACCCCGCGCAGTGTTGTAACCTTTTCCCTGTCAAATGTTCTGAGAGCCAAGCTCTCCGGAGAGTAGAGAAAAGCTCCGGTCTTACGGCCGGAGCTTTTTTTTGAATGATCAGCCCCTTTCCAGATAAGCGATAACCTGCTACAGCGTAGAGCATGAGCACAGAAAATCCCCTTATTGAAGAACTCAGAGATCGCAGCTATTTTTTCGACAACGGTCTGCGGTTTGAATGCCAGCAGTGCGGCCGTTGCTGTAACGGCGAACCCGGACTGATCCATGCTGAGGAAGAAGAGATCCTGGCCATATCGCACTATTTGCAGCTTGAAAGGGACATTCTGCTGGATCGCTGCCTGTATCGCTATGAGGGCGGTTACAGTGTCAGGGAAGATGAGACCTGCCGTTTTCTTTTTTTTGAAAACGGCTGCAGCATTTATCCGGTGCGGCCCATGCAATGCCGTACTTTTCCTTTCTGGTTTCAGTATCTGCGGTCAGAGGAAGGCTGGCAGGAGGCCATGAACCGCTGCCCCGGCGTGGGTAACGGCCGGCTTTATTCCAAGGAGGAGATATTTGAACTCCTGGAGGCTTCCCTGTGTATGCATATGCGCCAGATGCAGCCGGACATTGGTTGAGATGTGCTGACAAATCCTGCCAAACCCTGCCTGTTTATCTTTGACCTTGACGGAACACTGCTGGACACTCTGGGAGACATTGCCGCATCCATGAATGCCGTGCTGGCGCGTCATGGTCTACCGCAGCACAGTCTGGACGCCTACCGTTATTTCGTGGGAGACGGGATGCGTGAGCTTGTCAGGCGAGCTCTGCCTGAAACATCAAGAACGGATGTCATTGCCGCCAGCCTGTTTGGTGAGATGCAGGCCGAGTACGGCCGGAACTGGGGACGGACGAGTCAACCCTATACCGGGATATCCGAGTTGCTGGACCGCTTAACATATCAAAAGATTCCCAAGGCGGTCCTTTCCAATAAGCCGCATTGTTTCACCCTGGAGATGACCGCAACCCTGCTGGGGGCCTGGAAGTTTGATGCGGTTGTGGGGGTCAGTGATGAGAACTTCAAAAAACCGGATATCCGGATGGCGCTTAAGATCGTTGCCGACCTGGGTGTGCCGGCCGCCGAGACCTTTTTTGTGGGCGACAGTCCGGTGGATATCCTGACGGCCAAAGGGGCCGGAATGACCGCTGTCGGTGTCGCCTGGGGTTTCCGCACAGCAGATGAACTCAAGGCGTCCGGTGCCGATCTGCTGATCAGCACTCCGCAAGAACTGTTCAGTTGGTTATAGCAAGGCGCTCTTTTATTTTGGTATCCAGGGCGTCTACGGCATCCTCCATGGATATATCGGCAATCGTCTGCTGTATCTGGGGAAGGTGACGCGGATCAAGGCTGATCTTGCGCAGCCCCATCCCCAGGAGGACCGGGATATATTCGGGCTCATGAGCCATTTCACCGCAGATGGAGATGTCCCGTTCAAATTGCCGGACAGTTGCGATTATACGCACAAGCGATCTGAGGACCGCCGGATTATCCGGCTGGTAGTAGTCGGCGACCCGTTCATTGGTGCGGTCGGCTCCCAGCAGGTACTGGATGTAGTCATTGGTCCCGATGCAGAAGAAATCCGCATGCTGACATAGCTCGGGAAGAATTTCCGCCACCGAGGGCAGTTCGATCATGACGCCGATACTCGGAGAGGTATTGCAGGCAATGCCCTGCTGCTGAAGTTCCCGGATGCATTCCATCACATAGCGCCGCGACTGCACAAATTCGGGCAGGGATGAAATCATGGGAAACATGATACGCAGCCCGTCAATGTCGCTGCCGGCCCTGAGGATGGCCCGCAGCTGCGGAAGGAAAATCTCCTCATATTGCAGGGAAAAACGGATTGAGCGCAGTCCCAGGGCCGGATTGGGTTCGTGTCCCTGGTCAGCGTAGGTCAGGACCTTGTCCCCGCCGATATCAAGGGTGCGAAAGGTGATCTCCCCCCTGTCCATTTCCTCGATCACCCGGCGGTAAATTACAAACTGCTCCTCTTCAGATGGGAAGGTGGAGCGGATAAGAAAGGGGAATTCGGTGCGATAGAGACCGATACCCTCGGCCTTGAGTTCCCTCGCCAGGCTGATTTCGCTCAGGAGATTGATATTGGCCTGCAGTACGATTGGGATCCCGTCACGGGTGAAGGTCTGTTCTCTGACATTCGGGTTATCGGCGATGATGCGGGTTTTCTCGCGTTCATTGAACCGGGTGCGGATCTCGGCGGAGGGGTTGATGTAGATATTGCCGGTGTCGCCTTCCAGGATGACCGGGGTTGCTTCATCCATATTGAGCAGCTCAGGGGCATCGGCA
>CAYWBU010000012.1:0-25540 GCA_964456565.1 uncultured Bacteriovoracaceae bacterium | reverse complement strand
CTCCCGGCGCATGGAAAACAATCCCTTGAGGGTGCTGGACTGCAAGGTGGAGAGTTGTAAAGAGGCCGTGAGCGGGGCTCCGCTGATGGAGGATAGCCTGTGTGACGAGTGCCGCGAACATTATGCCGGGGCGCTCAGGACCCTCGAGCTCCTGGACGTGAACTTTGTCAAGAATCCGCGGCTGGTACGCGGCCTTGACTACTATACCCGCACCACCTTTGAGATGACCGCGGCCAGCGGGCTGGGATCCCAGAACGCCATTGCGGGCGGCGGACGGTATGATTCGCTGCTGAGCATGCTGGACGGTCCGGATGTGTCGGGGATCGGATTTGCCATCGGGGTTGAACGGCTTATTATGCTGCTTGAGGATGTCCCGGTCAGCAAAGACGGCTGTTTCGTGGTGGTGCGGGGCGCCGAAAACGTGCAGGACGAGGCCATGAAACTTTTAAAGGAGCTGCGTTCATCCGGGATCTGTGCCGAGGCCGTGCCGGATAAAAGCTTCAAGGCCCAGATGCGGCGCGCCGGCCGTTCGGGCTATTCCTGCTGCGTGATCATCGGCGAGGATGAGATTGCCGCGGGCACGCTGGCGCTGAAGGACATGACTTCCTCGCAGCAGTCTGAAGTCGCCCGTAGTGCAATAGTTGATAAAGTACGCGATATCTTGGGAGGTTAGGCTCGTTATGAAATCGATCGGATTCAACCGCAGTCATTATTGCGGTGAGGTCGGCGCGAAAGAGGCCGGCGAATATATCACCCTGATGGGTTGGGTGCAGCGCCGCAGGGATCTGGGCGGCCTGATTTTCATCAGCCTGCGGGACCGCAGCGGCATCTGCCAGGTGGTCTTTGATCCCGAACTGTATCCGGATGCCCATGCCGTGGCGCATACCTGCAAGCCGGAATACTGCATTGCGGTCAGCGGAAGGTTGCAGCGCCGACCAGATGAAATGGTCAATGCGGCCATGAGCACCGGCGAGGTTGAAATGATTGCGGAGCAGGTCTTCATCTTCAACGAGGCCGCAACCCCGCCCTTTGTGGTGGAAGACGGCGTGGATGCCGGCGACACCCTGCGGCTTAAATACCGCTATCTGGATCTGAGACGTCCCAGCCTGCAGAACACCATGATTCTCAGGCACCGCGCCGCCCTTTCGGCCCGTCAGTATCTGAACGACAACGCCTTCATCGAGGTGGAGACCCCGGTGCTCACCAAGAGCACCCCCGAGGGCGCCCGCGACTATCTGGTGCCCAGCCGGGTTTTTCCGGGTAAATGTTTCGCGCTGCCGCAGTCGCCCCAGCTGTTCAAACAGATGCTGATGGTCTCGGGTTTTGACCGCTATGCCCAGATCGTCAAATGTTTCCGGGACGAGGACCTGCGGGCCGACCGTCAGCCTGAGTTCACCCAGATCGACCTGGAGATGAGCTTTGTGGAGATGGATGATGTCATGCAGCTGGCCGAAGGGCTGATCGTCAAGATGTTTGAAGATACCATCGGCGTCAGACTGCCGCAGCCCTTTAAGATCATGAACTATGACGAGGCCGTGCGCGATTACGGCATCGACCGGCCCGACACCCGCTTCGGTCTGCTGCTCAAGGATATCGGTGATATTGTTAAGGATTGCGATTTCAAGGTCTTCCAGAATGCGCTTGCAGGCGGCGGCCTGATCAAGGGGTTCAAGGTCAGGGCGGACTTCAGCCGCAAGGACCTTGACGGACTGGCGGCCTTTGCGGCCGATTTCGGGGCCAAGGGCGTGCTCTGGATCAAGCTGACCGCAGAGGGCTTCAAATCGCCGGTGGCGAAATTTTTAGATGCAGCACAGCAGCAGGACCTCATTGAGCGCTTTGAGATGCAGGTTGGCGATGTGGCCCTGGTGGTGGCGGCCGAGGCGGCTGTGACCAACGCCGCGCTGGCGGCCCTGCGGGTGCATGTGGCCGAACGGCTGGAGCTGATCCCCAAGGACAGCTACAGCACCCTGTGGGTGACCGGTTTCCCGCTGCTGGAGTGGGACGCGGATGATCAGCGCTATGTGGCGGTGCATCATCCCTTTACGGCCCCCCTGCCGGAGGATGTGGAAAAGCTGGACAGTGATCCCGGCACCGTGAGGGCCCAGGCCTATGACATGGTCATCAACGGCTATGAGGTGGGCGGCGGCAGCATCAGGATTCATCGCCAGGATGTCCAGGAAAAGATATTCAAGGCCATCGGTCTCTCCCAGGATGAGGCCCAGCTCAAGTTCGGCTTCCTGCTGGATGCCCTCAAATTCGGGGCCCCGCCGCACGGCGGGCTGGCCTTCGGTTTTGATCGGCTGGTGATGCTGCTGGCGGGAGCGAGCTCGATCCGCGACGTGATCGCCTTTCCCAAGACGGCCAAGGCCTTCTGCACCATGACCGAGGCGCCCTCGGCGGTGGAAGACTCGCAGCTTGCCGAGTTGGGCCTAAAAATGATAAAGGATTAAATTATGAGAAGGTTTCTGACGGGATTGACGGTTTTCTTGCTGCTGAGCGCCTGTGCGGCAGCTGACAGAAACGTCAGGGAGTCAGAGGAAACAGCTGCCGTGGCCCAGGAAGAGGTGCGCACGCCCCGGGTGATCATGGCCGATGCCACCGTGGAACTGGAAAAACTGATCAGCCTGTCGGGTTTTGACAAATATGCCTCCAAGGAATCATTTGCGCTGCTGCTGATCTACCTGCAGATGCAGAATGCCTGTACCGCCGGTGATATGCCCGCACTGCTGGAACTTGAACGGCTCTATTATCCGGCGGCCCAGCGGGCCGGCAAGATAACGGTCGGACTGAAACAGAAATATCTCCAGAACCTTGAGCGGGATGTCAACGAATTGACCGATGATATCGAAAAACAGGGCGAAACCCGCATCTTTGAAGTCTATCCCACCATCTATCTGGTGAAGCGCGGCGATACCCTGCCGGGAATTGCGGCCCGGCATGAGATCTACAATGATTCCTTCATGTGGCCGTTGATCTACAAGGCCAACCGCGACCAGATCAAGGATCCCAAGACGATCTATGCCGGTCAGGACCTCAAGATTCCGCGGGAGATGACCATGGAGGAGATTATTGCGCCCCGGCGGGAGGCCGGCGCCCCTGATCCGGAAACCATCCCCAAGGATGCCTATCTGCCCAAAAACCTCAAAAAATAAGCCGGCAAAGTTCACGAGCCTGCTGTAAGAATTCTTGTATACGGAGATTTATCATGGAAAACGGAACAAAAATCAGATTTGAAGACGGACAACTGGTGGTACCCGACGACCCCATAATTCCCTTTATCGAGGGCGACGGGATCGGGCCGGATATCTGGGCCGCCTCGCGCACGGTAATGGATGCCGCGGTGGAAAAGGCCTATGGCGGCAAACGCAGGATCATCTGGAAGGAGATCTATGCCGGCGAAAAGGCCAATCAGAAATTTGGCAGCTATCTTCCGGATGAAACCATCGCGGCCCTGAGGGACTATGTCGTGGGCATCAAGGGTCCGCTGACAACGCCGGTGGGCGGCGGCATCCGCAGCCTGAACGTGACGCTGCGTCAGGTGCTGGACCTGTATGCCTGCGTGCGGCCGGTCAGATATTACCAGGGAACCCCCTCGCCGGTGAAACGCCCCGAGCTGGTGGATGTGACCATCTTCAGGGAGAACACCGAAGATGTCTATTCGGGCATAGAATGGCAGCAGGGGACCCCTGAAGCGCGGCGCGTGATCGATTTTCTGAACAATGAGATGGGCTGCAGTGTGCGGGAGGATTCGGGCATCGGCGTGAAACCCATGTCGATCACCGGCACCAGGCGGCTGGTGAAGATGGCAATTGAATATGCCATCAAAAACAAGCGTAAAACCGTGACCCTGGTGCACAAGGGCAACATCATGAAATATACCGAGGGCTCGTTCAAGGAGTGGGGCTATGCCCTGGCCCGCGAGGAGTTCGGTGATGTGACCGTGAGCGAAAAGGAACTCTGGGATAAATATGACGGACAGCTGCCCGAGGGCAAGATCCTGATCAATGACCGCATTGCGGACGCCATGTTCCAGCAGCTGCTGCTGCGGCCGGATGAATATGATGTCCTGGCGGTGCCGAACCTGAACGGCGACTACCTCTCCGATGCCCTGGCGGCCCAGGTGGGCGGACTCGGCATGGCGCCCGGCGCCAATATCGGAATGCCGGTGGCGCTGTTTGAGGCCACCCACGGGACCGCGCCCAAATATGCCGGTCAGGACAAGGTCAATCCCGGGTCCCTGATGCTCTCGGGGGCCATGCTGCTGGATCATCTGGGCTGGGAGGAGGCCGGTGATCTGGTGCGCAACGGGGTGGAGAAATCCATCATTGACAAGCAGGTCACCTATGACCTGGAACGCCAGATGGAGGGCGCGACACTGCTCAAGTGCTCGGAATTTGCCCAAGCCATCATTGAACGGATGCAGTAATAAAAAAGCCCGGCTTTAGGCCGGGCTTTTTTATATCGATTTAAACGTTCTCAGCGTTTTCTGTTTTTTGCCAGCAGATAGCCGAAAGCCATTCCGAGGAGAAAGACCACCGAGATCACGATCCATTTCGGTCCGGTAAAGAGGGTCCAGATCAAAAACTGGAAAGATGTCTGTTCAAAATTCTGCAGAATAAAGATAAGACCGAAAACCACGGCAACTGCAATTATAATTATCGCCGAATTTCCCTTCAATTCCTGTAATTTCATGCCGCTATCTCCGATATTCCGTATAATGCCGTCATATTGCATGCTTGAAATGGAAGTGTCAACACTAAAGCCTCTGCGCCCGCGCCGGATCAATCCACGTACAGGACCAGACCCTGCAGGATGCGCCCTTCCGGATGGGTGGGCAGTTCCGGAAAGTGCGGCGGCTGCGACAGGACCTCAATGATGCGGGCCTGGCGGCCGGCATCGTTGACGGCCCGGCTGATGGCCTTGTAGAAATTTTTCTCTCCCAGCTGGGGCTGCAATGACCCCATGGAGAACAGGATCCCACCCGGTTTCAGGTGGTTGAGGGCCTGGAGGTTGATCTTGGTGTAGTCCGCCGGGATCGACTGCAATGCCGGCGGATCACAGATGATCAGGTCAAATTTTTCCCTGTTCTGGTTGAGGAAGGCGGAGACATCCGTTTTCTCATGCTGCCAGGCAAAGGGTTTGACATGGTTGCGGTCCATGTTTTTTCTGAGCATGGTCTGGGCCGGGGCCGAATTGTCAACGCTGACAACCGAGCGGGCTCCGCCGGCGAGGGCACAGACGGAAAATCCCCCGCTGTAGGAGAACAGGTCCAGCACCACGCGGTCCCTGGCGTAAGCTTCCAGGCGTTTTCTGGCCGTACTATTGTGCAGGTAGAAACCTGAACGGTCACCGTTGAAGACATCAACGGCAAAAAATTTGCCGTCTTCGCGGCATTGCACATCCCCGGAATCCGGGTTGCCGAAGAGGGTGCCCTGGGTGAGCGGCAGGCCTTCGGCCTTTCTGGTCCACATGTCCGAGCGTTCATGGATGATGTGCTCGGGATAAAGATCATGCAGGATGGCTGCAAGGTCCTGTTTGAGGTTGTCCACTGCGGGGCAATGAGACTGCAGGATCAGGACCTTGTCGTAGACGTCCACGGACAGTCCCGGCAGGTAATCGCCTTCACCGTTGATCAGGCGATAGCAGGTGGTATCTGCGGGGATGAAAGCGCGGCGCAGGCCAATGGCCGACTCAATCCTTCGCCGGAAAAAGGCGCGGTCGGTCTTTTCTTTTGTGGTGGTCAGCACCCTGACGGCGATCTGGGAATAGGGATTGTAGAATCCCACACAGACAAAACGGCCCTTGTTGTCGATTACCCGACAGAGGCCTGAGTTATCATTTTCGCCGCGGACATCATCAATGGCCCCGGAAAAGACCCAGGGGTGACCTTTCTGCAGGGGCTGTTCCTTGTTGGTTTTGAGCTTTACAATCAGCATAGGCAAGAGCCTTTAACACAGTTTTCCGGGTTGCGCCAGCGCTTGTTACGCCTGATGCAAACCGGCAATGTTTTCAATATAATTGCAGATAGATGCAATCTCGGCAAAACCGAAACAGGGGATGTCATATTCACGTTGGGCGTCAGAGATGATGGCTGAAATGGAAAGTTCGGGGTTGCTCTGCACCAGCGGTATGGCATGCAGCCGGTGATTGAAGACCTCACTCTTATGGAAGGGCCCGGACTTGTAGCCCTCGATCAGGACGAGGTCGGTGTCTTGGGACGCCAGCTCTGTCAGGTGGCGGTCAGTCGGGGGGTTTTGTTCGTAGAGGAAGAGGCCCGTGTCGGAAAAGGCGATGATCCGTTCGGCCCCGCTGGCCGCAAATTTAGCCGTATCTTTGGCCGGGATGTCCGGGGTTTCGAGGTGCCGGCCATGTTTGACGGCACAGACCCGCCGGCCGCGCCGCGTGAGTTCAGTTATGAGGCCTTCCATGACAAAGGTCTTGCCGTTGTCTTTGCCGCTGGCCACAATGCTGAAGATGTTGCGGTGCATATCCGGAATTTTAAGGGGTCTGCCCCTCGGCTTCATCCTGGCTTTTGCGGATGACGGGATGCCGGTGGGAATATTTGCCGGAGGTGGAGATCACCTGCACGGCAAGTTTTTTGGCGGTATTGATGATGATGGGCCCCAGCATGTTGATGGTCATGTTCTCAGGGTGGTCATTGGGAACGGTGACAATGCACATGACTTCAAGTTCATCGGGCGCACTGGTCTGGAGGTCTTCGGCCAGGTCTTCGGCCAGATCCAGATTGAAGTCCGGCTCCACCAGGGTGGGGTTCATGGTTACGAAGGCCAGTTCACCGTCATCAATGCTCTGGAGCCAGAAGAATGGGGAATTCTCGCTATGGGGGAACAGGATAAATTTTTTCCGGCTGGAAAATCCCAGAATACCTTTGGGGAAAGTAATAACCTTGTCCTGCTGTACATTTATTTTTCCGAATCGCAAAGTCTCAATTTCCAAGTGCAACCCCTCTTTTCTAAATATAATCTACAAGACTAAGACTAGTGATCATTGCCGCACTTTGCAAGGATGCCTGATAAATTGTCTGCTGATTCTGCAATTCTGTGATGGCTTTGGTATAGTCCAGGTCTTCAATGAGCGATCGGCGGGCTTCGGTATCAGCTACAGCCCTCTCGGTAAGCTGCTTGGTTGTGTCAAGCCGGTTGATCCTGGCGCCGATGCTGGCCATATTGTTGTTGAGCACCACGCTGGCATCTTCCAGTTCCGACAGCTGCGACTGGATGCCTTCCTGGTCGTTGTCGCGCAGGGCCTTTTCAAGATTCATCAGGGTCTCGAAAACATTGCCCATGCTGTTTGTGAAGAGTTGATCACCGGGGAGATTGGTTTCAACCTGATCGGTCTTGCTGATGCGGGTAGTGTAGGTGGAGTCGTTTCCGCGGTAATGGGGGTCCCAGCTGCTGTCATCGGAGCTGTAGACATAAAACTCGTTGAGATTGTCCACATAGACCGTCATGCCGTCGGTCGGCGCGCCCTGGTCGACCCAGGCGGTTGCCCCGCCGTCATACTGGTAGATATGTCCGTCGGTGGAATTGAGATAGCGGTCGCCGTCGGCCGGACCGCCCGGTGCCGCTGCCGCGATCTGATCCACATTGTCCTGCCAGTTTTCGACATCGACCTGGGCAAACGGAATGGTCTGGGTCCGGGTGCCGCCAAACATATATTTATTGCCATATTTGGAATTTGCCAGGCCGGTGACCTGTTCGCGCAGCTGCTGGATTTCCTCGGCCGCGCCTTCGCGGGTATCGGCCGAAGCCGTGGCGGAAGCCTGCTGGGTTGCCAGTTCAACGGCCCGGGCCAGGATATCGTCCACATCCTGGATGATGGATTCGGTCCTGGCCAGCCAGCCTCTGGACTGGTCAATGGATTTTTTATACTGGTCAAAGGAGTTCAGTTCGGTCCGATAGATCAGCACCGAGGACATTCCGACCGGGTCTTCGGAGGGACGGTCAATCCTTTTACCGGAGGAGATCTGACTGTTGAGGCGGAACAGTTTTTCGGTGTTGCTGTTGATGTCCTGCACCAGCTGATCATAAAGCATGCGGTTGCTTATTCTCATAATCCTATCCTTATCGGCAGCAGTTTTTGCATGCTTGATCTGCAAATAGCCTGCCAGCCCTTGAAACAGCACGTTTGGGCGGCAGTAAGTGGTGTTGGCCGGGAAAAGAGTACCATCTGCTAGGCATAGTTTTCCTTTTTCAGTCTCCGGATATTTTCTGCTGGATGCGGCGGCATTCCCTGAGCAGGGCTTCTTCATCAATGGTCTGGGATTTGAAATCCTTGACCACAATTTTGCCGTCGATGACGACATGCCTGGCATTGGGGCCGCAGGCCGCATACACAATATGCGAGACCGGATGGTGGACCGGAACCAGGTTGGGGGCATTGCCGTCCAGGACGACGATGTCGGCCTTTTTGCCCGGGAAAAGGGTCCCGCTGTCAAGCCCCAGGGCGCGGGCCCCGTTTTCGGTTGCCATGGTCAGGGCCGCGCAGGCGTCGACCACCGTAGGGTCCATGGCGCTGACTTTGTGCAGTTTGGCCACCGTGGAAAGTTCGCCCAGCATGTCCAGGTCGTTATTGCTGGCGCAGCCGTCGGTGCCGATGGTTACGTTGACTCCGGCTGCAAGCATGGCCGGCACCGGGGCTATGCCCGAGGCCAGTTTCATGTTGCTTTCGGCGTTATGCGAGACCGAGACCCCCTTACTTGCCAGCAGTTCGATATCGCCGTTGTCCATGACAACGCAGTGGGCCGCCAAGGTGCGGGGTGAAAGGCAGCCCAGCGAATCAAGATAGGCTACCGGAGATATCTGGCGGGCTTCTTTCATCTGGCGGACTTCGGTCATGGTTTCGCTGAGATGGATCTGCAGCAGCAGGTCATATTTTTCGGCCAGTTCGGCCGAACGCTGCAGCAGTTCCGGGGTACAGGTGTAAACCGCATGCGGAAAGACCGTGGGTTTGACAAGGTTGTCATCCAGCCAGCGGCTGATGAATTCCTCGGAATGCTCAATGGCCCTTTCCGGTGAACTGTTGGATGGAGTCGGAAACTGCAGGATGCCTTCGCCCAGCCAGGCCCGGATGCCGACTTCCCTGGCGGCCTTTGCGACCTGATCCTCGTAGAAATAGCCATCACAGAAGGCGGTTGTGCCTGAACGGGTCATCTCCCAGGCGGCCAGCAGGGATCCCAGATAGACAAATTCCTCATCCACGAAGCGGGCCTCGGCCGGGAAGATGTGATCATTGAGCCAGGTCATCAGCGGCAGGTCGTCGGCCAGGCCCCTGAAGAGCGTCATGGCGGCATGTGAATGGGTGTTGATCAGACCCGGCATGACAATGTCATGCGCGCCGCCGATGATCTCGATACCCTGGGGCTGATCCGGAGTGATTTCGGCAATAAGGTTGTCTTCAACGATTACATAATGATCCTTCAGGATTTCCCGGGATGACTTGATGATAAAGGCTCCCCGCACTGCAAATCTGTTCATGGCCGCTCCTTTTTTATTTTTTGAGACCCCGGCGGTAACGCAGGGCACTTGCCAGGGTCACCTGATCCATATATTTCAGCTCCGCGCCCATGGGCACGCCTGAGGCAATCCTGGAGACGTTGACATTCAGTCCGGCTTCCTTGATGAGCCGGTTGATGTAGTGGGAAGTTCCTTCACCTTCGACCGAGGGATTGGTGGCGACGATGACCTCTCTTACAGGGTTCTTGAGGCGGTCCATGAGCTGCGGCAGCTTGATGTCATTGGGGCCGATGCCGTTCAGGGGCGAGATCAGTCCGTGCAGGACATGGTAGACCCCCTTGTATTCGTGGGCGCTTTCCAGGGCCATCACATCGCTGGGATCTTCAACGACACAGATGATGCCGTGGTCGCGGTAGGGATCTTCGCAGATGGAACAGCGTTGGCGGTCGGTCAGGTTGAAACACACCGGGCAGAGCCGGATCTTTTCCTTGACGTTTTTAAGTGCGGCCGCCAGAGAAGTGGCCAGGTCGCTGTTTTCATCCAGGATGTGCAGGGCGAGTCTGGCGGCGGTCTTCTCACCGATTCCGGGCAGCCTTTTGAGCTGAATGATGAGATCTTTGAGGGGGCCGGGATAAGGGTCCATATCTCTCAGAAGAGACCGGGCGGAATGGGCAGGCCGCCGGCGGCCTTTTTGATTTCTTCGGTCAGGTTTTCCCGGACCTTCTGCATGGCCTGATTCAGGGCGGCAGTGATCAGGTCTTCGAGCATGGGGACATCGCGGTTGTCAACGCAGATGGGATCAAGTTTTATTTCCAGGATTTCAAATTTACCGTTCATCCTGATGCTGACCATGCCGCCGCCGGATTCGCCAGTGAAGGTCTGGCGTCCAAGGGTTTCCTGCATATCTTTCATCAGGCCCTGAACGTTTTGGGCCTGCCTGAGAATGTCTGTGAAGTTTATATCCATGCGCACAATAAAACCCAAAAGATATTTACTGTCAAGAATGGTGGCGCCAAATCGTAAGAGGCGTTGACATGCTTGAGGATAAATCCTAGCATCATCATATGGAAGCGCAGTTGCGAGAAACCTGGTTTTTTGATTTTTCCAGCCCGGCGGTGCGCGCCATGGCGGAGGGCGCCATGGCGGGATGTGATGCTGACCGGCAGCGGGCAATCCGGTTGTTTTACGCCGTGCGGGATGGCGTTAGATATACCCCCTGGGTTGAGGCCTATCGTCCCGAGCTGAATCGGGCGGGGCATACGGCCGGAACTCGGGAAGGATATTGCGTGCAGAAGGCGGCATTGCTGGTGGCAATGGCGCGCTATGCCGGTATCCCGTCAAGGTTGGGTCTGGCCGATATAATCAATCATCGCCTGGATGGCAGGCTGGCGGAAGTCTTAAGCGGCCGCCAGATAATCTGCCACGGTTTTGCCGAACTCCACCTGGACGGCAGCTGGGTCAAGGCCACCCCGGCCTTTGATGTTGAGGTCAGCCGCCGCCAGGGTATCCCGGTCGTGGATTTTGACGGGCGGACAGATGCGATTCTGCCGGCCAGGGACCTTGCTGGCGGCGATTTTGCCCAGTATGTCAAATACCACGGCAGTTTTGATGATGTGCCCTTTGATTTCATCATGGACCAGTGGCACCGGCATTACCCCGTTCTGAGAGATCTTATCGACGGTCCCGGCGTGCCGGCCGGAGGATAAAAAGCTTGATCATTGCCGGCGTGCTGATCTAATATTTTTTTATGATAGTGATTGATGCGGGCAACTCCCGGATGGTCTTTGCCCGTTTTGAGGGCGAACGGATAGTCGCGACAGCCGGCCTTGATGTGGGGCCGGTTCTTGAACGGCAGGCGCTGTTTGCCCTGCTGGAAGACTTTGATATTTTTGAAGATGACGGCATTGTGGTCTCCTCGGTAAACCTGCGGGTCAATGCCCTGTTGCGGCGCGAACTGGCAAACCGGCGCCACCTGTTCATCTCCCCTGAAACTGAGTTCGGTATCACGAACTGTTATGGCGACAAGGATAGCCTGGGGCTGGACCGTTTAGTCAATGCGTCGGCGGCGTGTCATTTCTATGGCGCTGGGTCAAGACCGGTTGTGGTCGCCGATCTGGGGACCGCTACCACAATTGACTACATTACCGGACAAGGTGATTTTCTTGGCGGAGTGATTGCCCCGGGCATCAGGTCTTCCTATGAGGGACTGCTTTTGCGGGCCCCGCATCTGCCCGAAGTAGCCCTTGACCCGCCGCTAAAGCTCATTGGCCGCCAGACCGCGGATTGCCTTAAAAGCGGCTTGATCAGCGGGCATGCAGCCATGATCAGGGGTTTGTCCTCGCGGATGGGAAAGGAGATGGGGACCGAGCCCCTGTTGCTGGTCACCGGTGGTTTTTGTCCGTTGATGGAAGGCGAACTGGGGATGTCAGCCGTGATAGATCCGGACCTTACCCTTAAGGGGCTGATGCATATCGGCAGCCTGGCCGGCATCAATCTTGCTACGCTCTCTTGAAAACAGCATTATCAGGTGAAATCGATGTCTGATTGCAGAAAAAAATATTGTTGGGGCCTGCTGGTTTTTCTGTTGATTGCGTTCAGCGGTGAAGCCTCTGCCTGGGGGAGCGTGGTTCAGGATTACCAGAAGGCCAACAAGGCCTATGTGGAGCTGTCCCGGGATGCGGCCCTGCGGAAGAACCGGACCAACTGGATCAAGGTCATCAACCTTTACAATGAGGTTTTCAATAACTATCCCAACAGCAACGTGGCCCCCAAGGCCGTTTACAAGGCAGCCAAGCTCTATGAACAACTGTACGGCTACTCGTCGAACAAGAGCGACCTGCGGGCCGCGGTCAAGCTGTATGCAAGGGTTGCCGGAGATTATCCGCAGAGTTCGCTGGCCGATGATTCACTTTACCGGGCGGCGCGGATCCATGAAAAACATCTTGATGAAAAACAGACGGCCTACAATCTTCACCGTAAGGTGATAACCCAATTCCCGCAGGGCGATATGGTCCAGCAGTCCCGCGAGGCGCTGAACGCCATCCATCTCGAGGAACGTCCAAGCAGGGATTTGGGCGCGCTGGCCCTTGTCAAGGGAGTCCGGCAGTGGTCCACCAAGGACTATACCCGGGTGGTGATTGATCTGGAGAAGAGCGTTTCCTTCAATACCTTCCGTCTGCCTCCCGACCAGAACGCCGGGAAACCCCACCGGCTGGTGGTGGATCTGAACAATTCGCGGACTCATCCCAAGCAGGCTTACAATACAAGAGTCAATGACGGGTTTCTTTCAGATATCAGGGTCTGCCAGAATCAGAAGGATACGGTCAGGGTTGTGCTGGATCTGACAGACGGGACGGATTACAATGCCTTTCCGCTTGAAAATCCGGCCCGCCTGGTGGTGGATATCCGGGGCCAGGGCGCTGCTGCGGTGGCCGCTACAACAAACGGCAAGGGCTCCGGACCCGCAAACGGCAATGGCATCAAGAAGGTCAGAAACGGAACGCCTTCAAAGATGCCGACAGATGTGGCCTCCATTGCCAAACAGCTTTCGCTCAAGGTGTCGCGGATTGTCATTGATCCTGGTCATGGAGGCAAGGATCCCGGTGCTATCGGACGGCGCGGTGAAAAAGAGAAGGATGTGACCCTGGCGGTGGCCAAGATGCTGGCGGAGCGGCTCAGTCAGGAAGGGTTCGAAGTTTTTCTGACCCGCGACAGCGATGTCTTTGTGCCGCTGGAAGAACGCACCGCCTTTGCGAACAAGAAAAAGGCCGACCTGTTTATTTCGTTGCATGTCAATGCCAATCGTGATCGATCATGCAGGGGCATAGAGACCTACTTCCTGAACCTGACGACAGACGAGACGGCCATAGAGGTGGCAGCCCGTGAAAACTCCACCTCCACCCGATCACTGGGTGATCTGCAGATGATCCTTAACGATCTGATGCTCAATTCCAAGATCAACGAATCTTCCCGCCTGGCGGGCAATCTGCAGAGTGAGTTGTTTACATCGGTCAAGAATATCGGCTATGCCGGTAAGGACCGGGGGGTCCGGCAGGCCCCGTTTTATGTATTGCTGGGGGCGCAGATGCCCGCGGTACTGGTTGAAGTCGGATTTATGACCAACACCAAGGATTGTCAGCTGCTGGGGAAAGAGTATTATCGTAAAAGACTTGTTGACGGGATTGCCAAGGGTGTTAGTGCCTACATAAGGGATACCGGATATGCATATAATGGGGGCGTACTATGAATAGGGTTGCTGCAGCTGTTGTGCTGACGCTGGTGCTGGCTTCACCCCTTTGGGCTGCATTTGGCGTCAGTAATGTTGTCAGTGGTGAGATTGTAAGGGAAAAAACTCCGCAGATTTCAGAAAAACCGGCCCCGCCGCCGGACAAACAACCGGAAACGCGGGCTGCCTGTGCTAAAACGGTCTATTATCCGTATACGATCCATCTTTCCTCCTGGCAGGATATAGTTATTGCCCGCAAAGAGGCCCAGAAGGTCGCGCTGACACTGCAGCCGGTTTTTATTACGACCATTGATCTGGGTGAGCGGGGTGTCTGGCATCGGGTTGACTACGGGCTGTTCCCCTCAGCCAAGGATGCCTTTGCCCGCCTGGATGATATCAAGAAACTGAAGATTATAGAAAAGGGTTCTTTTGTGGGCGGCAAGGTGCCCTTCACCATTGAAGTTGGTCAGGCCGCTTCGGCTGAAGAGGTTGCCGGACTGGAAAAAGTTTTTGCCGACAGGGGCTTTTTTGTCTATGTCATTCAGGAAGAGCCGGACTGTTACAGGGTCGTCAGCGGGGCCTACCCTTCGCCTGCCAGTGCCAATCAGGCCTATCGGAGCCTGCAGGATGCCGGGATTGAGGGCCGGATTTCCAGGCGATGAAGACGCAGTTGCTGGACGCCTTTCTCGAATATCTGGTGGCCGAACGCAGTGCCCCGGAAAATACGCTCAAGGCCTATGCGACGGATCTCAGCGGGTTTCTGGCCTGGGCGCAGCAGCAGGAACTGGAGATCTCTTCTGTGCGCAGCCCAGACCTGGCGGCCTTTATTTCTTTCTGTCAGGCGGCCGGATTGAAGCCCAACAGCATCAACCGCCGGCTTTCGGCGGTAAAGCAGTTCTTTCGTTTTCTGCTTGAAGAGGGAATTATCACCAATGATCCCACCCGTGACCTGGTAATGCCCAAACGCGGTCATTATCTGCCGGAGGTCTTGAGTTCCGAGGAGGTTGAACGGCTGATAAATGCCCCCGATATCAATACGTTGCTGGGCATCCGGGACAAGGCCATGTTGGAAATTCTGTATGCCACCGGTCTCAGGGTGTCTGAGCTTGTGAGCCTGCGGATGAATAATGTTGATCTCAATCTGGGCTATCTGATCACCCGCGGCAAGGGCGGCAAGGAGCGTCTGGTTCCGGTGGGTGAAAGCGCCCGCATCTGGGTTGCGCGCTATATTGAAGAGGTGCGTCCGTCCCTTGTAAAGGACAGCCGGGATGATATTTTTTTGAGCAAGCGGGGAGAGGTGATGAGTCGTCAGAATTTCTGGTACATGGTCAAGCGCTATGCACGCCAGGCCGGGATCTATAAAGCGATTTCACCCCATACGCTGAGGCATTCGTTTGCGACGCATCTGTTGTCGGGGGGCGCGGATCTGCGCTCACTGCAGATGATGCTGGGACATGCCGACATTTCCACCACGCAGATCTATACCCATATTTCCTCCCAACGGCTCAAAGAGGTGCATGCGGCCTGTCACCCCCGGGGTTGAGCGATGGAGGTCATAACCTCTCATATCCATGCCGATTTTGACGCCTACGCCTCCATGGTGGCCGCCAAACTGCTCTATCCGGAGGCGGAACTGGTGTTTCCGGGGTCCCAGGAAAAGAGTGTGCGGGCTTTTCTGGAAAAAAATACCCACCTGCAGGAAGATATCCTGAAACACCGTCAGATTGACTTTGAGGCCATCACCCGACTGATAGTGGTGGATACGCGTCAGGCCAGCCGGATCGGCCCTTTTGCCGGAATCCTCGGCCGCAAGGATCTGGAGGTGGTTGTTTTTGATCACCATCCGGAGTCCGATGATGACATTATTTCGGATGAATGCTGCTGTCGCGAACTGGGATCCAATGTTGCCTTGATGGTGGAGAAGCTCAAACAGGCGGGAGTCTCAGTGTCGCCCGAGGCGGCAACCATAATGGCGATCGGGATCTATGAAGATACCGGCGGGCTGCTTTTTTCGTCCACGACGCCTGAAGATTGCCGGGCCCTGGCGGATTTGATCGCCTGGGATGCTGACATGGTCAAGGTGTCACGCAGTGTCTCCAAGGAAATGAGTCCTGAGCAGATCAAGACGCTTGACCAGCTGATCCGCAATGCCGGCGCCCGGCTGGTGAACGGGATCAGCGTTCTGGTGACGCATGCCTCGGTAAGGGCCTATGTGGAGGACTTTGCCATGCTGGTGCACAAATTTGAAAGCATGCACACGGCGGATGCGGTTTTTGCCCTGGGCCGGATGGGGGAGCGGATCTATCTGGTTGCCAGGAGCACCCTGCCGCAACTGGACGCGGCTCATGTGGCCGCGCATTTCGGCGGCGGCGGACATCCGACCGCAGCGGCCTCTTCAATCAGGAACCTGTCCCTGGAACAGGCCCAGCGGGAACTGCTGCAGGTGATTGAACGGGAGGCCCGGCCCAGGGTTACCGCCGCGGATATCATGACTTTTCCCGTAAAGGGGCTGCGGGAATATGAAACTATCGATGCCGCCGGCCATCTGCTGAACCGTTACAATATCAATGCGGCGGTGGTTTTCCGGGGTACCAGCGATGTTGCCGGGATCATTACCCGCCAGATCGTCAGCCGGGCCCAGGGGCATAATCTGGGTGGGGCTCAGGTGCGCGACTATATGATCCGGGATATCCAGAAGATCGGGGTGGAGGCCCCGGTCTGGGATATCCGCAGGATAATTGTGGATGGCGGCCAGCGGCTGCTGCCGGTAATGGATGAGACCGGGCTGGCCGGGGTGATCACCCGCAAGGATCTCCTGCTGGTGATGCATGAAAAGATGCGCGGAATTGAAAATGTCGATCAGCGCACCAAACCGACAAAGTCGCTCAAACAGATAATGAAGGATCGTCTGCCCGGAGAGCTGTATGCCATCCTGAAAGATGCGGGATGGTTGGCTCAGGAGTGCGGCTACAAGGTTTATCTGGTGGGCGGAATTGTGAGGGATCTGCTGCTGCGAAACGACAACCTTGATATTGACCTGGTGGTGGAGGGCGACGGGGCGGATTTCGCGCGCCGGCTTGCCAAAAAAACGGCGGCCCGGGTGGCCACGCATGAAAAATATAAGACGGCGGTGATCACGTTGCCGGACGGGTTGCATCTGGATGTGGCCACCGCCAGACTGGAATATTATGAAGCGCCGGGCAGCTTCCCGCAGGTGGAGGAATCCACGCTCAAGCTTGACCTTTACCGCCGCGATTTTACGATCAATACCATGGCTGTGGCCCTGAATCCCGATAAATTCGGCAATCTTGTGGACTATTTCGGGGCCCAGCGCGATCTGAAAGACCAGCGCATCAGCGTGCTGCATTCGCTGAGTTTTGTCGAAGATCCTTCCAGGATCTTACGGGCGGTCCGTTTTGAACAGCGCTTCGGGTTTTCCCTCGGCCGTCAGACCCAGTCTCTGGTACGTTCCGCGGTCAAATCACGGTTTTTGAGCAATGTTTCGGGGCGCCGGATTTCGCATGAAATGAAACAGATGCTCTGCGAGGAAAATCCCCTCAAGGGTATGGGACGGCTGCAAGAACTGGGAGTGCTGACGGCGATTCATCCGGATCTGATTTTTGACGAGCAGCTGAAGGATGCCTTCACCCGGATAAGGGAGACGTTGCTGTGGTTTCGGCTGCTCTATACCCATGAGGAGGTGCGCACCTGGTTTGTTTACGTGCTGGCATTGACAGACCATATGCGTCCGCAGAAAACCAGGGAGCTTGCCGGGAGTATCGGTCTGACAGAGGCGGAGGCAGAGTCTTTGCTGGAGGCTGGCAGCACGGTTGCCGCCAGCCTGCGTAATTTTGCCCAGAAAGAAAATGTGACGCCGGCGGTAACCGTGGAGATTCTGGATAACTGTGAACTGGAGGAGATCCTCTTTGCCATGTCGCGGACAAAAAGCTCCACGGTGAAGGAATATATTTCGGCCTACATCACCCAGTGGCGTCATTACCGGCCGCCGGTGAGCGGGCGTGATCTGATGTCAATCGGGTTTGTGCAGGGCCGTGAAATGGGAGACTGTCTAAAGAAAATCAAAGAAAAATGCCTTGACGGAGAGATTTCCGGATTCAGTGAGGCCATTGAATTTGCCAGGCGCTATAAAAGCGAAAAATAAGGCATGCCATTGTTGACGCCGGGCAAGTCTTCTAGTAATTATCTGTTTTTGAATGGGGATGTAGCTCAGCGGGAGAGCATCGCGTTCGCAACGCGGGGGTCGGGGGTTCAAATCCCCTCATCTCCACCATTGATATGCAATGGCGCCATTTTTTATCATCCTGCCCAACTCAGCCAGGCGAGATTTCAGGTCTTGCCTGGCAGGAAATTGTAGCGAAGGAGTTTTTATGCTGGATGCGGAATTTGTCAACTCGGCAATAAATTTTATCATGCAGGATCTGATGGACAAGGAACATTTCCTGATGAGGGACTATGAGGAGGTCCTTAAGGAGATGGAGGCCAAGAATATGCTGCATTCCAGTATTACCATTGATCGCATGAATGAGCTCTGTGCGGAGTCAATTCGCAGTCGCATGCAGGATTCATGGAGGATTCTGGCGGTTCTGATCAAGGAAGCCGGGATAAGCTATTCTGATGACTTGGAGGCGCAGCTGGTCAAGATCCTGGAAGATATTCTGGTGGGTGAATTTGCCGATATCAAACAGCTCTTTGACCGGACGGCCAGTATGGCTCATCCTGCCGAACCGGCTATCAAACAGTTTGAGGCCAGACTCGGGCAGGTCAGTTTTTCCGAATTCAATCTGTTGCGGCGCGAAGTCGCCGATTTTGTAAGCCGCCTCAAGAGCGGTTTTGCCGAGGTCCAGGCGGAAGCTGCACCAAGCGTTGAAGATGAGCATGCGGATAAATGGCTTGGGCGGGGCATGGATGCACAAGATGATCTGAAGAATGTCCTGTTTTCTCTTGAATTCGGCATCAATACCACGGAGGAGCCCTTGCCCAAGGCCGAACTGATCGAGCTGGTGAGGGCTATCCGGTCCGAGCTGGATCGACCGGAAGCCAACGATAGCAAGTTGCAGGGCTTGCTGACCACAGTGGGCACCAGCATCAGGAATGTTCCCTCGCTGTTTGAAGTCTATGAAGACCTGCGTGAAATCCTGGCCGAAATGGGAACCGTTCTGCCATAAAAATCTACAGAATAACAAAGATCTGAATTTTACCTGTTCGAACTTCTTATGTTTTTTGGGAATGCGCCGATAAAAAAATTAGCAACCCAAGAAACATATCTCCTTAGAAACGCCGGGATATTAATTATCCCGGCATTTTTTATGGTACGGATTAGATGCTCAGTTCATCAACTTTTTCAATGGCGGATGAAACGGCAAAGACTCTGACATTGTTGCTTTGGGGGTCAATGGGAAAAAAGAAAAATCCCATGCTGGCCAGATTGTAGGCGTTGCAGGTGCCGACAAGCTGTTCACCGTCCTTGAATGTGATCCCAATTTTTTTGCCGTAGGCCTTGTCTTCTGCTGTGAAGACTTTGCGTTCGTTGTAGGAGGGATTGCCCTCGAAATCTTTTACGAAAAAAACGGCCTTCAGGTCTGCTATCTGAACTTCAACCGGAGAAGCTGAGGGGCCTCCTATGGCCGGCTTGAGGTGAAAGACGGGTCTTGTATGGAAAAAGTCAAAGGTGTGTCCCTTAATAATCTGTCCGTCCAGGAAATGAACGACAATTTTTTGATCCATAAATGACCTCCACTGTAAATAATTGTAAATATATTAATTTATTCCAGACAATTTTGTAAACCGCAAAAGCGTCCAGGGCTGTCAATAAAAATTCAAGCCGGGTTTTTGGGGTTTATTTTTTCAGACTGGAAAGGTTCCACCTGCTGATGTTTGTCGGAGCGGTCCGGTTCTCGCTGAAGTTCCTTGAGTCCCCACACCAGGGCCGTTATCATGGAAACAAAGGCTGCTAACAGAAAAATAATAATAAAAATGGATGAGTTGTCGTCAAAATAAGACAGTTGGGCCGGGTTGCAGATCGCCAGATAGATCCCCAGATATGAGAATACCCAGATAAAGGAAGCCACTAAAAAAACCCTATGAACAGAACCTTTTTTTTTCTCCATAAGAGATCCTGAAGTTATTTGCATGGTTTTTATCGACAAAAGAATAGTTTACTTAAATGTTTTACCGCAAAACAGACAATGCTATTAATGAAAATTCAAATTGATCTATATCAATGCTGTAATGGGTTTAAAATGATGAGGTGACAGCAGGAGAATCGTTGATGATGGACCTGATAGCAAATCTCCAGCTTTATATGGAGACGTCAAGTGTTCTGGCATTTTTGCTTGCCTATCTGGCGGGAGTGATGGTCAGCTTTACGCCCTGCATCTATCCGGTGATTCCGATTACGGTGGCCTATATCGGGACGCAGAGCCGCGGTTCAAAGATGCGCGGATTTCTGCTGTCAATTTTCTATGTGCTGGGGACAGCCCTGACCTATACCGTGCTCGGCCTTATGGCGGCTCTTTCGGGCAGCCTGTTCGGTAACATCCAGACCAGCCCGTGGACTTTTTTTATTGTTGCCAACATCTGTATCCTGATGGGGCTGTCCATGCTGGATGTCTTCATGGTGCAGATGCCGGCCTTTTTGATGAATCTGCAGCCTTCCGGAGAGCAAAAGGGTCTGGCTGGCAGCCTTTTGCTGGGCTTGGCCTCCGGCCTGATCCTGGGGCCCTGTACGGCGCCGGTGCTGGGGGTGTTGCTGACATTTGTGGCCGCCAGGCAGAATCTGATCTTCGGAACAAGTCTGCTGTTTGTCTTTGCACTGGGTATGGGAACCCTGCTGGTTCTGGTGGGAACCTTTGCCGGGCTGGTGGCGAATCTGCCGAAATCCGGGAACTGGATGATCAGGGTTAAGCGGGCCTTCGGCTGGCTGATGATCGCCCTGGGTGAATATTTCTTGATCATGGCGGGGCGTTTTACAATCTGACAGGAGTTAGTATGAAGAAAAATATGGCGATTTTTATTATGGTGGTTTTTGTGGCCTGGGGCTGTAGCAAGGATGATGAGGCAAAGGAAACTGCCCCGCCGGCAAAAAATCAGCATAAAATAGCGGCTCGGACAGCGGCGGATTTCAGTCTGACGAACCTTGACGGCAAGGCGGTTGCCCTCAGCGATTTTAAGGATCAGCCGGTGGTGATTATCTTTACGACCACCTGGTGCCCCTACTGCATAAAGGAGATTCCCAACTGGAAGTCCCTGTATGCCCGGCACAAGGATGATGTGGGTTTCATGGCCGTATATGTAAATGAAAACCGTCAGAAGGTGGCGTCTTTTGCCGCAGCCAAGGCCCTGGATTATCCGGTGCTGCTGGACCCGGACGGGCAGGTGGCGCGCGCCTATGGGGTCCGGGGGGTGCCGACCCAGGTCGTGATTGACCGTGAAGGGAAGTTGTTCAAACAGGCCAGCTTTGCCCTGGCCGCGGATATTGATGCGGTTCTGAAAGATTAGAATGATGAATACAATAAAACTATGAAACATTAGCCTGTTCTGGCTAATGAGCGGATAATCTTCAAGGTCTGGCTGGCCGGCGTTATTGCAGTCACCTGCAAAGAGCTTTTCCTTGCGGGCATATTTCTGGTAGATTGGCCCGCACGAGATGAAGATGGCCGGATTTAAAAAAATTAGGGACATAAGAAAACCGACACTGAAAGGTTGTCGGGATAAGCTGCTGCTTATTTTACAAAACCTGCAGGCATACCTCAACTCCGAGGAGTTTCGTACAACCGTTCGCGAGTGGCTGACCACCTGGCGGGCCAGCATCCTGGTACTGGGCGTTCTGGCTCTGGTCATCCTGGTCTATTTTTTCTGGCAGATCGTCTATACCCAGAAGGCCTTTATCAAAAATGTGGAGGAAAACACCCGGATTGTTGCCGAGGCGGTTGAACTGCACGCCTACAATGCCGTGCTCTCGCAGAACGTGCTGGAAGAGGTGGTGCAGTCCTTTATCGAGAACACGGCCCGCCTGGTTGAACTGATGGACATGGCCAATCCCTTCACCCAGGAGGAGCTGGCCGATTTTGCCGCGCGCGCCGGGCTGGCCGGTGTTACCCTGTATCGCGAAAGAGAGGTCCTGCACGCCCCGGAGGGCTGGCTGCCGCAGGGCTATGTCAAAAACCCCGGCCGGGATGATTTTGAACCCGAGACCATCAGGACCTTCACCTTTCCCATGAGCGGGATCGACGGCCATGTGGTTGTGGGGGTCTCCATGAAGAGCGTCTATGAAATGGAATCGGTGATCGGTCTCAAAAAGGCCATGGCCGGAGTGGCCGCGGTTGAAGGGATCGAATATGTGAAGCTGCTGCCTCCGGCGGAAGACGGGGCCGAAAATCCTGAGGATAAGGCAAAAATAAGGTTTATCCGTAACCAGAATGTGGCCGAGGCCCGCACGGTTCTGGATACGGGGGAAACGCTGCTGGTGGGCGTTTCCACGGAACGGATCGCCTCCCGGCAGTATCAGCTGTTCAGAGATTTCCTGATGTTCTGCATGCTGATTGCGCTGATAAGCGTCTTTTTTTCCTGGCTGATCTACCGTTATCAGCATGCGGTGCTGAAGCAGGCCGTTGAATATGAGCGGCGGCTGGCCCGGCAGCAGGAGCATGCGGCCCTGGGGCGGGTTTCGGCCATCATCACCCATGAGATTAAAAATCCGCTGAACGCCATCAGTATGGGGCTGCAGCGGCTGAAGATCGAGGCCGATGACCTTGGCGAGGAACAGGGGAGTCTGATTGACACCATGCAGCAGGCCGTGGCGCGGACCAACTCCATCATCAATGACCTGCGGCGTTATAATTCTCCGGTGAGGATTACGGACGAGGATGTGAATCTGTCGGGCATCATCAGCGGACTTGTGCGGCTTTATAATGATCAGGCCCGCCATTCGGGGGTCCGGCTGCGCACCTATCTGCCGCAGGAGGCCCTGGTCAAAGGTGATGAGGGCCTCCTGTCCGAGGTTTTTGAAAATCTGTTGAAAAATGCCATCGAGGCCCAGAGCCTGGAGGGCTTTGTGGATGTGGGAATTGAAAAGGGGAGCGAAACTGTCCGGGTCTATATGGAAAACGGCGGCTGCCGGCTTTCGGCGGCTGATCTGGATGTAATCGTTGAACCTTATTACACAACCAAGGTAAAAGGGACCGGCATGGGGCTGGCAATTGTGAGCAAGATCGTCGATTCGCACGGCGGCGACCTGAAATTTTCAATTGTCCGTGACAATGTTTTCAGGGTGGATGTGGTCCTTTCGAAAGAGATCAAGGGAGAAGACCGGGAGAGCGATGACCAGAATACTGATAGTTGACGATGAGGAGATGCAGCGCGGGCTGCTGAAGGGTTTTCTGGAAAAACAGGGCTATGCGATCCTGACGGCTCCCGACGGGACCTCGGCCCTCGAAGTGTTCAGTGCCAAGCCTGTGCAGATAGCCATTCTGGACCACCGCATGCCGGACATGAACGGTGATGAAGTCCTGGAACGGATGAAAAAAATCAATCCGTTGGTGGCCGGCATCATGATAACGGCCTACGGCAGTGTGGAGACGGCCGTCAGGGTCATGAAGCTCGGTGCGGATGATTTCATGGAAAAACCGGTGGATCTGCAGGAATTGCTGGAAAAGATACATCGGATCGAGGCCCGGATCCACACCCGGAAAGATGTGGCCGATGTGGTGGAAACGGTTTCGGACAAGGCTCTGCCCCTTGATTTTGTGGGGAGTTCGCCCGCCATGCAGGATGTGATTTCGCTGATCAGGCGGGTGGCGCCGACGCCCTGGACGGTCTTGATCAAGGGCGAAACCGGGACCGGCAAGAGCCTGCTGGCGCGCCTGATCCACCAGCTTTCGCCGCGTTCGGACGGTCCCTTTGTGGAGATAAACTGTGCCGCGGTTCCGGAAAACCTTTTTGAGTCGGAACTGTTCGGCCATGAAAAAGGCGCCTTTACCGGGGCCACAAACAGCCGCCGGGGGAAGTTTGAGGCCGCCAAAGGCGGAACCCTGTTTTTGGATGAGGTCGGCGACCTGCCGCTCAACCTGCAGGCCAAAATGCTCAAGGCCATCCAGGACAAGTCCATCAGCCGCCTGGGCAGTGAACGTGAAATCCCCATCGATGTGCGCATCATGGCGGCCACAAACCGCGAACTGGAAAAGATGATCAGCGGCGGAGAATTCAGGGAAGACCTCTATTACCGCCTGAATGTGTTCCAGTTCACCGTGCCGCCGCTCAGGGAGCGCAAGGAGGACCTGCCGGATCTGATCGATTATTTTGTGAACCGCTATGCAACCGGCGGGATCAGGTTTGATGCCGATGCCCTGGGCACCCTGGTCAAATACACCTTTCCCGGCAATGTGCGCGAACTGGAACATATGATCCAGCGCATGATCACCCTGTGCCGCACCACCCTGATCGGGGTTAGGGATCTGCCGCCCGAGGTGGTCAACAACCGCCAGGAATCCAGCGGAACCTTAAACGGCCGGCTGGCCGAAGTGGAGAAGCAGATGCTGGTGGACGCCCTTGAAAAGAGCGGCTGGGTCCAGACCCGTGCCGCCGATCTGCTGGGGGTCAGCGAACGGGTCCTGCGCTACAAGATGGAAAAACTGGGACTTAAGGACGACCGCTGAAAAGCGGCCGGCCTTAAGAGTTCATCAGTTTTTCAGCCACCTTGACGGCTTCGACGCCGTCTCTGGAATAACGGGCCCCGATTGATTCGGCATAGGCCTTGGTCACGACGGCCCCACCCACCATGAAACTGCAGTCAAGGCCGTTATTGCGGGCCAGGTCAATGGCATCCTTCATGTTGACCATGGTGGTGGTCATGAGCGCCGAAAGGCCGACGATGTCGGGCTGGTGTTTTTTTATGGCGGTCAGCAGGTCTGCATGCGAGACATCCTTGCCGATGTCGATCACCTCAAAGCCGTTGTTCTTGAGCATCAGGGCGACGATATTTTTGCCGATGTCATGGATGTCGCCCTGGACCGTGGCCATGATGATGCGTCCCTTGCTGCGGTTTTCCTGACCGTCTGCCAGGAGGGGTTCAAGGATCTCAAAACCCTTTTTCATGGTTTCGGCGCTGGCAATCAGCTGGGGCAGGAAATAGGTCTTTTTGTCATAGAGGTCGCCCACCTTCTGGATGGCGGGGACCATAAAGTTGTCCACCAGGTCCTTGGGCTGGACATCCGCGGCCAGGGACTCTTTGAGAAGGCCGGTGATATCGTCCCGGTTGCCTTCGACAATGGCATCAAAGACGCGCTGCGCAGGAGTTGTTGGCGCGGATTTTTCCTGGGACCTGGTTGCGGTCTGGGCGGCCGTGGTGGTCAGGCTGACGCTGGATGCAAAATCGATATAGGCTGTGGCATCGCGGTCCCGGGCCGCCAGCACGGCGGCGGCCATTTTGACGGCCATCAGTTCGGCGCTGGAGGGATTGGCAATGGCCATGGTCAGGCCGCTATAGGCGTTCATGGCCATGAACGCCGCATTTACCCAGCGCCTTTCCGGCAGCCCGAACGAGACATTTGACAGTCCCAGCACCGTGCGGCAGCCGAAGTCCTGCGAACACCAGCGGATGGTCTCCAGGGTTTCGCGGCCAGCCTCCTGGTCGGCCGATACGGCCATGGCCAGGGCATCCACCACGATATCATCTTTGACAAAGCCGTATTCCATGGCCTGGTGGTAGAGCTCTTCGATGATGATCTTGCGGTCGCGGGCGGTCTTGGGGACCGAGCGTCCCTTAATGGGTAGCAGGATGAACATGGCGCGATATTTTTTAACGATTGGCAGCAGCCGTGCT
>CAYWBU010000011.1:0-25580 GCA_964456565.1 uncultured Bacteriovoracaceae bacterium | reverse complement strand
AGCTGCATGACCTGCCCCACAAAAAAGCCCAGCAGGCCCTTCTTGCCGTCGCGATAGGTCCGCACCTTGTCGGGATTATCATCCAGCACCCGCCGGGCCAGTTCGCGGATCAGGCTGTCGTCGCTCACCTGCTGCACGCCCCGCCGGCTGACGATTTCGGCCGGTGCCTCGCCGCTTGCCGCCATTTCGGCAAAGACCTCCTTGGCGATCCGTCCGGAGATTTTATCGCTGCCGATCATTGCCAGCAGTTCGCCGAGCATCTGCGGCGAGACCTTGAAGGCCTCCAGCTGGACATCGGGGTCCTTGACCTCCCGCAGCACCTCGGTCATGATCCAGTTACTCACCTCCTTGGCGAGGCCGGCGGTCTTGACGCAGGCCTCAAAATAATCCGCCAGTTTGCGGGACTGCGTCAGGACTGCGGCATCATAGGCCGGCAGACCATATTCAGACTCAAAACGGCGGCATCTGGCGACCGGCAGTTCCGGCAGACCATCGCTCACCGCCACCACCCATTCCCGCTCGACAATCAGCGGCACCAGGTCCGGGTCGGGAAAGTAGCGGTAGTCATGACTCTCCTCCTTGCTGCGCATGGCGCGGGTCTGGCCCGCATTTTCGTCCCACAGCCGGGTTTCCTGTTCAACCGCGCCCCCGGAATCACAGATCCGGACGTGGCGTTCGATCTCATAGTTCAGGGCCTTGTGGATATTACTGAAGGAATTGATATTCTTCAGTTCCGTGCGGGTTCCCAGCACGGCACTGCCCCGGGGTTTCACCGAGACATTGGCATCGCATCTGAAAGAGCCCTCTTCCATATTGCCGTCGCAGATCTCCAGGTAGACCAGGATCTGGCGCAGCTGTTTGAGATAGGCAACCGCCTCATCCGGTGACGCGAGGTCGGGTTCCGATACGATCTCCAGCAGCGGAACCCCGGCCCGGTTGTAGTCCATCAGACTGGTTTTCCCGTCCGCCGCATGGATGGACTTGCCGGAATCCTCTTCCATATGGATCCGGGTTATGCCGATCTTTTTCGATCCGGGCGCAATCTCCAGAAAGCCGTCTTCGCACAGCGGGGCGTCATATTCGGTGATCTGGTAGCCCTTGGGCAGATCCGGATAAAAATAGTTCTTGCGGGCAAAGATATTGCGTTCATTGATGCGGCAATTACAGGCCAGTCCCAACCGGATGCCGCAATCCACCACCCTGCGGTTCAGCACCGGCAGGGTCCCGGGCATGCCCATACAGACCGGGCAGGTATGGGTATTGGGATTCTCTGAAATCGCAGTTGAACAGCCGCAGAAGGCCTTGGTCTTTGTCAGGAGCTGGGCATGCACCTCCAGCCCGATCACTATATCATATTCCATCCGGACGCTCCCTGTGAAAACATGTGTGCTGCTGAAAGACGTGCGCCGTCTTGAGCAGCAGCTCATCCCCAAAGGCCGGGGCCATCAGCTGCAGGCCCACCGGCATTCTCTGGCCGTCAAACCCGCACGGCATGCTGAGCGCCGGGATTCCGGCCAGATTGGCCGGAATGGTGTAGATATCCTGGAGATAGAGGCTCAGCGGATCGTCCGGCATTTCATCAAAGCGGAAGGCCGTCAGCGGGGTTGTAGGCCCGGCGATCATGTCACAGGCCTCAAAGGCCCGCCGGAAATCAGCGGCCACCAGGGACCTGACCTTGGCGGCCTGGGCATAATACTGGTCATAGTAGCCCGCCGAAAGGACATAGGTGCCGAGCATGATGCGGCGTTTAACCTCGGTACCGAGGCCGTATCCCCGGGTCTTCAGATACATGTCCTGCAGGCTCGCGGCTCCGACCCGCCGGCCGTAACGCACTCCGTCATAGCGGGCCAGATTGGAACTGGCCTCGGCTGTGGCGATGATGTAGTAGACCGCGACACCGTAACGGATATGCGGCAGAGATATATCCACCAGTTCGGCCCCCAGGCGGCGCAGCTGATCGATTCCGCGACGCACATTCGCGGCCACTTCACTGTTCAGGCCTTCCCCGAAAAACTCCTGCGGAATCCCGATCTTTAACCCGCTCAGGTCGGCCAGATCCAGCTCAAGCGGGCTGTAGCTGCGCTCAACACAGGTGGAATCGCGCTCATCATGACCGCGCACAGCCTCATAAATTCTGGCTACCCCTTCGGCGCTGCGGGACATGGGCCCGATCTGATCCAGGGAAGAGGCAAAGGCCACCAGGCCGTAACGCGAAACCGTACCATAGGTCGGTTTCAAGCCGGTGATCCCGCAGAAGGCTGCCGGCTGGCGGATTGAACCGCCCGTATCTGACCCCAGGGCCGCATCACACAGGCCGGCCGCCACAGCCGCCGCCGACCCGCCGCTGGAACCGCCCGGAGTCCGGGACATATCCCAGGGATTGCGAGCCGGTCCGATGTTGCTGGTGGCGGTTGTCGATCCCATGGCAAACTCATCCAGATTGGTCTTGCCGATAATGACCGCCCCGGCAGCAATGAGCCGCTCGATTACATGCGCATCATAAGTGGGACAAAAGCCTGCCAGCACATCCGAGGCGCAGGTGGTCTCCATACCGGCAGTGCAGATATTATCCTTAACCGCGACCGCAACATTGCCAAGCCCGCCCTGACAGCCATCTTCCTGAGCTGTCAGCTGATCGGCCGCAGCAACCCGGATAAAGGCGTTCAGCTCACTGCGGCCGATTTTCTCCTGCAAATTCCGGATATGCTTGCGGCCATCGGTTTCAGCTTCTGCAAAATCCCAGCACTCAGTCATCATTCACTCCAGCACCGCCGGCACCCTGATTGCCGCGGCTTCGGTTTCCGGGGCATTTTCCAATGCCTCATCAAGCGACTGAGAAGGCCTCGGCTGGTCCTGGCGCATGACATTGAAAATTTTCAAGGGATGACTCAGGGCCTCAACATCCCGGGTGTCATTTTCCTTCAGAAGATCCATATATTCCAGGATACGGCCAAGATCCGAACAAAAACGCACAACCTCCGCCTCATCCAGTTCGAGCCGGGACAATCGGGCCACATGCCGTACTTCGTCTGCAGATATCTTCACACCAACCTCACTTTCCAGTCTGAGCAGATATATTATATATATGAATCATTCTCAAGGATTACTCGCAAATCAGGTCCGGATAAATATAAGCTAAAACATTATTGATTCACGAATCAAAATCATCTAAAATACACAGATTACATGTATTTGTTTCAAATTACTTAAGGAGGTCCAAATGAGTATTTTCGAAGAAAAATCCATGCCTGCGATTTTCCAGAACCGCGCCGTCAAACACTCCGGAACAGCCTGTGTGGGATACAAGACCCAGCAGGGAGAGTATGCGGACATCTCCTGGGACGAAATGAATGAAATGATCCACAACCTGGCATACTTCCTGATGGCCAGGGGGGTGCAACCCAACGACAAGATCGCCCTGTTTTCCGAAAACAGGTTTGAATGGTGGGTCGCCGACCAGGCCATTCTGTCCATCGGCGCCGTCAACGTGCCGATTTACGCTACCAACTCGGCCGAAGAGGCCCGCTATGTAATCGAAAACTCCGATTCCAGAATGTGCCTGACCGGGACTCTCGATCACCTGGAAAAGATCCTGCAGGTCAAACCCAAGCTGCCGCTGCTCAATGAGGTCGTCGTCTTTGACAAACCGGCCACCAAGGCCGAAGGCGTTCTTCAGTTCCAGGAGGTCCTGGACGAAGGCCGTAACAACGCCAACCGCGACGAACTGGAACGCCGGATCAACCAGATTGATCCGTCATCCGTGGCAACCCTGATCTACACCTCGGGGACGACCGGCAACCCCAAGGGAGTCATGCTGAGCCACAACAACTTTGTTGCCAATGCCAAACAGCTCTACGCCGTTGCTCCGCATCTCTTTGACGAGCGCCCGCACACGATCCTGTCATTCCTGCCGCTCTCGCATTCATTCGAACGCACAGTGGGCTATTACCTGCCGATTTATGCCTGTAAAGACCAGCCCCACAAGGTTGTCTTTGCAGAAGATTTCTCCAAGATCCTGGAAAACTTCCAGGAAGTCCGGCCAACCTTCGTCGTCAGCGTGCCGCGCCTCTATGAAAAGATCCACGCCGGTATCAATTCCAAGCTGGGCGATGCCTCCAATTTCAAGAAAGCGCTGTTTGCCTGGGCCATGAGCGTCTCCCGCCGTAACCTCGCCTATATCTGCAACAACCGTCCACGCACCGGCCTTTTTGCCTTTGAATTCAACCTGGCCTATAAAATGATATTTTCAAAAATCCTGGCCGCCCTGGGCATGGATCAGCTGGAATTTGCGCTTTCCGGCGGCGGGCCGCTTTCCCAGTCAGATGCCGAATTTTTTCTGGGCATGGACATCAAGGTCCTGGAAGGATTCGGCCTGACCGAAACCACCCCCGTGACCCATGCCAATCATCCCGAACTCATCAAACCCGGCACGGTCGGACCGCCCTTAAAGGACACCCTTGCCAGAATCGGAGCCGATGGCGAATTGCAGATCAAGGGCCCGCAGGTCATGCTGGGCTACTATAAGAATGAAGCGGCCACCAAGGAAGTCATGACCTCCGACGGATATTTCTGCACCGGGGACATCGGCGAGATCGATGCTGACGGATATCTGAAGATCACCGGCCGACTGAAAGATATAATCATAACTTCGGGCGGCAAGAACATCTCGCCCCAGAATATCGAAAACAGCCTGAAGGCCTCGGCCTACATCGAACAGATCGCAATCATCGGCGATAACCGCAAATATCTGAGCGCCCTGATCGTGCCGGTCTTCGAAGAACTTGAGCACTGGGCCAACAATAATGGCATCAGCTTCAGTTCCCATGCCGATCTCATCACCAATCAGCAGGTCCAACACCTGTTTGAAGAAGAGATAACGCGCTATACCGTGCACTTTGCCCGGGTGGAACAGATCAGGAAATTCAAGCTGCTTGAACATGAATGGTCACAGGAGACCGATGAACTGACACCCACCATGAAGCTTAAACGCCGCGTAATTAATCAGAAATATTCCGGCGAAATCGAAAGCATGTACAACCTGTAATAAAAAAGCGGGAGGCCAAAACCTCCCGCTTTTTTTGATCATCGCGATCTTCTTGTTATTCAGTTTCCAGAACAGGCAATGTATCCATGGCCTTGACGGTTTCTTCAAAGTCAACCACCCCGGCATCACTACCCATACCACTGGCAACCAGCCCGGCAGTGGCCGAGGCAAATCTGCAGGCCTTTTCAACATCCCAGCCTTTTGACAGGGCGACCACAAAACCGGCGCAGTAAGAATCTCCGCAGCCGGTGGTATCGACTACATCCACCTTAAAACACGGCACCCGGAACTGCTTATCCCTGTCCACATACAGGGAACCCTTGGATCCCCATTTGAACACCACGGCCTTGGCACCGCGATCCAGGAAAAACTGGGCCGTCTCTTCGGGGGTCTCGGTTCCTGCGATCTCCATGGCCTCTTCCATGCTCGGCATGAAATAATCCACATACGGCATCACCGGCTCAAGGGCCGGCAGGGTGTGCGGTCCGGGAGAAATGAAATCGCAGGTGATTATCGCACCGTTTTCCTTGGCCTCCTTCAGGATTTCGGCCCCGCGCTCACCGTCGAGGCACAGCATGGCGCCGGCGCCCCAATGGACGTACCGGCTATTGTTCAGCTTTTTCTGGGTGGCATCATCCATATCAACCATGATGGCGGCACCGACGGCATGAAAATTGGGCCGTTCGCCGCTGCTACCGACCGTCAGAATTGTTGCCGAGGTCGGCATGTCGTTACGCTGCTGGATCATGGAAACATCAACGCCCTGGCGTTCCATGGCATCTTTGACAAAAGCACCCATGTCATCTTCACCAATGGCCGCAACCAGTGCGGTTTCAAGCCCCATCTTGGCGGCGATGACCGCCGGTCCGGCGGCAGTTCCGGCCGGCGTCAGGCGGATCTGCTCGATCAGCTCGGTCTTTCCGCCTTCCGGGATCTGATTGATCGGCCGGCCGAGGATATCCAGTGTTGTAAGCCCTACACAAATAAGATCATGATTCATAACTTTCCCCCATCAAATTTATCTTTTAAGTTAAATGAAGCCTTTTTTTTCACACTAAGGTTAACAAAGTAAACACTAAGCGCAAACAAAAGGGGGTGTCAAGCATCAATACCCCTGGTCGCTAATTCCGGCAGATGCCCCCTGAAATCTTCAGCCGATATTTAAGACTACGATCTCGGCTGTTGCGACATTGGTGGCCAGCGGCACGTTATGGACATCACAGATGCGCATCAGCATCGAGATATCCGGATCATGGGGATGTTTGCCAAGCGGATCGCGCAGAAAAACCACGGCATCGATCTTTCCATCCACTATTTCAGAGGCAATCTGGGCATCACCGCCCAGCGGTCCGGAATGCATCCGTACAACCGCCAGTCCGGCCTTTTCAATATGCGAACCGGTTGTCCCGGTGGCAATCAGATTATAATTCTTCAGGACATCGGCATGGTCCTTAACAAAAGCGACCATCTCGGCTTTTTTACCGTCGTGGGCAATCAGTGCTATCGTTTTCATCACAAACCTCTAGTTTTTTCTGAATTAACTATACCCGACAACTCTGCTATAAAAAAGGATTAATAGACTATGAGTCTTTTTCCACCGTCTTGTCATGCGCATGCATCATGGGCGATTCATGGAGCATAAAGCTCAGGATCAGCGCAAAACTCATCATCACGATGAACCCGACCATGAAAGGAGTCATGGAACCATCCGCACCCCGGAACATATCCATGCCCTTGGCAAAGATGATGCCTGAGACCTGCCCCACCCACAGAATGATACCCTGAGAAGTGGACTCCGGCGCCGGATAGCTGATCTCGGCCGCATACTGGAAACCGATGGGTCCGGCGGCCATAATGAAAAAGCCCAGCACAAATCCGCTGACAAGCGTCAGCCCGTAGCCGGAACAGAAGGTCACCCCCACCAGTCCCGGCAGCACCCCCACCATGGTTGCTACCAGCACGGCCTTGCGCTTGCGCAGCATATCGCTGATAATCGGCAGGATGATGGCCCCCAGGACACCGCCGATCATCATGGCGGCCCCGATCATCCCGGCCTGCTCAGAATTGAATCCCCGCGGCGCCAGGATCTGTTCAACCCAGGTTGTCACCGCATTGAACATCCCCCGCCCGAAGAAAAACAGCACCAGCGCAATCAGCATATCCCGCTGCCGGAATATATGGCCGAAACCTCGGACCACCGAGATGCGTTCATCCGCCGTATCCAGCGAGGGCGGCAAAGGCGGCCTTTCCCGGATAAACACCAGGAAAGTTACCGCGCTGACAACCGAGATCACGCCGTAGATCTTCAGCATCACTATGATGGAATAGGCCCCCGCCACCCAGGGCCCCAGCACCATGGCCAGAATAATCCCCAGATACTGGGAAAGTGTCGCCAGCCCCGTGGCGGTGGCCCGGTCCTCGATCGGGAACCAGCGGGCGCTGATGGCCGTAATGGCGTTCAGGATAAAGGGCTGGGCAACTGCAAGCCCGCACTGGGCAATCAGGACCGTTTTATAACTATGGGCGCCCAGACCCTTCATCAAACCGAAAATACCAGTCAGGACGGCGCCCAGCCCCACCCCGACGCGGATACCGAAGGTATCGATCACATATGATGCCGGGACGCACAGAATGATGTAGACGATCATATAACTGACCGCCAGCAGTTCAATATCCCAGGGTTCCACCCCGTAGAATGCGGCCGCATCACCGGTCATAGGCGCAAAGCTGACCCAGTGGATCTGGATCACCGCATTGATAAGCATAAAAAGAAACAAAACGACCCAGCGATATCCGTACACCTTGACTCCAGCTGATTCCATAAAAACTCCTGCTATTAGTTATCCCCGCAACTGGCGGAACAGATCCAGGGTGGCCTCGGGCAGCATTGAGACATCCCTTCCGACGGCCATGGCATGGTAATAGATCTTGGCGACTTTCTCGAGCAGTTCCGCATTCACCCAGGCCTTCTGCAGGTTCTTGCCCACACACAGGGCCCCGTGATTCTGCAGGATATAGGCATTATTGCCATCCGACAGGGCGGCGGTGACATTTGCCACCAGTTCCGGACTGCCCGACATGCCGTAGGGGACAATCCGGATCTTTTCACCCAGATGAAAGGTCACTTCATCAAAGAGCGGCGGAACTTCGATATTCAACACGGCGAAAATACTGGCAAAGGTCTGATGTGTATGCACCACGGCATTCACATCAGCACGATTTTTATAGACTGCGACATGCATGGCAGACTCTATTGACGGCGGCAGATCGCCCTCAATCACATTCAGATCGAAATCGACAATACAGATGTCTTCCACCCGGGTTTCCATATAGGGCCGACTGCTGGGGGTAACCGCCATCAGGTCAGAACCCTCGATCCGGACCGAAATATTGCCGCCGCTGCCCTTCTGACAGCCGAAAAAACCATTGGCACACAGCCATTGAGTACACTCCAGCACCTCGCGCTTGTAACTGTCATATTTTGCCATCATTATCTCCCTTTGGTTGCGCTCATTAGCATGTCCATATTGATAATCATATTCTCAGCACCAGAACACGGCGCATCAAATGCTCACCCCGGCAATCTTTTTTATCAGCAGATTTCGATACAAAAGCTGCGCTTTTCAATCTCTCGCCGGCGTTAACTTTGTTAATGTTGATTTTCCAAAACAGCGCACATAAGTCAAGAACAAATTAAATCCATCCTTGATTCCCAGAGGTTAAGCATTCATAATATAAAAACTGAAAAAGGCTGTTAAAATTATGAAAGATTCCACAAAAAAACAACCCGAGCCCATGGCGAAGAAGATCATCGACTACGCCCTCGAAATAATTGCCGATACGGACATCGACTCTCTTACCATGCGCAAACTGGCCGCAAAAATGGGGACATCCGCACCCAATATCTACAATTACTACAAAAGCAAGTCCGAACTTTTCTTCGCCATCCGCATCCAGGGCTTTGAAATCCTGCACAACATGGTCAAAGACGCCTATGAAAGCAGTTCTGACCCACGGCTGAAGGTAAAAAACATCATAAACGCATATCTCTCTTTCGGAACACGCTACAGCATCTACTATGATATCATCTTCAACCGCCCCCCCGGTGCAGCCGTCTATGAAGACAATCTTTATACCGAGTATGTAAAAAGAGAAAAACTGATTGCCCACGACATCCCCCGGATCACCAGAAAAGCCCTCGGAGAACTGCTGCAGACCAAAGATCCCGACGTAACTCAAGATCAGCTCCGCCTGCTCGTAATCCATACATGGAGTCTCATCCATGGCGTGATTCAGCTCAACAACAGCGGCAGCCACATCTACATGTCCGAACGCACCAAAGGTGATTTTGACCGGGTTATCGATGATTTCATGTTCTCACTAACCGGCATTAACTGACTTTTCCAACCAGAGGATTGACTTGATTAAAGATACAACCTATCACCAACCCATGAATGATCAGGCCAGACAAAAACGCCTGGAGCGGCGACAGCGGGCAAAGGAACTCCATCGACAGCTGATCCTTGATGTAGCCAAGAAGGAACTGGAGAGCAAAGGCTATCATAACACCACCATGGCAGAGGTTGCCGAATTGGCTGAATTCAGCGTCGGCGCTCTGTACAAATATTTCCCCAACAAACAGTGCCTATTCGCCGAAGTCATCCTGCGCGATTTTGACCGTTCACTACGAGCAATGCAAACCGGCCTTCAGGACAATTCCTCTTGGGAAGACCTTCTAACGGCCTTTATCCGATATCATTTCAACTGGATCATAAAGGACAGGCCCGACTTTCTGACAACTATCCGGGATGTCTTCTACTCTTCCAACAATGCCATCACCCCGGAACTGCTCGAACGCTTCAGGAAGATTCAGCAGGAATCAATTGCGGTTCTTAAATATATCCTTGAACAGACCGGTTACCCGCTTGATGAAAGTTTCATGGCAATTGCTGTCAGCGGGATCATCTATTCCATTAACGAACATTACTGTATGGGGCTGTTGCCGCAGGCCCCCGAAAACTATATTGAACACATCATCGAGCTGGTAAGGGCCGCGGCCCGGCCGGTTAGAGATATAGCTTAAGGCCGCCGTAACGGCGGCCCCGTGCCGGTTGTCAGAACCGGTAGCTTACACCAAAAGATATCACCGGATAATATTTGTAGGCATCAATCGAATCCTCGATTTCCCGCCGCTCACGTTCAAGCTCGATCATAAAGTCAGGATTGGCTGCCAGCTGACCGGTGGCCGTGAGATCAATTTCGGGTTTTCCCTGAAAGACAACCCCGAGATCAAAGGCAAAATTCCAGCGATGTTTATCATTCACAGCATTGCCCCAGCCCAACCCCACATAGGGAGCCGCCGGATTAAAACTTAGTTCGCCGTTAAGCATCCCGACTTCGGCCATCGCATAGATCTGATTACCGATTCGGTACGCGGCCGTCGGCCGGGCCTCCATCTCAACCTTGTTCTGATTGAAAACCACTCCGGTTGAGACCCGGCATCCATTGTGCCAGGGATGCCAATCCAGCAAAACATTTTCCGACAGGAGCTGCAGGTCAAAGTCATAACTGACATCGCTCTCACTGCCGCGGTAAGTATAGTTTAGGCCATGCACCCCCGAACGCAGATTCAGACTGCCGCACAGGGGCACCGAGAAACTCAGTCCCGGCCCCAGGGTCGTCACCTCGGCCGAAAGACCGATATCGGCTCCCAGTATGGGTGAAAAACAAAGGCCGGTGGAAAGCGCGATCATTGCCAACGTCCGTTTCAGCTTCAAATCCAGCACCTCGTGACTTTGATATTCCAGAGCTATCGGCAGGTGCACCGGGAGCTTAACCGGCTATTTCAATCGATTCAATTTTACGCTTGTTTTTTAAATGCCCACCAGAAAACATTTTTGGCGAACAAAAATAAGAGCGCTTGTATTTATGTTGTTAATGTTTTATTTATCAAGAATAATCTTAAAGTATTAGGGAGGGTGTTTTGAGAAATTACAAAAAATGGCTGACAGTAGTTCTGGTGGTTTTCATTTGTGGGTGGCTCAGCGGGTGTTCCAGCATCCATTATCGGGCGCAGGACAAACCGATGATAAACTTCAAATCCTGTTCAAACGCAAATACCGAGCCTTTCCACTATGAGGAAACCTATGATTTCTATGCCTGGGGACTGGTTCCCAATCCGGTCGAAGTTGATGTGACCGCTATTGCCAAAGCCAATGGCGCCAGCAAAGGCCTCTGCGATGTGGTTATCGAAGAACGTTTTACCCCGCTCGACTGCATCCTCGGTGCGGTAACCTTTGGCATTTACTGTCCCAGAACCGTTATCATCGACGGCAAGAAGATAAAATAGGAGGACTTTCCATGAAAAAATTATTCTCAATCATTGTTCTTGTTGGCCTCATGGCATCGCTGAATGCCTGCACCATCATGAAATTTGACGGCACCATGAGCCAGGCAAAATCACTGGAAATGTCCAATGTCAGAAATATGAAAGGCGAAGATTTCAAGAACGCCGATTTCGACACCCGCAGTTTCTATCTGCTCGGGCTGCTGCCCCTCAAGGAAAAATCCCTGGGTGAAGCCATCGGCCCCTACAACAAGGCCGCTGACCTGGAAATCTATTCCAAATATGACGCCGTTGACGTGGCAATCGCCTATGTTCCGGCCCTGTTGGGTCTTCCCGCCGTTGTTCAAAGCCGCGGTTACACGATTGAAGGTACCCGCAAGTAGATCAACCGTTGTTGCGAAAAAAGGCGCGGTGAAAATTCACCGCGCCTTTTTTTATTTTTTCTCACCCCTGAGCTCATATCCCCTGGTGCTTACCACCCCGATGATATAGTTTATGGCAATATCGATGGGGCCATATTCACTGGTTATCTCCAGATCATGGGCCTCACGGCATTCGCCCACCGCATCGGGCAGTTCTTCCTGCATGATCGGAATCAGCCCGCCGATCAGGTACCATCCGCGGGTGGTAAATTCATCATTCACAAACATCTCTCCGGAACGATTCTTGACATTGGACATCTCGAGAGAATCGGCCTTCGACATATCACCGTTAAACTTCATGATGGTACAGGCCGGGAGTGAACATAGCAGTGCCATCAGTACCAGTAGTGTTAGAATATTTTTCATCACTGACCTCCCACTCCGATCTTTTTGCCCTCGACAATGACTGTCCGGGGGCTGTAAATCCCCAGGGTAACCATACCCAGGACACAGTCCATCACCGTATATTTCTCTTCAATCCGTACATCACAGATTCCGTACGGAGCGCCGTTCTCCTTGGCAATGGCGGTCACATCCACCTCCATCACATCCGGAGCAAGGCCCCACCACCAGAAATCATAGCGTTGTTCATAGCTGAAAGATGCTCCGGAATTACTGCAGTCTTTGAAATTAACCATCGGCCTGTCCTGGGCTGTGTAGTGCAGGGTTGAGCATCCCGTCAGTATCAGGACAAACGCCACCAATACTCCGACCAATCCCGTTCGTTTCACATTTGACCTCCTGATTAAATATGATCTCTAAATAATAAAAAGCCGCCCTTCTCACGCAAGCGGACTCCAAAAGTTTCTGACTCAATCTTTCCAGTTCCGCCATTTCAGCAGTTCGGCGGCAATCTTTTTCCCGATTCCGAGAATCAATTCAATTGTCCCGAACGGCAGACCGGGAGTTTTCGAAATCACAGCTCCTTGCGGTTTACAAGTTCGGCGAAATATTCATAAGAGCGGTCATAGGTTTTTTCAGCCTCCGGGTTAAAAAAACAGCCGGGCAGCTGGCGCTTTTTGCGGTGATATAAAACGCATTCACAGCAGATTCCCTTGCGCGCACATGACGGATATGTACAACTGCAAAACTCCATATTCTGATCTTTCCTGCACTCCATAGCTTCTCCTCACCTCACATAATTTTATTCGAAAAATAACGCAACATCCCGGCCGGCAGCAAGTCCTTTGGCTCCCGGACAGACTTAATCTTATCCAACTGAATAAATATCTTGAAATCCCCCCATGGTATTCCTACTGCATAAGTATACTTAAAGGACTGGTGATCTTTACATGCAGAAAAACACAAAACGCATCTTCACGCCCGCAAGCTTCATTGACAATGCAATTCAGCTCATCGCAAATTTGCCGGAGGCAATTAAATACCGTCAAAAGCCCTCGATCGGTCCTGAATTCGCCGAAAAACTGCGTCTGGCAGTCACCGGTGTAAACGAGTGCCGCTACTGCTCATACGGGCACAGCCGAATGGCCCTGAAACTGGGCGTCAATCGGGACGAAATCAGCACCCTCCTGGCAGGCAGCATCCCCCAGCACCTTGCACCCCATGAAATTCCGGCCCTGCTCTATGCCCAGCATTTTGCCGAACAGGCGGGCACAACCGATCCGGAAATGGACAAGATGCTTAGAGAGACCTACGGGTCCCGCGGGGCCGAAGAAATCAGGCTGTATATCCGCGAAATTGACTTTGGCAATCTGACCGGCAACACTCTGGACTACATCCTGCAGTCCATCAAAAATATTTATTACCGGTTCGGAGGAAAACTCTCCGGCTAAAAGCCGAACAAGCCTTTCTTTTTCTTTTTTTCGGGCACAACTTTGAGGATGATGTTTCCATCAACTCCGGCCTGCTGCAGCACTGCCCGTTTCTGTTCCGCCGGGGCCTCCTCATACTCCTCGAGCAACATCCGGGCCTCTTCAACCTTGCGGCGTTCTTCAGCCCGTTTCATCTCGGCATGGATGTCGCGCACATCATCCAGCAGTTTTTTCATCCGCAGGCTGTCAGCCCGCATCTGATTCAGTATTTCGGGATCAGCTTTTTTTGCCCCACCCTTGCGGGCCGAGGGATTGGCCGCTTCCTTCATATCCCGGTCAAAACGCATAACCTTGTCCTGACAGATGGTGATCATTTTATGGGCAGCATCCAGATCCATAAGCTTCAGCTGAATTCTGGCAACCAGGGTCAGCAGACGCATCTCCTCGTGGGCATCATTGATCTGCCCGGAGTGGCTGAAGGCCTTCATATAGTATCCCGCCGCCTTTTCAAGGGCCATGCGTTCATTAAGCGGGGCTTCATCCCAGTACTCCGCCAGGGCGCTGTGCATCTCCTCAATCCTAGGCATATAGGTGGCCTCAAGCTTATTACTGTGCAACACATCTCGATAGAGCCAGGCCGTCCGCAACAGATAACGGCCAAGCTGCAGTGAGGCCAGATCCCGCACACCTCCCATGTTCTCAAGCTGGTAGATCGCCAGCAAATGCAGCTTCAGGGCCGCATAATAATCCATATCACCGATTTTGGAGGTCAGGATATCTGTTATATTTTTGGCCTTGCGGTCGGTAATCCTGCGGTACTGCAGGGCATCGCCAAAGCGCTCCAGCGACACTCCCGTATTCTTAAAGGGATCTTCAATTACCTGGTGCGGAACCACAAAACTGCAGTTATTACAGAGCTGCATAAAGTACAGACGCGGATTTTTGCCGCATCCTCCCTGCAGCCAGCTTATTTTACGGGGATAAAGGTCAATATCAAGATCCTGTTCCACATAGAGTCGCGGTTTGATAAAGCGGCAGACAACTTCGGACCGGCATATGGGACATTTTTTGGTAGTCTCGGCTATCAGATTCACAGCAACCTCCAGTAATTGACTCCATAAGAAATCGGCCGCTAAGATTGATTACATAATACAGTGTACCCCGGAAATCAAAACCGGTCGTCCAGTCTAAAACTGGCCGGTTCGCAACAGCACCAGGGTACAGGCATTTTCAACAGGAATGTCTGCGGCACGCAGTCTGTCGGCCAGTTTCTGATTTTCGGCCCCGGGATTCATGATCACCCTTCCGGGACGCAGCCTGATGATATCATCGGCCAGGGCAAGACTTTTGGAAGGCCCCACATACAGCGTCAGAGTGTCAACTTTGCTGTCAATTTCGGCGACCGAGGCAACCGCATCAATGCCTTCGACCGCTCTCACGCCGGGGCTTACCGGCACAGGCACATGCCCGTATTCAAGCAGCATTTTTATGGCCTTATTGGAATATCTTTCCGGATTATTGCTGGCGCCGATTACCGCAACTGTCTCTTTTTTGTGATCGTTCATCGTTGAAGTCCTTTATGATTACCATGTCTGTAACATAATAACGAATCAGACTATTCATTCAATCCTGGCAGCCAGAATCGCCGCCCCGATGGCGCCGGCAACCTGGGCCAGAGGGTCCACCACAATTTCAACTTTCAGATTGTTCTCCAGGGCCCTGACCATGCCTGAATTACGGGCGACCCCCCCGGTCATCATCACCACCGGACGAACTCCCACTTTTTTCGCCAGGGCCCCGATCCGGACGGCAGCCGAATCATGAATCCCGGCCACAATTGATTCGCGCGCGGTCCCCTTGGCAATCAGCGACACAACCTCGGATTCGGCAAACACCGTACAGATACTGCTGATTGAAGCGACATCAGCCGCCCGCGTAGACAGCTCGCCAAAACTTTCCAGATCGGTGTGCAGGGTCCGGGCCATAACCTCCAGGAAACGCCCGGTACCGGCCGCACATTTGTCGTTCATCACAAAATCGACCACCCGCCCGTCCTGATCCAGACGGATAGCCTTGCTGTCCTGCCCCCCGACATCCACCACCGTACGCACCGCCTTATTGATGAAAAAGGCCCCGGCGGCATGACAGATTATCTCGGTCTTGGTCTGATCGGCAAAATCGAGGACCGCCCTACCGTAACCGGTTGCGACCACCGGCCCCAGAACGCTCCTGTCCATCCCCAGATCCGCCAGCAGCTCATCTAAGACCTGCTTACCGGCCTTGCCGGCACTGTAGCCGGTAAATCCGACCTTGGTCCCCAGCACCTCGCCATTGCGCACCACAGCAGCCTTGGCGGTGATTGATCCGACATCGACTCCGGCAGTAATCATCAGACAGCCGTTGCCCCCCCGTCAACAACCAGGGTCTGCCCCGTTATAAAACCGGCGCCCTCGGAGGCCAGGAACAGTACCGGATGAACCACTTCAACCGGTTCGGCAATGCGCCCCATGGGGATACCCCTGATAATCTCGGCATACAGACCTTCATTGGACCAGAAGGGCCGGCTGAATTCGGTCCTGACCATACAGGGAGCCACGGCATTGACCTGGACATTGAAAGGCGCCAGTTCCGCCGCCAGCACCCGGGTCATCATCTCCACTGCGGCCTTGGCGATCCCGTAAATCCCCATCCCGGGGGAGGCCTTGCGCCCGGCAAGCGAAGAAATACTGACGATCCGGCCCCCGCCGCCATCCTTCATGATGCCGGCCGCCTTTTTGGAACAGAGGTAGGTTCCGTTCAGATTCGTATCAATAATCTTCTGCCACAGCGAATATTCCGTCTCGCTCACAAACGGGGTCATGAGGTTCATGCCCACATTGTTGATCAGCACATCCAAACCGCCAAAATGCCTGGCAACCTGCTCAAACAGGCGATTCACATCCTCTTCTCTCGCAATATGGGCCGGCACGGCAAAAAGCCGTTCACCGCCGCCCAACGCTGCCGCAGCAGCCTCCAGCCCCTCGGCCTTGCGGGCACACATTGCCACCCTGGCACCCTGAGCCAGCAACTCGCGCACTGTTTCCAGCCCGATTCCGCGACTGCCGCCGGTGACCAGCACAATCTTATCTGCAAGTCCGTAACTGATCTTCTGCATCTCAAACCTCCTGTTTCAACATCTCCATAAAGGCATCGATCCTTCCCGCAATCTGGCTCTCGGAAAACTTGCGCTCGTCCACCATATCCGCTTCCAGCATCAGGCACGGAACCCCGGTCTTCTCCATCACGATCCGGCGGATATCGTACTGTCCGAACGAATAAGGTTTACAGCTGCGGTTGGAATGCATCACAAGCCCGTCCACCGCATATTTGCGGATCATGTCCACCACCATCTCCGCCATCTGGTCGATCCCGATATTCAGATAGATCCTGGTATAGGCCTGCGCCATTGAATCAATAAAGTTTGCTTCATCGATATAATCAAGCGAACGGCACCAGGCCGTCGTGTAGGTGTCGGCAACCAGGCAGGCTCCATGTTCGGCAAATTTACCGGAGAGCCACTTGAGACGGTACCAGACCGGCAGGTTGTCCCACAGCAGGCGGTAACGTTCGCCCTCAACCGAGGCATTGCCGTCGGCAACCCGCTGGCGCATCTCTTCGAGCAGTTCGCGGTAGAAATCAACCGTGATCTGTTTGCCGCGCAGGGTCACGATCAGCGCCAGGAAGAAAAAGGCATCAAAGGCACTCAGGGGTGCCGGCCGGCTGGCCGCCGTATCCAGGACCTGCTGCCACAATCGCTGGGCCTCGGCTGACAGCCGCCCCACTTCCTGGGCCCTTGCATAATCAAATTGCTTTCCGGTGCATTTTTCCAGAAAGGCGATATACTCATCAACCTGGGCCCGCACATAGGCATGGACGGCGGTCGAATAATCCGCATGACAGATGGGGGTATCAAAGACAAACAGCGGAACCCCATAGTAACGCGCCTGGATCTCGTACCATTTGAGCACCGTCGCACAGATATTATTGCAGCAGACCAACATGTCCGGCCTGGGCAAACCGCCGATCGGGCCGCCGTTGATCGGCGCACAGCCGATATCGGCCCGCGCATAGGAACACAGGTCCGTGCTGTAACCTTTGTCTTCAGCGCTGCCGCACAGGTCTCCGCCCATCTTGGAGGCCCCGATCATGGCCCCATGGTTTTCCGGATAGACCGGAATAATATCCATGGCAATCAGAGGTTCCACCGGGCCGCCCGAGGTTATCCAGGCCACTTTTCTGCCGTTATCGGCGGCCGTCTTGGCCTCGATATAATATTCGGTCATAATATCCCGCATCCGGCGGGACGCCCTTATCTTGTTGTTGCGGAACTGTTTCTCGTCTGCCATATCACTCCCCCCCGATCATCTGCACAAAGGTTTCAAGCCTGGTGGCAAGCTGGCCCTCCGGGGGCAGGCGGTCTTCGATCTCCAGCAGCAGCACGGGAACCCCGTTTTTTTCAAGCAGCTCTTTCAGGTCAGGATAGTCAAAGGCATGCGGGTCACAAAATTTGAGCAGCAGGAAAACAACCCCGGCGGCATCATGGTCTTTGACAGACTGCAGCAACTGTTGCAGCCTGAAATTCGGGCCTTTATATTTTGCAGGACACAGCTGTCTGCGGATATGACGATCGGCCAGGGCTGGAATCGGGTCTCGATTTTCGCGAATCAGGCTGTCAAAATATCGCGAACCGGTACACAGATCGTCCCAGATCACTGTTGCCCCGGCCTTTTCAACCACATCAAATATGCGCGGTTCATCACAGACACTGCCGGACAGCAGCACCCGCAGAGCATCCGTTTCACCGTCTTGCGCCCGTGACAAATCCTTCAGCAGCATCTGCAGCAGATCCAGGGCCCGGTAACGATCCATCACCATACTGCCCCTTATAACGGCATGCATTTCACCGGACGACAGAAGCCCGGGCCTTTTGCTGCGCAGTTCATAGAGCTCACGCATCGCGGATCTGATCTGATTGTAAAGCCTGATTGCCTCCCGCAGGTCAGCCTCTGTGATGGGTTGGCCCTTCCAGGCGGCCAGTTCCTCTCTAAATTTTGCAAGGACAGCTTCAAGATAAACCCGGGACGAGTCCGAACTCAGGTTGACCGGCAGGACCACATCGGCAAAAAAAGCATCCCGCTGCAGATTGATGCGCCAGATATCGGAAAGCCGCTGGATCGAATCACAGGTGTGCGGAAAGACCATCCCGTCGAGAAAATCCAGCCTTCCCGCAAGACCGTCCTCCAGTGCCCCGCGCAGCAGAGAACAGCAATAAGACTGCAGATATCCGTCTGCCAGATCCACATGCTCATGCGACCCGAACAGCCTTACCGGAAGGAATCCGGCAGCCTGGATTATCTCCTCCGGGGCATAGCTGCAAAAAAAACCGATCGCCCGGCGCCCATCCGCCACAGCCTTGCCCGCATAGGCCAGCGGGTCGTTTACGGCGGCCCTGAATTCCGCTAAGATCCCGGCCCTATCCTGCATGAGAATGGACCCCGCCCGACAAACGCCAAAAGGTACTATCTTCCTTGGACAAATTTAAACCTCCTGAGAACATTGCATAAATTAATTTTTATCCGGATCGGATGCTGCCGTCAACACCGCATTGAACTACAGTTCACAAACGTGCCGCCCCAATATTTTTTTATTGAATAAGATTTTGGGATTTTTTTCCGAATAGAAAATCTAGATGTTCAAGAATTATAATTTCAGGAGGAGCCGTATGCGCAATAGTTCCATTACATTTTTTCTGGCGGCATTTTGTCTGCTGGCCCTGCCGCTGAACCTGTGGTCACAGGACTATCTCGAGCAGGCTGATGAATTCTTTACCAAAGGTTATTATGAAGGCGGCAGTCAACATCATAAGAAATCATTTGATCTGGCAATGCAGGCCGTCAAGTCCGGAGACAACAGCTACGAGGCATACTGGCGGGTGGCCCGCGGCGCGAGGTCTTATGCCGAAGAGATCAAGCGCGAGAACCTCAATGATCCCGAAAAATGGAAGGCTGCCTGTGTGGAATACGGCAGCATCGGCATGGATTATGGTGACAGGGCTATCCAGCTCAATCCCCAACGGGTCGAAGGCTGGCTGTATTACGGCCTCAGTGTGGGCAATTATGCCGACGGAGTCAGCATAATCACAGCGGTCAAAGAGGGGCTGGTGGGCAAAACCCGCAGTAGCTTTGAAAAGGCCTACGAAATCGATAAACAATATATGTGGGGAGCTCCGCTGACTGCCCTGGGAAGGATGTGGAACATCCTGCCGTGGCCGCTGAAAAACAACAAAAAGGCCCTGAAATACCTACGCGAAGCCCAGCAACTGGTCCCGGACAATCCCGAAGGCCAGGTCTACCTCGGCATTGTACTCCTGGAATCAAAAGACAAGAACGATCATGCCGAAGCCCGAACAATCCTCAACCGGGCCAAGAAAGCGAAGATCAGTTATTTTGCAGACTGGGCAGCACGAGAATTGGAGACAAACAGCTAAAAAAAAGCGCCTCGATCAGAGGCGCTTTTTTTTTACAGTAACGGACTTTCCTGTTTTCCGACCCGGTTAAGCGACAAGATGGAGGCCTTCTGCAGCTTACGCATGACATCCAGCAGATTGCGGATCTCCTTATTCTGCTTATCCCTGAACTCAACTGCCATTCCATCTTCGGGAGTCACCCGGACAACTTTTGAATGGATATCGATGACCTTGCCGATATCCACCACATCCAGACAGAGATTCAGGGTGGTTTCCACATCCAGAATATCCCGGGTCTCGATATAGGCTCCACCCATACCGATATTCCTTACCCGGCCCTGCATAATGGTTCCGTCACGATCCTGATAGCGGGCATCAATCCTCAAGGGACGCCGCATGTGCTTGCGTTTTTCGATCATCGCTGCACCTCCGCCGATATTATTCTTTTCGGTAAAAAATATGAATAAATAAGCATCAATACTGCATGCCAGCTCATTTATGCGGCCATCCCAAAAATTCCATCCGCATCCCTGCTGAAATTCCACTTCCTTGACTTGACAAAAGCTCTCTGTTAAAGCATGCACACCTTAACGGCAGAGAAGAACTCCTCTGTTATTTATATAAAGAGAGTGATTAGAATGACGTATCGGGGAACTTCCTTTTCCAAGATGTCCGGAACCGGCAACGATTTTATCGTTATCGACAATACTGCCCGCCAATATGATTTCAACTGGTCCGAATTTGCTAAAATCTATTGCCGCAGAAGGATAAGCGTCGGCGCCGACGGCATCCTGGTCCTCGAAGCGCATACCGATTGCGATTTTAATTACCGGATCTTCAATGCCGACGGCAGCGAAGCCGAGATGTGCGGCAACGGCGCCCGCTGTGTGGCCCAGTTTGCCTTTGATAAAGGGATCACCGGAAACAAAATGCGTTTCATGACGCTCGCCGGTATCATCGAGGCCCGCGTCAATCAGGATGATGTCGCCATAAAGATGACTGCCCCGCAAAGGCTCCGCACCAATATCGCAATCAACCTGAACGGTTGCCCCGCCACCGTTCATCATATCGATACCGGAGTGCCGCATACGATTATGTTTAGCGATGACATAAAAGGCCTCGATGTCGCGGCAACGGGCCGGGCTATCCGCTATCATGAACAGTTCGCACCCGCCGGCACCAACGCCGATTTCATCGGATTCAGCGGCAGCGACAGCATCATAGTCAGGACCTATGAACGCGGGGTCGAGGCCGAAACACTGGCCTGCGGAACCGGGGCGGTTGCCGCAGCCATCATCTCCCATGCGACCGGCAACATGAAAACCGCACCCATCACGGTTCAGATGCCCGGCGGCCAGCTAAAAATCGACTTTAAGCATGCTGATGGCGGCTACACCGATGTCTGGCTCATCGGCAAGGTTGAGACCGTCTATCAGGCCCAAATCTCATAAAGGAAAACTATATGCATGAATTAATTGCAGTTCTGGACTTTGGCTCCCAATATGCCCAGCTGATTGCCAGGCGTATCCGCGAACTCGGTGTCTACTGCGAAATCGTCTCGCACAATATCACGGCCGCCGAACTGGCAGAAAAAAGCCCCAAGGCACTCGTCTTCTCAGGAGGTCCCTGTTCGGTCCTTGACCAGGACAGCCCGGACATAGATCCGGCCCTGCTGGAAATGGGCATTCCGGTCCTGGGCATCTGCTACGGCCTGCAGCTCATGACCAAGGTCCTCGGCGGCACAGTCGAAGGCGGACACAGCGGTGAATATGGGCCGGCCACAATCGACATCCACAACAATGAAACCCTCTTCGGCGGACTGGGATCAATGATGGACATCTGGATGAGCCATGGTGACCAGGTCAACTCCATTCCGGACGGGTTCAAGATCATAGCAACCACCGGCACCTGCCCGGTGGCCGCCATGGAAAACCGCGCAAAGGGCTTTTACGGAGTTCAGTTCCACCCCGAAGTTGTCCACACCCCGCGCGGTCGCGAACTGCTGCATAATTTCCTGTTCAAGGTTGCCGGCTGCAAAGGCGACTGGAACATGTCCAATTTCATCAATGAATCTATCGAACAGATCCGCAATGAGGTGGGCGACAGCAAACTGATTCTCGGGCTTTCCGGCGGAGTTGATTCCTCGGTGGCCGCCGCCCTGATAGACCGGGCCATCGGCGACCAGATGACTGCCATCTTTGTCAACAACGGTCTTCTGCGGGCCAACGAGGTGGACGAAATTCGCTGGCTGTTCACCGAAGAGCACCCTATCAACATCGATATTGTCGATGCTGAAGATCTCTTCCTGACAGCCCTCAGCGGAGTAACGGACCCGGAACAGAAACGCAAGATCATCGGCAAGACCTTCATCGATGTATTCTACGGCGAGGCCGAGAGGGTCGGCGGGGCCGACTTTCTGGCCCAGGGCACCCTCTATCCCGACATCATCGAAAGCCGCTCACCCAAGGGCGGACCTTCGGCGACTATCAAGAGTCATCACAATGTGGGAGGTCTGCCCGAAAATCTCAAGTTCAAGCTGGTGGAGCCCTTCAAGGAACTCTTCAAAGATGAAGTCCGGCTGCTGGGCAAGGAACTTGGTCTGCCCGACAGCCTGTTGCAGCGTCAGCCCTTCCCCGGCCCCGGCCTGGCGGTACGCACCGTCGGCGAAATAACCCGTGACAAGCTGGAAACCCTGCGGGCCGCCGACATCCGGGTCCAGGAAGAACTTAAAAAATGGGAGGGCTACGGCGAAGTCTGGCAATCCTTTGCAGTACTGCTGCCGGTCCAGAGTGTGGGGGTCATGGGCGATGAACGCACCTATGACAACACCATTGCCATCCGGGCAGTCTACAGCACCGATGGCATGACCGCCGACTGGGTCAAAATCCCCTATGATGTACTGGGACGCATTTCCACCCGGATCATCAATGAGGTCAAAGGGGTCAACCGGGTGGTTTATGACGTAAGTTCCAAACCGCCTAGTACTATCGAATGGGAATAGAACGCAACCGCTAAACAGGGAGTTTTTATGGGTGGATTTTTCGGAGAGGTGTCCAGACAGGACTGTGTTAACGATCTATTTTACGGAACAGACTATCTTTCCCACCTTGGCACCCGCCGCGGCGGGATGGCTGTTGTGGGCAACAAGGGTTTTCAGCGCTCCATTCACAGCCTGGAAAACGCCTATTTCAGGTCCAAATTTGAGCCCAGTTTAGCAGAATTTCAGGGAAACCAGGGCATCGGAGTCATCAGCGACACCGATGCCCAGCCCATGATCATCAACTCCCACCTGGGAACCTTCGGAATCGTAACCGTCGGGCGGATCAACAATATCGATGCCCTGTCGGCCAATCTCCTGAAACAACGCAAGAGCTTTACCGAAACCAACGGCGGCTCCATCAATCCCACCGAGCTGGTGGGCATGCTTATCTGTGAGGAAGACTCCTTCGGTGCCGGAATCCGGCATGCCCAGGAATCCATCAAGGGGTCCTGTTCCATGCTGGTGCTGACCGACAAGGGCATCTTTGTGGGTCGCGATCGACTCGGCCGCACCCCGATCATCATCGGCAAAAAGGACGGCGCCTTTGCAGCCGCCTCCGAAAGCAGCACCTTCCCCAATCTCGGCTTTGAAACCGAATATTATCTGGGCCCGGGAGAAATAATCTTCATGACCCCGGACGGTCTGGAACAGATCGCCAAACCGGGCGACAAAATGCAGGTCTGTTCGTTCCTGTGGGTTTATTACGGTTATCCTTCTTCCAGCTACGAAAATCTCAATGTTGAAGAGGTCCGTTACAACTGCGGCCGGGCCCTGGCCAAAGATGACCCGGTCGAGGCCGACCTTGTGGCAGGTATTCCGGATTCGGGTATCGGCCATGCCATCGGCTATGCCACCCAGAGCGGTATCCCCTATATGCGCCCCTATGTAAAATATACGCCGACCTGGCCCCGCAGTTTCATGCCCCAGAACCAGGAAATGCGCGATCTGGTGGCCCGTATGAAGCTGATCCCCAACAAAACCCTGATCAACGACAAGAGCATCGTGTTCTGCGATGATTCGATTGTCCGCGGCACCCAGATGAAGGACAATGTGGAAATCCTCTATGAATACGGCGCCCGCGAACTCCATATGCGCGTGGCCTGCCCCGTACTGGTCTACCCCTGCGAATTCCTGAACTTCTCCACCTCCAGGTCGACCCTGGATCTGGCCGGCCGCAAGGCCATCCATAAAATCGAGGGTTCGGAAAAATATCTGGAGGAATATGCCACGCACGGTTCGGAAAAACATTGCGCCATGGTGGATATCATCAGACGCCGTCTGAACCTGACTTCGCTCAGATTTCAGCGTCTGGACGATCTGGTGCAGGCCATCGGTCTGCCAAAGGAGCAACTCTGCACCCATTGCTGGGACGGATCCAGCTATTTTGAATGAGCGGATCCATGGGCGCAACATACCGGAAAGACCTCCAGTATTATAAATTCTGTGCCTATGGATTTCTAAAAAATCTGCGGTTCTTTGAACCGTTCATGATCCTCTTCCTCACGGAAAAGGGTCTCAGCTTCACCCAGGTCGGATCGCTTTACGCCATCCGCGAGATCACAACCAATATCCTGGAAATTCCCACCGGGGTAATTGCGGATGCCTTCGGCCGCCGGCGCACAATGATATTTTCCCTGGCGGCCTACATCGTTTCCTTCCTGATCTTCTATCGCAGCAGCGACTATCTCATCTTCATCGGCGCCATGCTCTTTTTCTCGGCCGGCGAGGCCTTCCGGACCGGTACCCACAAGGCCATGATCTTTGAATATCTCACCCTGAACAACTGGCGGGACCACAAGGTTGATTATTATGGGCATACCCGCTCATGGTCACAAAAGGGGTCGGCAATATCATCACTGATTGCAGCCGCAATCGTATTCTGGAGCGGCAGCTATACCGCGGTCTTCATCTTTTCCACCATCCCGTACATCCTGAACCTGCTGCTGATGGCATCCTACCCCCGCAAGCTGGACGGCCCCATAACCAGCTATCAATCCGGCTCTGTTAAATCCAGATTCCTGGCGGTCAAAAACGGCCTGCTGCTGTCTTTTTCAAGACTGGGGGTCTTCAGGGCCGTGATCAACGTCTCGGTGCATGATGCCTTCCACAAGGCCAGCAAGGACTTTCTGCAGCCAATATTGAATGCCCTTGCCCTGGCATTGCCGGTTTTCCTCTATCTCGACAACCGCGAACGTTCGGCCCTGGTGATCGGCCTTGTCTATTTTATGATCTACCTGCTCACATCCTGGGCATCGCAGAATTCCGCCAGAATCGCACACAAGTTCAAAACTCGCGGTCAGGCCCTGGATATCACCATGCTCGGCGGATTTGTCTGCGGCGTGCTGGCCGGAATTTCCTACGGGATTGACCTGGTCTGGGCGGCAGTGATCTTTTTCACCTTCATCTACATGATCCAGAACCTGCGCGCGCCGATCGGAGTAGCCTATGTCA
>CAYWBU010000010.1:0-26765 GCA_964456565.1 uncultured Bacteriovoracaceae bacterium | reverse complement strand
AGTCCGCCCGACACTCCTGAAGCGCGGAGCTTAGAGCGGCCTCATCGGTGATATCAAGTTCGGCATGCGTCTTGGGGCATACCCTATGCCCGGCCGCAACCAGCTCGGCGCACAGATCCTGCCCCAGCATGCCGCCGGCGCCTGCAACAAGGACTATCATCGGTTGGCGTACATCCGCTCGTAATATTCGGTATATTCGCCGGAACGGATCTTTTCCCACCAGGGGCGGTTTTCCAGATACCAGTCAATAGTGGAACGCATGCCCTCGTCAAAGGTCATCTGCGGCGCCCATCCCAGGTCCGTATTGATCTTGGAAAAATCCATGGCATAGCGGAAATCGTGTCCCGGGCGGTCCTTGACAAACTTGATCAGGCTCTCATCCTTGTCCAGCTGTTTGAGGATCAGCTTCACGATCGCAATGTTTTCCATCTCGGCATCACCGCCCATATTGTAGGCCTCGCCGCAGCGGCCCTTCTCGGCCACCTCGATGATGCCCCGGCAGTGGTCCTTGACATAGATCCAGTCGCGGACATTTTTACCGTCACCGTAGACCGGCAGCTGCTTGTCCTCGGTGGCATTGATTACCATCAGAGGAATCAGCTTTTCCGGAAACTGGTAGGGTCCGTAGTTATTGGAACAGCGCGTGATGACCGCATCCAGGCCAAAGGTCTTGATAAAGGCCCGCACCAGCAGATCGGCCGAGGCCTTGGAGGCCGAATAGGGACTGTTGGGCTTCATGGGCAGTTTTTCATGGAACTGGCCCTCGTTGCCCAGGCTGCCGTAGACCTCGTCGGTCGAGACCTGCAGATAACGCTCGGTCTTGTGCCTGACTGCGGCATCCAGCAGGACCTGGGTGCCCATGATATTGGTGCGGATGAAGATGCCCGGATCCTCGATGCTGCGGTCCACATGCGACTCGGCCGCCAGGTTCAGCACCAGATCAAATTTATGGCTGGCAAAAAGCCCGTCCACCAGGGCGGCATCGGCAATATCGCCCCTGACAAAGGTATAGCGTCCGGGATATGCATCTTCCAGTCCGGCCGTGTTCTCAAGGTTTCCGGCATAGGTCAGCAGATCAAGGTTGACCACCTGCCAGTCCGGCCGGGTCTCCAGGATGAGCCGTACCAGATTGGTCCCGATAAAACCGCAGCCGCCTGTAACCAAGACTTTCGTCATAAAATTCTCCTGTTCTAGTATTCGACGCCCACCAGGTAAAGCCCCTGGGACGGCGCTGTCGGGCCCGCCTTGGACCGGTCTTTATCCGCCATCACAGCCGTGACAGCTTCGGGCTGCATTGCGCCCTTGCCCACCAGCAGGAGCGTTCCGACGATATTCCTTACCATATGTCGCAAAAAGCCGCTACCGCGCACCACATATATCAGCTGCCCGTCCTTTTGCTGCAGCTCGGACGTGAAGATTTCGCGCACCGTGGTCTGCACCCCGGATCCGGCTCCCATGAAGGCCCTGAAATCATGCTCGCCCTCCAGCAGGGCCGCCGCATTTTTCATGGCACAGATATCAAGCCCTTCCCGCACATGCAAGACATATCTTGCCAGCAGCGGACTCATGAATGCCGCCGGACGGATGACATAGGCATAGGTCTTGGCCCGGGCGCTGTGGCGGGCATTGAACTCCGGCGGGACAACCTCGATGCGGCTGACCGCAATATCGCTCGGCAGGGCATTGTCCAGCGCCTTCTGCAGCCCGGGAAGAGGAATGGGAACACCTGTTCTGAAATTGGCCACCTGCGCCAGGGCATGCACGCCGGTATCGGTCCGGCCCGAGGCCTGCACCGGCACCGCATGCCCCAGAATCCCGCCTAGGACATCCTCAAGAGTCGCCTGTACCGTCCGCAGTTGCGGCTGGACCTGCCAGCCGCAAAAAGCGGATCCGTCATAGGCCAGAGTCAGCTTGATATTCCTAGTTTCAGGCATGTTTTTGGCTTAGCAATATCCCACTCAGATGGCAAGAACCAAGGAAACGGGCTTTTCGCAGGCAGATTGATACGCTAGAACAAGGCGCTGAGATCAACATCACCGTCCCTGAGACGGCCCAGCGTTACCAGATTCATCTTTTCGGGAACAAAGATATCACACGCCAGTTCCACCACCATTTCAGTCGTGACTGCATTGATCTTGGCAATCACTTCATCAACCGGAACTTCGCGTTTATAGTAGATCTCATTTTTGGCATTGGAAACCATGCGGTTTTCCGTGCTCTCGCGGGCCAGCAGCAGATGTCCCTTGATCTGCTGCTTTACGTCCTCCAGCGAAAGGTCACCGAAATCTCCGGCCTGCACCCGCTTGAGCTGCTGTACGGTTACTTCCAGGGTCCGGGCCACATTGTCCTCGGTGGTGCCGGCATATACAGCCATAATGCCGCAGTCGCGATAGGCATTCAGGTAGGAATAGATCGAATAGACCATCCCCAGTTTTTCGCGGACCTCCTGGAAGAGCATGGAACTCATGCTGCTGCCCAGCAGATTGGTCAGAATCAGATAGGTCCAGCTGCTATCGGCGGTCATGGCCTGTCCGGGGGTTCCAAGGCAGATCTGGACCTGTCCCAGATCTTTGTAGTGCATCTTCTGCCGCCCGCCCCGGATAACGGGCGTCGGGGATGGGCTGCCGCCCTTGCGGTCTATCCCGGAAAAATACCCGGCGGCGGCCTCCACCAGTTTTTCATGCTCGATACTGCCGGTGGCCACAATAATTATGGAGTCGGGATCATAAGAGGTGCCGATGAAGTCGGTGATAGTGTCGCGGGTAATGGCCTTGACGGTTTCGCGGTGGCCCAGAATCGGGCGTCCCAGGTCGGCCTCCCCGAAGACCGCTTCGGAAAACAGGTCCATGATGTGATCATCGGGATTGTCTTCCGTCATATGGATCTCCTGAAGGACAACCTGCTTTTCCTTTTCGATCTCGTCGGCGTCAAAGACCGAATTCAGGAATAGATCAAAAAGGACATCCGCGGCCCGGTCAAAATGTTCGTCAAGAAACTTGACGTAATAGACGGTATATTCCTTGGAGGTGCTGGCATTCAGGACTCCACCCAGCACATCGATCTCTTTTGAGATATCAAGGGCCGACCGGCTGGGCGTGCCCTTGAACATCATGTGTTCGGTAAAATGAGCAATGCCGGCCCGATTGTCATGACGGGAACCGGCATTGACCCAGATGCCCAGCGATACAGAGCGCACCGAGGGCAGGGCCTCGGTTATTACGCGCACTCCGTTATCAAGGACAGTGGATTTTCTCATTCATTCTCATTCTTGCTGGTATTGCTGAGCGCCTCTTTACGGCTGAGGCGAACTTTGCCGGTCCGGTCATCAATGCCGATCACCTTGACAATGACCTCATCGCCTTCGCTGACAACATCCCTGACATTCTGGACGCGTTCATTGGCCAGCTGGCTGATGTGCACCAGACCGGAAGACCCGGAGGGAAAATCCACAAAGGCGCCGAAATCCATGATCTTGGCAACCTTGCCGACATAGACCTTGCCCAGCTCGAGTTCCTCGGTCAGCTGGTCGATCATGTCAATGGCAATCTGGGCATGCTCGGAATCGGTCGCAAAGATTTCAACCTTACCCGAATCGTCGATTTCGATCTTGGTATCGCTCTTGGCGGTGATTTCCTTGATCATCTTGCCGCCGGGGCCGATGATATCCCTGATCTTGTCGGGATTGACCTGCAGGGTGTAAACCCGCGGGGCATAGGGGGAAATCTCAGCCTTGGGCGCGGCAATGGCGGCATTCATCTTTTCAAGGATGGAAAGCCTGCCCTTGCGGGCCTTTTCCAGGGCGTCCGAAAGCACGTTTGACGGCAGGCCTGCGATCTTGATGTCCATCTGCAGGGCAGTCACACCGTCGGTGGTTCCGGCAACCTTGAAGTCCATGTCGCCCAGATGATCTTCATCACCGAGGATATCGGTCAGGACCATATAGTCTTCATCTTCCTTGATCAGACCCATGGCAATTCCGGCCACCTGTTTCTTGACCGGGACGCCGGCCGCCATCAGGGCCATGGAACCGCCGCAGACCGTGGCCATCGAGGATGACCCGTTGGACTCCAGCACCTCGGAAACCAGCCGGATGGTATAGGGAAAATCATTTGCCTGATCCGGCAGCATCTGGGCCAGGGCCCTTTCCGCCAGATTTCCATGACCGATTTCCCGGCGGCTCGGGCCTCTGAGCATGCGCACCTCGCCCACACAGAAAGGCGGGAACTGATAGTGCAGCATGAAGGCCTTGGTGGTCTCGCCCAACAGGGTCTCCACCCGCTGCTCATCCCGGGGAGTACCCAGGGTGGTAATGGCCAGGGCCTGGGTCTCGCCGCGTGTGAACAGCGCCGAACCATGCGCCCGGGGCAGCAGGTCGGTCTCACAGGAGATCGGCCGGATGTCGTCAAAACCGCGGCCGTCGATCCGGAGACTGTTGCCGCGCATGAAGCCACGCACGGTCTCTTTTTCAACCTTGCCTACATATTCTTTGGCCAGGGACTGACGGTCATCGTCGTCCTCGGCATATTTCGCCATGACCGTTTCACGGATCTCGCCGAAACGCGCCGCCCGTTCATGTTTGGGCAGGGCCGCCTTGAGAACCGCTTCGATTTCAGCCGTGGCCGCCGCCTTGATTTCGGCATACAGGGCCTCATCCTCGGCCGGCGGAGTGAAGACAACCTTTTCCTTGCCGGCCTGCTGGCGGAGATCCTCCTGGGCCGCAATCACCTCGCGAATCCGCACGTGGGCAAACTCAATGCCTTTGAGAACCACCTCTTCGGGCAGTTCCTTGGCTTCGCCTTCAACCATCACGATGGCATCCTTGGTGCCGACAACAATCAGCTCCAGATCACTTTCTTCCATCTGTTTGAATGACGGATCGCAGATATACTCACCGTTGATCCGGCCCACCCGGGTACCGCCGACGGGACCGGCAAAGGGAATGCACGAGATGTGCAGGGCCGCCGAGGCACCATTGATGGCCAGTACGTCGGGGTTGATCTCGGGATCTGCCGAAAGTACCATGGCGATCACCTGGAGTTCGTTATGCAGTCCCTTGGGGAACAGCGGCCTGATGGGCCGGTCAATACATCTGGCCGTCAGGACCTCCTGGGTGCCCGGCCGGCCGTCACGTTTGATGAAGCCGCCCTTGATCCGCCCGGCGGCATATGACATTTCCTGATATTCAACAACCAAAGGCAGAAAATCTATGCCTTTGCGCTCTTCTTTGGACATGGTTGCCGTAACGAGGACAACACAATCGCCCTGCTTGACCAATACCGAACCGTCGGCCTGTTTGGCAACGGTTCCGGTTTCGAAGGTAACAGGCAGGCCTTTTCCTTCTACTTCTGCTTTCATTTTAGGATCCTACTTTCTCAGATTCAGTTCGCCTATAAGCTCTCTGTATTTCTGAATGTCATTTTTTTTGATGTAATTGAGCAGCCTGCGCCTCTGACCGACGAGCATCAGTAGGCCCCTGCGAGAATGGTGATCCTTTTTATGGGTCTTGAAATGTTCAGTTAGGTCACTGATTCTTTTGGTGAGCAGCGCCACCTGCACCTCGGGTGATCCGGTGTCGCCCTCCTTGGTCTGAAATTTAGTGATAATTTCTTTTTTTTCTTCTACACTTAGAGACACTGTATTTCCTCCTAGACAGCTTTCTTCTTTTTTCTCTTCCTATTTTAGTCTGCGGAAAGTTAGCACACCAAGCAATCCGCTGTAAATACCCAGTTTTTAATTATATTCCTGCCCGGGATTTTGCCAAGATGCCAGATGAAAATATAAGCATAACTCGGCACTTACCCGGGATTGAAACCCCTTTCAATGTAGCCGGCAATCCCGCCGCAGCGTTTGATCCGAGCCACACACAGCAGTTCCTCGTCCTCATTGACCATGGCAGCAAAACTGTCCTCATCTCCGGTCAGATCATCCATGAGCCAGGCCTGCTGGATGGCATTGCCGTCCAGGATCCCCATCTGACCGGCCCTGGTGACATGCACCCGCGGCATTGCAAGGGCATCGGCCAGCGAGAGGAGTTTCGGTTCCGCAGTCCCGTCAATGAGATCATCCAGTCTCATGGCCTGCTCCACGCTGAAACCCTCGCTCCGCAGCCGCCGCAGTTCCTTCAGGTAGCCGCCACATCCCAGGTCGGTCCCCAGATCGCGGGCGATGGCCCGGATATAGGTACCGCGCGAACAGACGATCCTGACCCTGAGCCAGTCTTCCCCGCCCTCCAGGATCTCCGCCTCGGCAATATGCACCTGCTTCTCTCGCGGTTTGACCTCCTGGTTTTCACGTTTCAGCTTGTACAACGGCTTGCCGTTCTGTTTCTGGGCGCAGTAGTCCGGCGGGATCTGATTTGACCATCCGAGATGGGCCTTAAACCATTCTGCGGCGGCCTCACGGTCAACCGCAACATTTTCAAAGATCTTGAGGGTCTCGCCTTCAAGATCATCCGTATCCGTGAATCTGTCGAATCCGATCGTGGCCAGATATTCCTTGTCATGCGCATGCATGAAGGGCAGCAGCTTGGTCCCCTGGCCGATGCCGATACACAGCAGCCCGGTTGCAAAGGGGTCCAGCGTGCCGAAATGCCCGGCCTTACGGACCTTGAGCTGACGCATAACCCGGTCAACCACGGTCCGGGAGGTCATTCCGGCCGGCTTATCTATCAGTATCACTCCATTTTTGCCCATTTCTTGCCTTCCTCAAATATTTTGCTGTAAATCTCCGGCATCTCGCCACAGTAGGTGAAGCCGGCCGCCAGGTCGTGGCCGCCACCGCCGAAGCGCTGCGCCGTCTGCAGGGCCGCCGGGACCGTCTTGGAACGCAGCGATCCGCGGATTTCTCCGGGACAGCGTTCCTTGAGCAGGATTACCAGTTCGACATCTCCCAGAGCTGCCAGTTCCTCCACCAGTCCGGCCGCATCATCATAGCCGGCCCCAAGCGACTGGAAGTCCTCAAACTCCAGCCGGCTGATATAGATTCCGGCGTGCCATTCCAGACGTTCCACGGCCCGGCACAAAAGCCGGTAATAAACCAGTTTACGGTTACACTTGATGTTGTAGGCAATCGCACTGGCATCCGCACCCCTACGGCACAGGTCTGCCGCAATCTCAAAGACCGCGGCCGTTGTATTGGCATGCATGAATCCGCCCGTATCCCCAAAAATTCCCATAAAGAGATTTTCAGCAATTGCCGGGGTAATGGCGACGTTCATCTGCAGCAGCAGTTCATAGACCATCTCGGCGGTGCTGGACTTTGCGGCGTCAACCCAGGCCGCCTTTCCAAAGCCGCTGTTGGTCCGGTGATGATCGATCACCACCACTTCCCCGCCGGGGACGGTATCGCCGATCATGCCAAGATCCGAGACATCCAGCAAAACCGAAAGCTCAGGTACCGAGACAGCTTCAGCCTGAGGTTTTGCCGTAAAATCAAAGGCTTCCGGCAATCCCGAGGGATAGCGGATCCAGACCCGCTTATCCATATCCTGCAAGGCAAGGGCCAGGGCCCTGCTGGAGCCCACGGCATCCTCATCGGCATTCAGGTGGGTTATGATTTCAATGTGATTTTTGGCGGCAAGCAGGTCAATTATCGTGTTCATCATTCTTTAAATCATCGAGGACGGCATCCATATGGGTGCCGTAATCCAGGGATGAATCATACTTGAAATTGAGCATCGGGATAGTCTTGATACGCAGGGTCTTTTTCAGCTCATGCCTCAAAAAACCCTCGGCACTTTTCAGGCCGTTCATGGCGTCGTCGACCCGGTTTGAATCATACACGCAGAAATAGACATTGGCATCCCTGAGATCCATGCTGATGTCCACATCGGTGATAGTGACACCTTCGATTCTGGGGTCCTTGACCCGCCGCATGATCAGCTCCGCGATGGTTTCCCGCAGCAGATCACCTACCCTGGCCTGACGTAACGTAACTTTTTTCATAGGTGAATTATCTCAAACTGGCTGTCCAGAACTTCCACATCATGATAGCTGTCTACAACATCCATTACCCGGTCAATCACCGAATTGACATAACCGGCCTCATTACTGACAACCGCCACACCAATGCCGGCAGCCTGCCATTTATCATGATCTTCAACTTCGGCCACAGCCACGTTCATATTCAAAAGCTTGTCCTTGATCGACTTCAGAATCCGGCGTTTTTCCTTCAGTGAGCCTGTCCCGTAGACCCTGAGCCGCAGCTTGAGGGCTCCGACTACCACTCGGTCCTGATCTCCTGCTCCTCTTCGGTATAGGCCTCAATCACATCACCGACCTTGATATCGTTATAACTGCCGAGACCGATACCGCATTCGTAGCCGGACAGAACCTCCTTGGCGTCATCCTTGAAACGCCGCAGCGAATCAATCCGACCTTCATGGATAACGACATTATCCCTGAGCAGCCTGGCTTTGGCATTGCGGATAACCTTGCCGTCGGTCACCATACAGCCGGCAATAATTCCGATCTTGGGAACCTTGAAGGTGTCACGCACCTCGGCCCGGCCCAGCGTAACCTCTTCATAGACCGGCTCAAGCAAGCCGAGCAGGGCCTGTTTGATATCCTCAATCAGGTCGTAGATCACAGTATAGAGCTTGATCTCCACGTTATATTTCTTGGCAAGATCCTTGGCCTTGGGCTCGGGACGGACATTGAACCCGCAGATAATGGCCTTGGAGGTGGATGCCCGCTGGACATCGTTTTCAGTGATGCCGCCCACCGCGGTATGGATCACCTTTATTCCAACTTCGCCGCCGGTATCGATTCCCGTGACCGAACCGGAAATGGCCTCAACCGTACCATGCACATCGCCCTTGATGATCAGATTGAGTTCCTTGATGCTGCCGAGCTGTACTTGGGAATAGAGGTCCTCCAGCGTGACCTGGGGTTTCTGTTCCATAAGCTGCTGGCCTTTTTCGTCGTCCTCAAGATAGGCCACGATTTCGGTTGCCTTTTTCTCGTTGGGGACCACAAAGAAATTATCTCCGGCAGACGGCAGTTCCTTAAGTCCGAGGACCTCAACCGGGGTGCCCGGAACGGCCTTTTTCAGGGCCTTCCCGTTAAAGTCGAACATGGCGCGGATCTTGCCCCATTTGCTGCCGGCCACAAACACGTCCCCGCGTTTGAATTCTCCCTGGTTAACGAGCATGGTGCACATGGGACCGCGATTTTTATCCAGCCTGGATTCCAGTACAATTCCGCGCGCATTGCCCTTGGGACAGGCCTTGATCTCCAGCATTTCGGCCTGCAGCAGAATCATCTCCAGCAGATCATCCAGACCGGTGTGCTTCAGCGCCGAAACCTCCACAAAAATGGTATCGCCGCCCCACTCCTCGGGCACCAGGCCCATCTCGGAGAGCTGTTCCTTGACCCGTTGCGGATTGGCGTTGGGTTTATCTATTTTGTTGACGGCCACAATAATCGGAATTTCGGCGGCCCTGGAATGATTGATGGCCTCCTTGGTCTGATCCATCACCCCGTCATCGGCGGCCACCACCAGGATGACGAAATCCGTGACCTGGGCGCCGCGCGCCCGCATGGAGGTGAAGGCCTCATGTCCGGGCGTATCGATGAAGGTTATCAGCTTATCCTTGCACTTGGCCTGATAGGCCCCGATGTGCTGGGTAATCCCGCCAAATTCGCCTTCGGTTACATTCTCCGAGCGGATGGCGTCCAGCAGCGAGGTCTTGCCATGGTCAACATGGCCCATGACCGTGACAACCGGAGAACGGGGAGCCAGATCATTTTCACTGTATTCCGGGGCACACAGGAAGTCCTCGCGGATTTCATCCCGGGCCTCCTCTACCTCGATCCCCAGCTCATTAGCCACCAGAATGGCCTCGTCCGCATTGATATACTGGTTCTGGGTTGCCATCACTCCCATATCCATCAGCACCTTGATGACTTCCGAAACCTTGATACTCATTTCCTTGGCCAGATTGGCAACAGTGATGGTCTTGCCGATGGTGATCTTCTTTTTCTTGGCGGGTGTCGAGGTCGGAAGCTTTTTATCCTTGCCCCGTTTGCGTTTTCTGCCGAAACCGGGTTTTGCATCCTGATACAGGTCGGACTCGGTATAGACCTGCTTTTCCTTGCGCACGCCCTTCTTGGCCTTGGGCTTGACCTCGTCTTCTTCTTCCTTGGTCTTCTTGCCCTTTTTCTTGTCTTTACGCTTTTCCTTGCTCTCTTCGTCTTCGCTCTCGGAGGTCTCCTCTGTTACAGGCTTGGTCTCGGGTTCAGCTACAGGCTCTTCCGTGACCGGCTCTGCCACTTCAGCCGGAACCTCTTCGGGCTGTTTTTCTTCCGCCGGAGCAATTGCCGGTTCATCTTCGGCTTTTTTCTTTTTGGTCTCTTTTTGGGGCGCAGTTTCTTTCTTTTCTTCCTCAGCTTCAGCCGCCGCTTCGATCTTCTGGTCTTCCTTGTCCGGAACCGGCTCCTCGGTCTTGACTGAACGTTTGGCCCGGCGCCTGATGACCTTGGCGCTTACACGTTTATCCTCAAACTGCTGCTGTTCTGGCGTATCTTCCGGCTTATCATTTTCCTTCTCCATCCGCTTCCTGATCCGTTCGATATCATGCAGATCGATCGTGCTCATATTATTGTCAACGGAAATAGCCAGATCCTTGGCAATCTTCAACAGATCCTTCGTATCAATCGACAACTCTTTGGCTAATTCAAAAACTCTCATTTTCTTCATATTGATAAACCTTTCGAAGACAGCCTGTCCAAAAAAGCAAGACACCTTTGTAATCCGGAGATCCCCGGATAGCTGCCATTTGCAACTTGCACGCTCAATATCTTTTCAACATCAGATCCGAGGATTACCTCCCCGGCCTGACTGTCCGGCGGCAACGCGGCCTCTCTACCGGAATCCAGGACACCCATCCTTTCAGCCAGTTCGAGATGCCTGCGGGTTTCCCTGACAACCGCCTGGGTCGCCATGGTCTTCAGTTCGCGCCAGTCCTGAATGCCGCTCCAATTTACCTGCTTATTTTTTAAGGCCTTCTCCATACAGCCATCATCCGGACAGATATAGAATCCGCGGCCGCTTTCACGTCCCGCAAAATCAACCTTGATCCCGGATGAAGTTTTTACCAGCCTCATTAATGCCTCTTTTTTATGAACCTTTCTGCAACCCACACATTTTCTGCGCGGGAGTTTTCCTTCAGCCATTAATCTTCCCGGAAACAGCCGCAAGAATATCCTTGGCCACTTCCTCATCAACGCCTTCACATTCCAGCAGATCATCGACCTTGGCCTTGGCAAGCTTTTCCAGTGATTCAAATCCGGCTTCAATCAGACTCTCACTCAGGGCTTCATCGATAATATCGATCCCTTCAAAGGGATTATCCTCGGAGGAGACCAGCTTATCCATATCCTCGGAACGCACATCGATTTTCCAGCCGGTCAGCTTGGCCACCAGCCTGACGTTCTGGCCTTTGCGGCCGATAGCCAGACTGAGCTGGTCATCGACGACCACCACATCCATGCTGCGCTCACCCTTATCCACCACAACCTTGGACACCCTGGCCGGGGAAAGGGCATTGCACACAAAGCGGACCGGGTCCTCGGACCACACAACGATATCCTGGCGCTCACCCTTGAGTTCCTGGATGATATTCTGCACCCGGGCGCCGCGCACTCCGACACAGGTTCCCACCGGATCAACCTTGGGGTCGTGCGATTTGACTGCAATCTTGGCCCGGATACCGGGTTCGCGGGCGACTCCCACGATTTCAACAATCCCCTCGGAAACCTCGGGAACCTCCATCTCATAGAGTTTTATCAAAAACCGCGGATGGGTCCTGGAAAGCTCAACCTGGGGCTGACGGATTGATTTGGTGACATCCAGGATATAGGCCTGAACCCGATCGCCCCGCCTGAAGTTTTCACCGGGAATCTGTTCCTTGTCTTTCAGGATCGCCTCGGCCTTGCCGAGATTGACAATCGCATCGCGCCGGTCAAAGCGGTGGATAAATCCGGAGATTATCTCTCCCTTGCGGTCAATAAAATCATCGTAGACGGCGTTGCGCTCGACCTCTTTGACCTTCTGGACGATCACCTGTTTGGCGCTCTGCGCCGCAATCCGTCCCAGCTTGGACGAGTCCAGCTTGATTCCCAGTTCATCGCCGATTTCACAGCTGGGATCAAGGGCCCGGCCTTCTTCCAGCGACATCTGTTCATTTTCGTCTTCCACATCATCACTGACGACCTTGAACTGAAAGACCTCCACCTCGTCCTCATCCGGATTATACTGCGCTTCGAAATTATCGTAATCTCCGTAGACCTTCTTGGCAGCACTTAAAACCGCGGTCTCTACGACTTCAACAAGATCCTCCTGTTTGAGGCCCTTTTCTTTTACGATCAGTTCGATCACTTTTGAAAGATTTAAGATCATTCCCAGCTCCTAAAAGTCGAATTCCAGATTGGCCTTTATGATAGCGTGCACACCGATCGACAGCTCGTCGTCGTCAGTCTTCAGCAACACCTTATCACCATCCAATCCACTGATTATTCCCGTGTAACTGCCGTCCTGAGTTACCACTCTGGCCTTGCGGCCGCTAAAATATTCAAAATCCTTCAGGCTCTTCAGTTTACGGTTCAAACCCGGAGAGGTTACCTCCAGGCGGTATTTCCCGGAAATCAGGTCTTCGGCATCCAGCAGCAGTCCCACCCGACGGTTGACAGCCACGCAGTCATCCAGACCAACTCCCTGCGGCTTGTCAATGGTGATCCGCAGCACTCCCCCCTTGAACTCTATTTCAAAGAGATCAAGTCCCAGTGCCGCAATTTCCGGCTTTACCAGTTCGGTCACCTTTTCCAGTATTTCCGCCTGTTTCATAATAAAAAAGTGGGCATCGAGCCCACTTTTCTCCTCCTAGCCATGTATCTGGAGCGGGCAACGGGGCTCGAACCCGCGACATTCAGCTTGGGAAGCTGACACTCTACCAGCTGAGTTATGCCCGCTCAGCTTGTTCTATTAAAATATGCGCAACAGGTTTGTCAACCTGTCTTTCAGCCCCTACAGGGAAATCTATTCAGATCTTATAATCTTAAGTACTTAAAAGCCTCCCAAGAAACCGCTCCGCAAATCAACCCTGATCAGACAAGAGTTTCACAAGCACAGTCCGTTGCCGCGGGCCGTCAAATTCCGCCAGATAGATTCCCTGCCAGGTTCCCAGCACCATAGTGGAACTCTCGACAAAGACCGTGGCGCTGGACCCGAAAAGACTGGTCTTGATGTGGGCATCGGCATTGCCTTCCATATGGCGGTATCCGGCATCGGCCGGAACAAGCTTTTCCAGAGCATCCGTGATATCATCCCGCACATCCGGATCGGCATTTTCATTGATGGTTATGCCGCAGGTGGTATGCGGACTATAGATCACAACCATTCCGGAGGAGATGTCTTCGGCCTTCAGTAAAGCCCTGACCTGCGAGGTGATATCTATCAGCTGAACCCGGGTGTTGGTCTTGACCTCTATCCTTTTTATCATATTAAAACCTCCAGAATGATTATATCCCCAGTTATATTACAGTTCCCCGGAAAGAAAAAGTCTCTTAAAGTTTTCATAGGTATATCCAGCCACATCCGCGGGCGTAGATCTTTTCACTTCAGCTATTTTTTCAATAATATAAACCAGATAAGCCGGTTCATTCCGCTTTCCACGGTAAGGAACCGGACTCAGAAACGGGGCGTCGGTTTCGATCAACAGTCTTTCAAGCGGAACATGTTCAAGTGCATCCCTCAATATCCCGGCATTTTTAAAAGTCACAACCCCGGGAATCGAAACATAGAATCCGCGCTCCACAACATAGCGTGCCATGGAAGCGTCACCCGAAAAACAGTGCATGACCCCGCCCAGTGACCAGCCGTCGGTATCATCCAGCACCCGCAATGTCTGCTCGTGGGCTTCGCGGTCATGAATCACCAGTGGTTTTCCGAGTTTACGGGCAAGATCGATATGGGCCCTAAAAAGTTCCTCCTGCTGCAGTTCGGTTTCCGGAGTCCAGTGCAGATCAAAACCGGTTTCACCTATGGCAACCGCATCTTTAAAGTTACCAAGCCTTTCCACCTCTGCCGGAGATATTTTCCCGGCATTCTGAGGATGAATCCCCACTGCGGCAAAACAGCCCTCAATCACAGCAGCCTGGGCCACGGCCCGCTCGGAATCGGCAGGATCTATTCCCACCAGTAGAAAACGGTCCACGCCAACCTTTCGTGCGCGCTCCAGAACCGCATCCAGATCAGCGCCGTACTCCTCAAAATGCAGATGGCTGTGAGAGTCGGCAATCTTTAGACTACATGAGCTGACTGAGTTCATCATGTATCCTCTGATTGGTGGCCAGCACCTGGCCATCGAAGAGATTAAAATCAGATCCATTAAGGGCCGTGATGCGGCCACCCGCCTCCTGTACTATCACAACTCCTGCTGCCATATCCCAGGGTTTCAGGCCGGTTTCCCAGAATCCATCCAGGGCGCCACTGGCAACATAACACAGATCAAGCGCCGCCGAACCGAGCCGCCGGACCCCCTGGGCCTTTCCGACAACCCTTGCAAAACGATCCATAATTATATCCATCTGATCCGATTCATAAGGGAAGCCGGTCACCAGCAGCGCCGACAGGACTGAATCACTATCCGAGACCTCCAGTTTTTCTCCATTCAAGAAAGCCCCCTGACCTCTTTCGGCACAAAAAAGGTCATCCCTGGCCGGATTATAACACACCCCGATAAAAGGTTTTCCCATGCGGTAGAGCGCAATGGAGACACAGTAAAGCGGTAGGCCGTGTACAAAATTAGTGGTGCCATCCAGAGGATCTACGATCCATAGATACTCACTTCCCGAATCATACTCCACGCCTTCTTCCGCCAGGATGGAATGTTCCGGGAAACGCTCTAAAATGCCTTTCACAATCATATCCTGAGACGCCTTATCAATATTGGTTACCAGATCAATCCGGCCCTTATGCTCGACATCAAAACCCTTATCACGCTCCCGGCTGATAAATTTTCCGGCGCTACGGGCCAAATCCACTGCAAAATCTAACATAAGCATCCTTGTAAAAGTTTTTGGTTTGTGTAACATAGACCCCATGGAAAATGTATATAAAATAAAAAATGCCATTAAGATTCCGATGTTACTATCAATATTTTTATCTATCCCAGTCTTTGTCGATATTACCGAACGGGGCCTGGAGCCACTGATGCTGATCCTGGCTGTCCTCCTCATGATCTATTTCTATGTACTGGCCATCAATAATGTCATCAAAAAGGTTGCCATATCGGATGACATCTTAAAGATAAGATCCATATCGGGATACAAAACCATCCCACTCCCTGAAATTAAAATCGCCGATGCCGTAACCTTTCAGAAACGGCAATTCATCACCATCAGTACGGATAAACGCAACTACCTGCTGCGCAACAACCTTGCGGGCTTCAAAAATCTCATCAATGACCTCTGCGTTAAACTTCCTGATGAAAAACAGGGGGAAACCCTGAGGGCTATCAGTGAAGACACCAGGAGCCGCACCGGTGATATTATTATTCCCTGGATTATCGTCCTGTTACTGGCGGGCATATCCTTCAGTAAACTCTTTATGTGATAAAATGTTTCACGTGAAACATTTTTTTATATTTATATTTAACCATATTTATGATAGGTCTTCAGCGTGCCGACAAAAGTAATCAGCGTATCCAATCAGAAGGGTGGAGTAGGAAAAACCACAACTGCCGTAAATCTCGGGGCCTCGCTTTCCGTTCTTGGAAAAAAGGTGTTATTGCTGGATCTTGACTCCCAGGCCAATGCCTCCACCGGTTTGGGGATTGATATCGGTAAGGTGGATAAAAATATCTATAATGTTATGATCGGGGACTCATCCATTGCTGATGTCCTGCAGGAAACCCCGGTTAAAAATTTCTATGTCGCCCCGAGTCATACCGATCTGATTGCCGTAGAGGTTGAGCTGGTTGCCTCCAAAATGCGTGAACGCATAATGGCAAATGAAATTGCAAAGCTGAACTCCGGCTTTGACTATATTATTATTGATTGTCCGCCATCACTTGGGCTTTTGACATTAAATGCATTGACCGCCTCGGATTCGATTATCATTCCGGTGCAGTGTGAATATTACGCCCTGGAAGGTCTCAAGAGCTTGCTCAACACGCTCCAGCTGGTCAGGAAAAGGCTTAACCCGTCCATTAGTATCGAGGGTTTTCTTCTGACGATGTTTGATCCGCGTACCCGGCTCAGTCATGATATCGCCGACAATGTCCGTGATCATTTCAAGGATAAGGTTTTTGATACTGTGATTCCGAGAAATATCCGGCTGTGCGAGGCTCCCAGCTTCGGTCTGCCGATCTGCAAATATGATATATCATCCAAAGGCGCCCAATGTTATCTCAAACTTGCCAGGGAAATTATAAAAGCGAGGGGTAAGTGAAAATGAAACCAAAATCACGTCTGGGGAGAGGAATCGACGCGATTTTTCCGGAAACATCCATCAGTGATGAAAATGCTCAGATTGTCGAACTCGCGGCTGAGGAGATTATCAATAATCCGGCGCAGCCCCGAAAAGAGTTTGATGAAAAAAAGATTGCCGAACTGGCAGGTTCCATCAGTGAAAACGGTCTGATTCAACCCATTATAGTCAGGCGCATCGGTTCCAAGTATGAGATAATTGCCGGTGAACGGCGCTATCGCGCATCCCGCGAGGCCGGCCTGGAAAGAATCCCGGCCATTATTCGCGAATTACCGGATGATGAGGCCTTTAAGATCTCATTGATAGAAAACCTTCAGCGTGAGGATCTTAATCCCATGGAAGAGGCCGAGGCTTATCATACCCTCCGTAAACAGTTTAAACTCACCCATCAGGAGATTGCCCAGTCCATATCAAAGGATCGTTCCACTATATCAAATATGCTGCGCCTGATGGGGCTGCCTGAGGATGTCAAAGCCGCCCTGCGCAGCGGATCGGTCACAATGGGACATGCCCGCGCCATCCTGATGCTGGAAGATTATAATGACCAGTTGTTGCTGCTGAATAAGATTATTAAATCCGGACTCAGTGTGCGGGAGACCGAGAAACTGGCCTCGAAGGGATTTGAAAAACAGCCCAGAAAATCAAAGCGGGACCCCGTGGCTGAAAAAATGGCCCTGGAACTTTCGGAAAAACTTTCGGCCAAGGTTGAATGCAGCTTTGGTAAAAACAGCGGTAAAATTGTAATCGAGGTTAAATCTCGCGCAGAGATGCAGCAGATTGTAGAAAAGATATCCGGAGGGGGTTCGCCGCTTTGATCACTTTTCTACATTTTTACAAAATCTTGCACTGCAAAGGGTTTTGTAGTTTTTCTGTAGGTCTGTTTGCAGAAAAATATTATTTGAAAAGCAAAGGCTTAGGTTGTTTTTGAACAATTGTAGCAGGTATAAATTAATAAATAATTTATTGGGGAGTATGGTTATATGAAGTGTACGGTATCCAAAGATGTTCTGCAGAGTATGCTTGCCAAGGTGCAGGGGTTTACGGAGAGAAAATCCACTCTTCCGATCCTGAGCCATATCCTGATGGAAGCCGGACAGGAAGGTCTCAGGATCAAGGCCACGGATCTGCATACCTCCATTCAGGTGACCCGTGAATGTGACGTTGCCGAAAGCGGGGCATGTGCCATCAACGCCAAAAGCTTTTTTGATCTAATCAGGCAGCTTCCCAATGAGGATGTGCAGATCAGCACTGATGACAATGCGCGCGCCCATATCGTGGTCGGTAATTACAAGACCAATATGAATATAATGGATCCGGAGGAATATCCTGCTGTCGAATTCAAGAATATGGACAGCGGCACCAATATCGATCCCGAGATTGTCAAATTTATGATTGACCGGACAATCTTTTCCATTCCGGTCCCGGATGAGGATGACACCCAGTATACATTGGGGGGCGCTCTGTTTACGTCGGGGACCCAGGGTAAACAGAATTATATTGAGATGGTGACCACCGACAGTCGCCGGCTTTCGGCTGTCAGGTATCCGATCACTGAAAAACTTGATATGGGTGATGGCATAATTATTCCCCGTAAGGGTGTCCAGGAACTAAAACGACTGATGGAGGGGGGCGATGAAAGTGCCGGAATTCTGCTTACCTCGGATGCCATTTTCTTTGTATCTGCCGACACCATTGCCACTGTAAGGCTGATTGACGGCCGTTTTCCGGATTATGGCAGTGTCATTAATCTGGAAACCTATCCCATTGTTTCAAGGATGTCGGCCGTGGAGATTATGAATGCCCTCAAGGTGTGTTCAGCAATGATGTCGGATATTTCAAACTGTGTTAAATTCACCTATGGCAGCGGACAGGCGGTGTTGTATGCCCATAATCCCGATCAGGGGGATGTTGAAACCGTGGTGGCCGCCGAACATCAGGGGGATGAGATTGAAGTCAACTTCAATCCGAGATATTTCATGGATTGTTTAGGTCATATCAGCGGTGATGTCGAGGTCAGGCTCAAGTCTTCACAGGGCCCCTGCCTGATGACACCTGCGGATAACAGCGATGTGAGATGGGTCATTATGCCCATGCGGTTCTAAAAGGAAGAAGGATTAAGTATGTCGGAATATTCAGCAAAGGATATCAAAGTCCTGGAGGGTTTGGAGGCTGTCAGGCACCGGCCCGCCATGTATATCGGTTCCACCTCTTCTCCGGGATTGCATCCTCTGGTTTTTGAGATTGTGGACAACAGTGTGGATGAGGCCATTGCCGGTTACTGTAACCATATAAATGTTACCATCCATATGGATGAGAGCATCACGGTTTCCGATGATGGCCGCGGCATTCCGGTGGATATTCATGAAGAGTCCGGGATATCGGCGGCCGAACTGGTGCTTACGACCCTGCATGCCGGCGGGAAGTTCGATAATTCCACCTACAAGGTGTCCGGCGGGCTTCACGGTGTCGGAAGTTCCTGTGTTAATGCCCTTTCCGAGGCCCTGGATATCGAGATTCACAGAAACGGAGCGCGTTATTTCCAGGAATATGAGCGCGGTGCGTCGCTCTATCCGCTCAAGGAAGTCGGTGAGAGCGATAAAACCGGTACAACCATCCATTTTAAACCGGACCCCGAAATCTTTGAGACCACCACCTATGACTATGACGTACTGGCCAACCGTCTGCGTGAGATGGCCTTTTTGAACAGCGGGCTGCGCATCATGCTCGAGGATGAGAGGAGTGAGGCCAAAGAAGATTTCTGCTATAATGAGGGCCTCAAGGATTTTGTGGTCTACCTCAATTCCAAGAAAAAACCCCTGCATCCGCCGATTTACTTTCAGAGAGAAAAAGGCGATGTGATGCTTGAAGTGGTGCTGCAGTACACCACCAGCTATTCCGAGAGTCTGTTTTCATTTGCCAACAATATCAATACCCATGACGGCGGTACCCATGTGGTCGGTTTCCGGCGTTCCCTGACCAGGACTATTAATGCCTATGCCAAGGAAAAGGGCCTGCTTAAAAATTCCAAGGTCGGGATTACCGGTGATGATGTCAAAGAGGGGCTGACGGCTGTGATCAAGGTCATGCTTCCCAATCCGCAGTTTGAGGGGCAGACCAAGACCAAACTGGGTAATTCCGAGATTCAGGGGATCGCCGAGAGCCTTACCAATGAAAGTCTCTATGAATATCTCAATGAAAATCCCAATGAGAGTCAGCTGATAATCAAAAAGATCATTGAGAGCGCCACGGCGCGTGAGGCGGCCCGCAAGGCCCGTGACCTGACTAGGCGCAAAAGTGTGCTGGAGTCCACCATCCTGCCGGGCAAACTGGCCGACTGCCAGGAAAAGGACCCCTCGCAGTGTGAGCTGTACATCGTTGAGGGTGATTCGGCCGGCGGATCTGCCAAGCAGGGCAGATCGCGCAAAAATCAGGCAATCCTGCCCCTGAGGGGAAAGATCCTGAATGTTGAGAAGGCCCGCGTTGATAAGATGCTGTCATCGGATGAAATCAAACATCTGATTACGGCCCTGGGAACCGGCATCGGATCGGATTCTTTTGATATCAGTAAACTCAGATATCATACGATAGTAATCATGACCGACGCCGACGTCGACGGCGCCCATATCCGCACCCTGCTGCTGACATTTTTCTACCGCCAGATGCCCGAACTCATCGAGCGCGGCCATATCTGCATTGCCCAGCCGCCGCTCTATAAGATCAGCAAGGGTAAAAAGGTTGAATATCTGCTCAATGATGAATCTCTCGAGGAATACCTGCTGAATAATATCGTTGATGAGATCGTCGTGCGCGGACAGGTTGATATTACCGGACAGGAACTGATCCGCTATATGAAGCTGATCGGCCGGCGCAACAAGGTCCTGGTAAACTATGAAATGCGCCAGATGGATGACCGCGTGGTTCAGTCGGCATCCTATCTGGATGATGAACTGCTGACGGGCGAGTTTGATCCCCGGAGACACCGTGACGGCATTGATGAGGTCATCAAAACCTGGTTCCCCTATCTTGGACAGGTACAGAGTGAAATCTATGATGACCACGTCATCTTCAGCTCGGTCAAGAACGGGATCCGCAAAAAAACCCGCATTGACTCGCGGCTGCTGGAGTCCAAGGGTTTCAGGGATATTGTCAAGATCCACAATGAGCTCAAAAAGATCGGCCGGCCGCCGTTCAAGGTGATCCGGGGTGAAAACGAAACCGAGGTGCGCAACCTGCGGGAGGCCGCCGAGAAAGTTTTTGAGGAGGCCAAGAAGGGCTACAGTCTGCAGCGCTACAAAGGACTGGGTGAGATGAACCCTGAGCAGCTCTGGGAGACCACCATGGATCCGGCCAACCGTTCAATGCTGAAGGTCAGCATTGATGATGCAGTGGAAACCGATATGATCTTCAGCACCCTGATGGGTGATGATGTTGTGCCGCGGCGTGAATTTATCGAAACCAACGCCCTGCGTGTTTCCAACCTTGATATCTAAGGGGAATGATAATGAGCAACGTTGTATCTATTGATCAGGAGATGAAAACGGCCTATCTGGATTACGCCATGAGCGTAATCATCGGCCGCGCGCTTCCGGATGTGCGCGACGGACTCAAACCGGTCCACCGCCGCATCCTGTATGCCATGCAGGACCTGGGCAACACCCATAACCGGGCCTATAAGAAATCCGCCAGGGTTGTGGGTGACGTTATTGGTAAGTACCATCCCCATGGCGATTCGGCGGTTTATGATGCCATTGTAAGAATGGCCCAGCCCTTCAGCCTGCGTTATTGCCTGGTTGACGGTCAGGGTAACTTCGGTTCTATCGATGGCGACAGCGCCGCTGCCATGCGTTACACCGAGGTGCGCATGGAGCGGATGGCTGAGGAGATGCTGGCCGATATCGACAAAGAGACAGTTGATTTCGGTCCCAACTATGATGAATCATTGCAGGAGCCGGTGGTCCTGCCTTCGCGCATTCCGGCCCTACTGCTGAACGGAGCGGCCGGTATCGCGGTTGGTATGGCCACCAGCATCCCGCCGCATAATTCCGACGAGATCTTCAATGCCCTGATTGCCATGGTGGATAATCCTGACATCAGCATTGAAGAACTGATGGGCATCGTTCCGGGACCGGATTTTCCCACCGGCGGCATTATTTTTGCCGGCGGCGAGATTGAAAAGGCCTATCGCACCGGCCGCGGCATTATCAGCGTACGTGGCAAGGTTGAGGTGGAGGATGCCGGCAACAACCGTGAAAGGATTGTGATCCACGAGATCCCCTATACGGTCAACAAGCGCAGCCTGATTGAAAAAATGGCCATGCTGGTCAACGAAAAGAAGATTGAAGGCATCAGCGATATCCGCGATGAATCCGACAAGGACGGCATGCGGGTTGCCATTGATCTCAAGCGTGGCGCCAATGCCATGGTAATCGAAAACCAGCTGTACAAGATGACTCCGTTGCAGTCTTCATTCAGCATGAATATGCTGGCCATTCATAACGGCTCTCCCCGGACCATGGGGCTCAAGGATCTTCTGGGGGCCTTCCTGGATTTCCGCGAGGAGGTCGTAACCAGGCGCTGCATGTTTGAGCTGAAAAAGGCCCGGGCGCGGGTCCATATTCTGGAAGGTCTTTTAAAAGCACTTGATAATATTGATGAAGTTGTTGATCTGATCAAGAAGAGCGCCACTCCCAAGGATGCCAAGGAAGGGCTTATGGCGCGTTTCGAGCTTTCCGAAATTCAGGCCCAGGCCATCCTTGATATGCGTCTGCAGCGCCTGACCGGACTGGAGCGCGAAAAGATCGAACTGGAATTCAAGGAGCTGATGGAGCTGATCGAATGGCTCAATAAGGTGCTTTCGGACCGCAACGAGCTGATGCAGGTGATCCGGGACGAACTGGTGGAGACGCGTGATAAGTATTCCGATCAGCGCCGTTCGGTAATCATCCAGAGCGGTGTGGGCGACTTCAATATGGAAGACCTGATTCCGGACGAAAAGATGGTGGTGACCATCACCCGGGCCGGTTATATCAAGCGCACCGAGCTCAATAAATATCGCACCCAGCGCCGCGGCGGCAAGGGTGTGCGGGGTGGATCAGCCAAAGAGGATGATTTCATCGAACACATCTTCATTGCCAACAACCACGCCACCATCCTGTATTTCACCAATACCGGGCGCATCTATTCCACGCGGGTCTATGAGGTGCCCGAGCGTGACCGGACGCTGAAAGGGATTCCCATCGTCAACATCCGACCGTTCCAGAAGGATGAACGCATCTGCGCGGTGCTGGTTTCCAAGGATATCACGATGGATGCCAATGTGGTCATGGTGACCAAGAAGGCCAATATCAAGCGCGTAAAGCTTGATAATTTCAGCAAGGTTCTGCGCACCGGGATTATTGCCTGCACCCTTGACGAAGGTGATGAAGTGGTTACGGTCCGGCTGACAGACGGCACCTCCAAGCTGATTGTGGGCTCGTGCCACGGCAAGGCGATTGTCTTCAATGAGGATGATGTCCGCGTCATGGGGCGCCAGGCCTGCGGTGTCCGGGCCATCAGGCTGGATGACAACGATGAGGTTGTGGGTATGGGCGTAATCAAGGATGAGGATGCCTATGTCATCAATATGACCGAGTATGGTTATGGAAAAAAGACCCTGCTCAAACATTATCATGCCCAGAACCGCGGCGGTAAAGGTGTCTATACGGTCAAGATCACTGCCAAGACCGGTAACCTTGTGGGGCTGCGGGTGGTCAATCACAGTGACGAACTGCTGATCATATCCAATACCGGCCAGATTATCCGGACCGAGGTTGCCCAGATCCGGACCACCGGGCGTTCAGCCCAGGGGGTCAAGATCATCCGGCTGAACCGCGGAGAGAAAATTGTGGACTTCACGCGCTATGTTGAAGATGAAGCCGATAATTCGGATGAAACCTCAGAAGAATAGACCTAGCTAAAACATTTTTTAAGGGGGGCGTCCTTAGGGAGGCCCCCTTTTTTATTGGAATGCAAAGATGCCGAAAAGTGCCCGAAATTTACGATCTGAGCGCCTGGGTGTTCCGGATAATATCTTGGTATTAAAATATTAAAAATCTTAAAATGTGCGACAATCTGTAAGGATGTTTTTTGGAAGAAAGCTGGAGATTTTATACTTGAGAGGAGATCAACTCCTCTCAAGTATAAACGCGTTTGACACGGGAAGTTATTGCAGAGACAATTTCATAATTAATTGTGCCGAGGTTCCGGGCCAGTTCATCGGCGGGCAGTTCCGCGGAGTTCTGTTTTCCAAAAATCACAACCTCGTCACCTTCCTGAACACCATCGATATCGGTCACATTGATCATGGTGATATCCATACAGACCCGTCCGGCAATCGGTGCCCGCTGTCCGTTGACCAGCATGAATCCATTGGAGGACAGCAGGCGGCTGTAACCGTCGGCATAGCCCACCGGGACCGATGCGATCACGGATGGGCGCTTGGCCTCAAAGGTACTGCCGTAGCTGACCTTGAATCCGGCGGGCACCTCTTTGAGCTGAATCACGGTTGATTTAAGCGTCATGGCCGGTTTGAGGTCAATCAGCGCGCGGTCCACCTCGTCGGAGGGATAGAGCCCGTAAATTGAAATTCCGGGGCGCACCATATCGAGGTGGGTCTCGGGCATTTCAATATTGGCGGCGCTGTTGGCGGCATGCCGGACCGGGATTTCAATCCCCTGCCCTTTGATCTGCGTCAGAAGACCATCGAAGATCTGAAACTGGCCGCGGGCATGGCTTTTGTCGCGGCTGTCGGCATTGGCAAAGTGGGTGTAGATGCCTTCGATCTCAAGGTTGGGCAGTTTGGCAATGGCCGTAATATCATTAAGGACCTTATTGTCGTCGGGTGCGGCAACCAGCGCGCCGGAGACAAAACCCAGCCGCCCCATGCCCGTATCCACCTTGAGATGGATCTTCAGCCGGACGCCTTCTTTTTGGGCGGCTGCGGAAAGTCTTTGAGCCAGATCAATGCTGCCCACCGACGGGATGATGTCATATTCAATATAATCCCGGAGCACCGTGGGCGTGGCATAGCCGAAGAGGAGCAGAGGGGCGTCAAGCCCCCCTTCCCTGATTTTTTTAGCCTCGCACAGACGCGCCACGGCCAGCCGGTCGGCACCGTTTGCCAGGGCGGTTTTGGCCACCGGCACGGATCCGTGACCGTAGCCATCCGCCTTGACCACCGCATTGAGCATGGCGTCCGGCTGGGCCAGGCGCCGCAGCTCGCGGATGTTATGGGCAATTGCGCCCAGGTCGATTTGAGCTCTGGTAACCGGTTCGCTCATCTTGATCAGGCGGCGGCTTCACCGGCCTTGCCGTATTCCGCGGTATAGGCCCTGAAGAGATCCATCACCTTGCGGGTATTGGCCCCCGGTTTGCCGTCGGCAATCACAAGGTCGTCGATTTTGACAACCGGAACGATCTCCTTGTTGGAGGCGGTGATGAAGATTTCATCAAAATCATTAAGCTCGTCTTTTTTGATGTCGCGGATCTCGATTTCAAATTCATCCTTGAGGATGTCCAGCAGCACCATGCGGGTGATCCCGCTCAGGATGTCTTCACCGGTGGTGATCAGCTTGCCGTCCTTAAAGGCAAAGAAATTGGTGGTGGTGCCTTCGAGGATCCGGTTGTCGCGGTCAACATAGATGGCCTCAATGGCATCCTGCTTTTTGGCTTCCATGTTGGCCATGACGGCATTCATGTAGTTGATGCTCTTGGCGCCGGGGATATATCTCTCAACATCCACGGTGATCACCTTGGCACCGTCGTTGTACCACCAGTCCGGCAGACCATGTTTTTCGGTGACCATCACCAGCAGTTTGCCTTTGCCCTCGGGCACGACGCCGTTGGAGCTGACACCGCCGGTGACCACCAGGCGGATGTTGGCTTCGGCGTGCTGCGGATTTTTGGCCATGGTGTCGATGACGGCCTTGCGGATTTCATCCTTGCTCCAGCGCAGATCAAGTCCGATCAGCTTGGCGGAGTTCAGCAGGCGGTCGATATGCGCATCGAGATGAAATGCCCGGCGGTTATAGGTTCTCATAAAATCAAAGCAGCCGTAGCCTCTCAAGACAGCGATATCCTTTACTGAAAGAACGGCCTGATCCTCGGGGAGAAATTCCCCATCCACATAATATATATCCATTTGTTACCCCCTTAGGTGTATTTATGTTTTTTCCTGAAGCGCATGAGGTCTTCAATCTTTATTCGGTTGATTTTACGGGCCTGTTTCAGGGAAATCTGCTTGAAGTGCAGCAGCTGATCGGGCTGAAACTGTCCGAGCAGATCAACGTCGGCCGAGATGACGTTGAAGATCCGCGGATAACCGCCCACGGTCTGGCGGTGGCGCAGCAGGATGATGGGCCCCTTGGGTGTGAGCTGGACAGTCCCGTCCGCCACGGCCTCGGAGATCATGTTTTCGAGGCTGACGGAAAGATCGGCCTTGTCACTGGTTATGCGCATGCCCATTTCACTGGTGTCCCAGGTGATCTTCCAGTAATTTTTTAGGAACTGGTCAGGATCGTTGAGGTAACGGTATTCCGGCCCCTCAATGACCCGGATATGGCCGTCACGATCCGTCCAGCGGGCAATCTGCTCAAAGGCCGGTCGCCTTGTTCCTGCCGGATTACGGCCGTCGGCGGCCTTCCAGCACAGATAGGTCCGAAAACCGCGGATCTTATTTTTCAAGGTAAGGATGCTGCCCTGGGGAGCAAAATATACCGTGGCATGTTCAATGGTTAGGGTCTCGGAAGCGGTCTGCAGCGCGGCATCCTTATGGACGGCGCCGGTCAGGGTGAAGAAGCAGTCGGCCTCAAAGCAGACTTCCGGGGCGAAGAGCAGTTCCCAGGCCGGGGTTCCGGTCGGATTACCCAGCAGGATGTTGCCGCACTCATAGGAGAACTGGTCCATGGCACCACCCGGGGTAATGCCGATGTCCTGCCGGCCGTAAGCCGGACACGAGACATCCTTATAAAGACCGTTTCCGATTGCCTTGAGCATCAGCTATCCTTCAAGGGCGGCCAGGCGGCGGGCCAGGTCCAAAGAAATCGGTGAATCGGAATGAATACAGATGGTTGCGGCCTCGATGGGAATGGGCCGGATTTCCAGATTGCCGTCATCTTTTTCGATATAGCCGTCCACGATCCCATCCCGGATGATCTGTCCGGCGTGGGCCACGGCCTCATCCAGGTCGTGGATCGAGGCATAATCCTTGGCACGGCTGACCAGTGTCAGACGCTTACGGA
>CAYWBU010000009.1:2558-27178 GCA_964456565.1 uncultured Bacteriovoracaceae bacterium | reverse complement strand
GAGGTTGTGAAGGTCGCAGAGGAAGCCGCCGCCTGTTCGGAGGAGCTTGAACGGCTGCGGCAGGAGGCCCGTGAAAAGGAACGCCAGAAAAATGATATCCAGCTGCAGTGCAAGGAACAGGAGATTGCCCTGAAGATGCGCCGTGAGCGTATGGCAACCCGGTTCGCCGAAGAGCTGCCCGAGATACCTGAGGACTTTGATCCGGCTGTGACCCGGGAACGCCTGGCCGAGCTGCAGTCCAGGATCGAAAAGATGGGCCAGATCAATTTCACCTCCATAGAGGCCCACGAGGAGGCCCAGAGCCGCTGGGAGGATCTCCACCGTCAGTATGAGGATCTGGTGCAGGCCAGCGAGAGGCTCAAGGAAGTGATTGCCGATATCGAGAAGCAGAGCAAGAAGGCCTTCATGGCCACCTTCACCAAGGTGCGGGCCAATTTTCAGGAACTGTTTGCCACGATGTTTGACGGCGGGCATGCGGATCTGGTCATGCAGGAGGGCGATTCCATGGATACAGGCGTCGAGATCTTTGCCTGTCCGCCGCACAAACGGCCCAAGTCCATGAGCCTGCTTTCCGAAGGTGAAAAGACGCTTTGCGCCCTGAGTTTCGTCTTTGCGCTGTTCAAGGTCAAGCCCTCGCCGTTCTGTATCATGGATGAGGTGGATGCGCCCCTGGATGATGCCAATGTTGAGAGGCTGGTGCGGCTGATCCGCTCTTTTTCCAATGACACCCAGTTCATGGTGGTGACCCATAACCGCCGCACAATGGAGATGGCGGATGTCATCTACGGAGTGACCTTTGATGTCCCCGGCATCACCAAGGTGGTCTCCATGGATCTCAAGGATGTCCCGGAAGAGGGGGCCGTTGAAAGTGTGGCCTGATTTCAAATTAGCGGTTGAAAAAATGCTATTTTTGTATAGAGTTAAACTTGAATTTTGTTTTGGAAATTGCCGGACAAGTGAATTTGAGGAGAAAAAATAGGAGATGCCGAGGATAGTTGCAGTTACTTCCGGTAAAGGCGGTGTCGGCAAAAGCAATTTTGTGCTGAATGTCGGGATAGCCCTTGCCATGATGGATTGTTCGGTCCAGATCCTGGATGCGGACCTCGGCCTCGCCAATCTGGATGTCCTGCTGGGGGAAAGGCCGTTGCGGTCACTGGATGACGTGGTCATGGGCAATGCCCGGATCGAGGACATCATCATCAAGACCGAATATGGCGTGAATCTCATCCCGGGCAGTTCGGGCACCCAGGAGATGACCAATCTCTCGCAGCCGGAAATCGACAAACTGGTGCAGTCGGTTGCCGGGGTCTCCGGCAAGGCCGATTTTCTGCTGGTGGACACCGGCGCCGGAATATCCAAGAGTGTGATCTCGTTCCTGCTGGCGGTTCCCGAGGTCATGGTGGCGGTCAGTCCGGAACCGACCTCGCTGACCGATGCCTATGCCCTGATAAAGGTTTTGAATAAAAACGGTTTTTCCGGGCGGCTGACCATGTTTGCCAGCTCGGTCAAGGACAGCAGCGAAGGCCGCGCGATCTACAAGAAGATTGCCAGTGCGGCGCAGCGGTTCCTGAACTTCCAGGTGGAATATTCCGGCTGTGTTGTCAGGGATGACAAGCTGGGTCTGGCGGTCAGCGAACAGTCTCCGGTGATCGCCCGCTATCCTTCCTCCGAGATCGCCCGTTCATATCGCGTGATTGCCACGACCCTGCTGGGTCAGGAAGCCGAAATCTTCAACGAAGAGAAGTTCTGGAACCGCCTGGTCAAGATGATGCTCGTGGCGGCCAAGCCGAAACAGCAGCGGGTGGTGCCGTTGCAGAACCGACCGCGCGGCGGGGTGGACGGCATGCTGCAGGCCATCCTGGACGAACAGCGGCGGACACGGATCCTGCTTGAACGGATTGTATTCAATCTTGAAAAACAGCAAGAAAAAAAACAGCCGGAAACCGAAAAGATTGAAGAACAGGCCCGCATTGCGCGGAGATCGTTTATTTGACCGCCCGCATAGTGATCCCTGGCGGTCAGCTGTGGATCAAGGGTGACAGCAATCAGATCAGCCACATATCTTTCCTGTCTCTAGGAGAAGTTGACGATAACGGTGAACTTGACTGGATTGTACTGCCGCTGCAACAATATTTTGCAGGCAAACGGAAAAGTTTTCCGGGCGGGCCGCAATTTACAGCTAAAGGCATGATCTGGTCCAGAGACCCTTCGGAAACCCCGGAACTTTCCGTAACGCAACGGCTGTGGCTGGCCATGAGCCGCATTCCCTACGGCCAGACCCGCTCATATGCCGAACTGGGCGCGCTTGTCGGCGGCCGGTCGCTGGCGCGTGTCGCGGGCCAGGCCTGCCGTAAAAACCCCCTGCCGGTGCTGATTCCGTGTCACAGGGTCGTGGCGTCCTCCGGCCTGGGGGGCTTTACTCCGGGACAGGAGGTCAAGAAGATGCTGCTGAAGCTGGAAGGCGCGGAAGTCTAGCTTTCAGCGTTCGAAGAGATCGGCCGCCAATTGTCCGCCGATGCCCCAGTTTTCCTTGCCGACATCCTGGATGACGACATGCACATCGTCCTCTCGGCAATTGGCGATGCGGGCGGTTTCGGCTGTCAGGGATTCCACCAGCTCGCGTTTCTGATCTCTTGTCCTTCCTGAAAACAGCTGTACAGTGATTATGGGCATAAAAACCTCCTCTATCAATTTTCTTGTACCGAAAACTGTCGCGGTGCAAGGGTTTTTATTCTATTTGACAAAGCATATTGAGCCGGCCTACCTTGCTTTGCATGATTAGTGGGATAATTGAAAAGATTTCGGATGAAGACAAAAATCTGGAGGTTGAACAGGCTGTTCTGGGCCTCGGTTATGTGGCGGTAACGGTCGGGGGCCGAACCGGCGTGAGCGCTTCATTGCGCGAACACCTGCAGCCGGGCTGCAGTGCCTTTGCCGAAGCCGGCCGGATCCGGGGACGGAGCGCCGGGGAACTGCTGGCAATGGGGTCCGATATCCTGAGCCGCAGCCTGACCCTGGCCACCATCAATGCCCTTGTGGCGGATACCGCGGACGACGGGGACGCCTTTGGTCAGATTGAGGCCGGGCCCGGCGACCGGGTCTTGATGGTCGGTATGATTGAACCGCTTTTTAAGAGGTACGGTGATAAGCGCTGTGAGGCGGTCTTTTTCGAGCAGCGGAAAATGGAGCATCCCCGGCGACGGGATGCCGAGGAACTGCCCGCCTGTTTTGGCGAGGCCGACCTGATTATTCTGACGGCCACGACCCTGATAAACGGCAGCTTCAATGAATTGCTGGCCCTGGAAAATCATGCCCGCGAGGTGGTGCTGGCCGGTCCGTCCACGCCCATGAAGCCGGAGCTGTTTGCCGGCAGCGGGGTTTCCTGGCTGGCCGGTGCGGCGGTGAACGACGGGGATCTGGCGGCCCGGATTATCATGGAAGGCGGCGGGACAAAGCCCTTGTATAAATATGGGGCGCTCAGGAAGGTCAGCCGGAGGGTTGCGCGGTAATGCCGCTTACGGATTCATATGGAAGACAGATCACCTATCTGAGGGTTTCGGTAACCGACCGATGTAACTTCAGGTGCCGCTACTGCATGCCGGCCGACGGGGTTTCCCCGCAGTTGCGGCATGCCGATGTCCTGAGCTATGAGGAGAGCCTGCGGCTGATCGGCCGTTTTGTTGTGCTGGGAATCAATAAGGTTCGCATAACCGGCGGGGAACCGCTGATCAGGAAGGGACTTGCCGGTTTTGTGTCCCGTCTCAGCCGGATTTCCGGGATCGAGGACCTCTCGCTGACCACCAACGGCGCCCTGCTGGCAGAGCAGGCTGCCGAACTGAAAAGGGCCGGACTGCAGCGGGTGAATGTCAGCCTGGATACCCTTGACCCTGAAAAATTCAGATATATCACGCGGATCGGCGATTTTGCACAGGTGCGCAAAGGTCTGGATGCGGCCCTTGAAATAGGCCTTGTTCCGCTGAAGATCAATGTGGTGGCCATCAGGGGTTTCAATGATGAAGAACTGGCCGGTATCGCCGCCCTGACTGTTGATAAGCCGGTGGAGGTGCGTTTCATTGAACTGATGCCCCTGGGGTGTGCCTCGCGGCTTGAAGGGGGCACTCCTCTGGGCGCGGCGGAGATCATCGAAAAGATTGAAGCGGTTCACGGAAAACTTGAGCTCGAGGGTTTTGGCTCCGGACCGGCGCGAACCTACCGCATAGCAGGTGCCTGCGGTAGAATCGGCATCATCGATCCGCTCAGCGGGACAGGTTTCTGCGCGCGTTGTAACCGGCTGCGGCTGACAGCCGCAGGCAAACTGCGGCCGTGCCTGTTTTCGGATGAGAGTGTGGACCTGCTGGGGCCGCTCAGAAACGGAGCCGATGACGAGGCCCTGGATGAGCTGATCCGCGAAGCTGTTTCCCGCAAGCCGGCCTGCCATGCGGACAGCCGGAGCTGTAAGACGGTAATGAATTCAATCGGAGGCTAGTTGGCGCTCCGTGCCATACCCACCAGTTCGCTGAAGGATGTCAGATCTTCTTTGAACAGCACCTTGTTGGTGTGCAGGAAAGAAAGCCCGGATTTTTTTTCTTTTCCGAGGTTGCTCGCCCAGACGGATTTGGCATACAGTGAAATCTCGGGAGACATCTGTGGATGCTCGAAACAGACCAGCACCACATCGCCTACGGGAATTTCCGCCCCGGCAATGCATACGCCGTCTTCTGTGGCATCCAGGACAAAGACATCTTTGCTGTTTCCGTCAACTTCAACCTTGCCGTTCAGCTCAGGAATGGATGTTCTCTCTAGAAGTCTTTTCTCTTTTTCTCGCGCCATAGCTCAAATTAATAAATAAAAGATCAAAACATGTCAAGACGTTAAACAAGGTCAGTCCTGGATGGAGGCGGATGAGCTCAAGCCACGCTGTAGGTTCCGGTGCCCACGGCGATCAGGGTTTCCTTGCTGTCATAGAGCTCCATCCTGGTGACGGCAACCTTGCGCCCGGTTCTGAGGGTTGTGCCGGTGGCAATGAAGTAGTCGCCCTTGCCCGGCCTGAGGTAGTCGACCCGCAGGTCGATGGTGCCCATGCGAATGAAGCGTTCCAGCAGTTTTTCGGGAGGCAGGTGCATGTTTTTGTGGAGGAGCCCGGTGCCGGCCACAATTCCGCCGGTGGTGTCAAGGACGGCCGATATCACTCCGCCATGCAGGATGTTGAGGGAGGAATTGCCCACCAGTTCCGGTTTCATATCAATCCTGACCCTGACCTTTTCGGCCATGATCTCTTCCACTTTGAATCCCAGGACCTTGTTGAAGGGCATGGCCTCTTCATAGGCCTGTTTAAGTTTTTGAAAATATAAATCAATATCTGCTGGGGTCCCTTTTTTTGTATGCATTTCGACTCCTTAATCGCAAATAATCACAATTGGTTATATGGTTTAAGACTTAAGGTGCACAGGCGTCAAGGGCTTTAAGGCTTAATGGGCTTGTTTTCGGCGAACAGCCGGATATTTTTTAGCTATGCGGATTCTGATAGTTGACGACGACCAGTCGGCCCGGGGTTTTATCGCCAAGGCCAGCGCGAGTTTGGGACAGTGTGATGAGGCCGCCAACGGCGAGGATGCCGTGGATCTGTTTCGGCAGGCCCAGGAGGCCGGAACGCCCTATCAGCTGGTATTCATGGATATCATGCTGCCCGGCATGTCGGGCCATGAGGCCGTTGATGCCATCCGGGAGATTGAACATCAGCACTATGTCACGGAATACCGGCAGGCTGCGATCGTGATGATCACCGCCCTGGATGATTCGGTCTCCTATGAACGGGCCATCTATGGCGGGGCATCGTCCTACATCACAAAACCCTTCCGGCTGGAGGAATTCCGCGAAATACTGCAGTGTCTGCAGCTGATCTGAACCAAAACAAAAACGACACTCAAAAGGCGCTTGACAAAAAAAACTCTCTTGGCTTATATCTAGCTCCACGCTTGTGCGGGAATAACTCAGTGGTAGAGTGCAACCTTGCCAAGGTTGACGTCGCGGGTTCGAATCCCGTTTCCCGCTCCAGCAAAAAGGCCGGTCTTTGACCGGCCTTTTTTTATTTTCCGGACTCTGCCGGCAGAGGTTTGAATCCGGGGGCATGATAACGGTTTCTTCGGCTGCCGTGGCCGATATTTTCCAGTTGCAGGATGGCCTGTTGCGGACAAAAATGCATACAGCGCAGGCACTGTTCACAGCTCTTTTGCCATTGGGGTCTGCCGTTTGTCATTGTGATGCTGCCGGTGGGGCAGATGGCGGCGCACAGCCCACAGCCGTTGCAGTCCTCACTGAGCCGGAAATGGCGCCAGAGACGTCTGATTCCCAGATAGCGGAAGGCGGCATAGCTTGTCAGTCCGAAGGGCGGATATTTAAACGGCCGCCGGAAGGTCTTGCCGCAGAGGATGGCGGCTGCAATTTCGCGGGCCCGATCTTCGCCGGCCGTGATGATGGCGGCGGCCTCGTGGCTGTCTGGGACATAGGTCCCGGGCAGCCAGTTGTTGGGCATGTGCACGGCATCGCTCCAGATAACCTTGTAGCCGCGCGCCTGCAGGATCTTTGCACCGCCTGTGGCCGACCAGCCTTCTTCGTCCATGCCGCCCATGGTTGTGATGACAAAGGCCTGACCACCGGCCGCGGCCGGCAGGGCGCCAAGATATTTTCTGACAATCCGCGGCATGGCGTAGGAATAGGTGGGATAGAAAAATCCCTGGATTGCCGAGCCTGTCGGCGCGGGCCGGGAATTGGTGATCTGTCGAATTTCAGTTTGCAGCCCCTGTGCGCGGAAGAGGTCGGCACAGGTGTTGAGGATGTGCAGGGAATTGCCGGTTCCGGTGAAATAATGCAGGATCGCGGTTTTTTGCATGGCAGGTATAATATCTTTTTGCAGAAAAAAGCGACAGCAGTTTATAATCGGCTGATTCTGTTATTGGAAAGGATTGCTATGGTCAATTGTCCCGCCTGCGGATCGGAACTCACCAGGCATCGGAATGCGACCGGGATCTATTATGCCTGCGGTCAGTGCGGGGGGCGCATGGTTTCCATTGCCCAGCTGCGCAGGCAGCATACGGCCCGGCAAGTCCTGATTGATATCTGGCAGGAAGCACTTGCAGATGGCAAACATCAGGGCCGCAATTGTCCGCACTGCGGCCGCAGGATGGCCCTGATAGAGTTGCCGCTGACCCTCAATGGGGTAAAACTGGATGTCTGCACCCTGTGTGCGCAGATCTGGTTTGATCCCCATGAATATGAATATGTGCCGCACAGCGCCGCGGAAAGACAACCGGAGACGTTGCATCCGGAAGTCCGCAAGGCCGTGGCATTAGCGGAGGTGCAGCGTATCCGTGAAGAGGCCGATGACAGCGGGGCCGTGTTCGAGGTGGGCCTGCCCGACAGCGGGATGCATTATCTGATGGCGCTCTTCGGTCTGCCGGTGGAGACCAACAGTCCGGCCCTGAAACACACCCCTTATGTGACACGCATATTGGCGGGTATCTGTATCCTGGCCTTTGCCCTGAGCGCCATGAACCTGGGGCAGGTCGTCAACCTGCTGGGATTCATCCCCGAGCGCTGGTTCCGGCTGGGCGGACTTACCATGGTGACAGCGTTTTTTCTGCATGGCGGGGTGTGGCATCTGCTCGGCAACATGTATTTCCTGACAGTCTTCGGCGATAATGTGGAAGATGAACTGGGTTCGCTCCGCTTTGCGCTGCTGCTGGTGGCGGCCCATCTGGCTGGCATGCTTGTGCACGGGCTTTTCGATCCCAACCGGGCCATCCCCTGTGTGGGAGCCAGTGCCGGCATTTCGGGCTTAATGGCCTATTATGCGGTGGCCTTCCGGCGTATCAAATTGGGGATCGTGATCTTTTTCCAGTGGATCAGGATTCCGGCCTACATCTTTTTTGCATTCTGGATCATGATGCAGCTATTTACCGCGGTAAGCCAGATTTCCGGGTTCAGCAGCGTTTCGGCGCTGGCCCATCTTGGCGGCGTGGCCGCAGGGCTGGTGGCGGTGGCGCTGGTGAGATGGGCCAAGCTGGGCGATATGCGCAGGGCCCGGGGCTAGACATCTTCCATAACGGATGCGGTCATAATAATCCGGGCGGCCCAGGGCGCAAGGTCCAATAAATAATAGCCAGTCCGCCAGGATGTGTGTTAGCTAATAAGCATGAGTAAACAAGGCATTAAGGAAGCTGCGCTGGAGTTTTTCAATGTGAGGGGCTATGAGGGGGCCTCGGTCCGCGATATAACCAAGGCTGCCGGATTGTCGACCTCGACCTTTTATTCGCATTATCCCTCCAAGGAAGCCCTGTATTTTGATATCCTGGAGGGCTGTCTGGAAGAGCTTTCGGTGCTGATGGATGTTGTTCTGGATGACAGTGCCAAGCTTTCGGCCGAGGAACGGCTGTTTGCCCTGGTCTCCTCACGGGTGCGGTTTTTTTACGAACATCACAGCCACTACCTGTTCATTATCCGCAACGGTATTTTTCCGCCGGCGCCCCTGCAGGACCGGGTCAGTCTGCGTATCCGGGAATGGGAGGAATATATCTTCAAGATTGCCGGAGAGGTGATTGATGCCGGCAAACGCGAAGGCACCTTCTGTGATGCGCCGACCGAGGAGATCGCCAAAGCACTGCTGCGGCTGATCAACGGTTTCGGCGTGCAGATCATCACCATGGGCGAGACCCAGTCAGTCAGCCGTGACAGCCTGAAAAAATCCTGGGATTTCTACATGGAAGGCATCCGGACCCGTTCCTAAGGTCGGAGTATGCAAAATATCGTCCTGATCGGTATGCCGGGCGCCGGCAAGAGCACCGTGGGTGTGATCCTGGCCAAGAAATGTGCCTATGACTTTGTGGATACCGACTGTCTGATTCAGACCTCGACCGGCAAAACCCTGCAAACCATCCTCGATGCTCAGGGCTACCTCGGATTGCGCCGGATTGAAGAGGATCTGCTGCTGGGGCTTGATCTCTCACGCCATGTAATCGCTACCGGCGGCAGTGCGGTCTACAGTACTCGTGCCATGCAGCAACTTAAAAAAGGCGGAGTTATCGTCTTTCTGGATGTTCCCCTGGCCGAGCTCTGTCGCAGGGTGAACGATTTTGATACCCGCGGAATCGCGGCGGCGCCGGGCCAGGATCTGGCTGCCCTCTTCGCCGAACGCCGCCCCCTTTACCGGCACTGGGCCGATCTGACGATCGACTGTCCTGAAAACTGCGACATCGAGCAGCTCGCGACCGAGATCTGCCGGCAGATTTCCTGAAACATTTCAATTAGCCTAACCTCTTGACAACATTTTTGATCCTGCCGGCATTGATCTGCGTTAAGCCCCGCTTATGAATATCTGGAGAGGGCCGGGATTGATCCAAGTCAATGCGGCCTGGTTGCGCATAAGGCACAGATCAAACAGAGGCCTGGCGGCCCATGAAACTTCAGGAGGTAAAAATGGAAAAAACAGATGTGGTGGTTTTGGGAGGGCTCTCGGGGATCTCAGCCGGCATCAGCTGCCGGAGACATTATCCGGACAAAAAAGTTGTGCTGGTGCGCCAGGAGGGCACCGTCCTGGTCCCCTGCGGCATTCCCTATATCTACGGCACGGTGGGTTCGCCCTCCAACAATGTGGTTCCCGACGGCCTGCTGGAGAAAAACGGCATTGATCTGATCAAGCAACAGGCCGTGGGACTGGATCGGGCGGCAAAGACGGTCACCTTGGCGGACGGACAGCAGCTGCAGTATGACAAGCTGGTTTTTGCCACAGGCTCGCGGCCCATTGTTCCGGGGATTCCCGGGATTGAAAAGGCCAATGTCTTTCCGGTCAAAAAAGAATTTGATTACCTTGCGGAACTGCTGGAGGTAATGAATGTCTCCCGCGACATCGTGATTATCGGCGGCGGTTTTATCGGAATGGAGTTTGCCGACGAATGCCGCAAGGGGCGGGATGTGAATGTCACAGTGATCGAGGCCTTTCCCCGCTGCCTGCAGGCGGCCATGGATGACGAATACTGTGACGAGGCCAAGGAATATCTGGAGGAAGGCGGAGTCAGGGTCCTGGTGAATGAAAAGGTCATGGCCATCCTGGGTGATGAAAAGGTCTCCGCGGTCAAACTGTCGGACGGCAGTGAGATCAAGGCCGATCTGGTGATTCTGGGGATCGGCGCGGCCCCCAATGTGGATCTGGCGCGCCAGACCGGGCTGGAACTGGGACCCCGCAATGCCATCCAGGTGGACCGCTACATGCGCACCTATACCGATCCGGATATCTTTGCCTGCGGCGACTGCGCCGAGAAGGTCTCATTTTTTGACGGCCGGACCTCGGGGGTCATGCTGGCTTCGGTCGCGACGGCCGAGGCCAGGATTGCCGGGGCCAATCTGTTTTCGCCGGTTCATCAGAATCCCGGAGCCATCAGTGTCTTCGCCACCGTGATCGGCCGGCGCGCCTTTGGTGTGGCCGGATTGACCGAAAGGGCCGCCCGCTTGAACGGGACCCGTATCCTTGCCACCACGGCCGAGGCCCCGGATACCCATCCCGGCGGCATGCCCGATTCAACCATGCTCAAGATGAAGCTGGTCTTTGCCCGCGATACCGGCGTGCTGCTGGGCGGGGCAGTTTCGGGCGGCCGGTCGGTGGGCGAAATCGTCAATGTTATCAGTGCCTGCATCTCGCATCACATGACGGCCGACGACATGGTGAAGTTCCAGATGGGGACCCATCCGGCACTGACCTCTTCACCGATCATGTATCCGCTGGTGAATGCCGCCTGCAAGGCGGTTGCTGCCTACTGCGCTTCCTGATTTCATCCTGGGGGCATCCGGTTCGTCCGGATGCCTCCGGAAATGCTGATATGGAGAATACAATGCTTACAAAAAATTTTTACCGCAGAAATTTAGGGGATGAATATTCACCGTATTATTTTCTGGCTGCCCTGGGCAGCGGCGGCCTGTCGGTCTCTTTTTTCATGTATCTGATGTTCATGCTGCCGCATGCCGGCCATCCGATTCCGATTTACGAGGATTTTGTGCATGGTCTCCAGCAGGGCGGCCTGAGCGCGGTCCTTAGCGGCCTGGCCGCTGTGGGGATTCTGTATTTTGCGCTGCTGCATTACGGGCTGCTGGTCTGGAACATCCGCGAGTACAATCTGTTCAGGCAGACTGAAACTTTTGCGCAGCTCAAAAAATCACAGGCCGAAGTGCAGCTGATGGCAATCCCGCTGACCTATGCCATGGCCATCAATGTTGCCTTTGTGCTGGGCGCTCTGTTTGTGCCCTCGCTGTGGGATGTGGTGGAATATCTCTTCCCGCTGGCCCTGGCCGCCTATCTGGCCGTGGGTATCTATGGCGTCCGGATCTTCATGATCTTTTTTGCGCGCGTAATCGCCTTCGGTGATTTTGACTGCGAACAGAACAACAGCCTGAGCCAGATGCTTTCAATCTTTGCCTTTTCCATGGTGGCGGTGGGCTTTGCCGCACCCGGAGCAATGAGTCATAATCAGCTTGTCTCCGGTCTGGGGATAATGCTGGCCACGGCCTTCTCAAGTGTGGCCGCGGGTCTGATGCTGATCAAGATAGTCCTGGGCTTCCGGGCCATGTTCGAGCACGGAATCAACCGCGAATCGGCCATATCACTGTGGATCGTGATCCCGATCCTGACAGTGATGGGGATTGCCCTTTTCAGGATCGCCATGGGACTGGAACATAATTTCGGGATGCACTTCCATGCCTGGACCCTGCTGCTGCTCTTCACCGTGATTGTGGCCATGCAGGTGTTTTACGGGATTCTGGGCTATAAGGTCATGCGGCATCTTGGCTATTACAGGGAGTTTATTTCGGGTTCCGGCCGCAGCGTTATCGCCTACGCCGCAATCTGTCCCGGGGTGGCCTTTTTTGTGATGGGGAATTTCTTCATCAACAAGGGACTGGTGGCGGCGGGGGTTGTCGATAAATTTTCCCCAGCCTACCTGGTGCTATATCTTCCGCTGGTCTGGGTGCAGCTGAAGACGATCCTGGTGTTTCGGCGTCTCAACCGCAAACTGCTCAGGTGCAGCGGGGCGCAGGCGGATGAGTGCAAAGGGCTGACCGCCTGAAAGCGGTCAGCCCGGATCAATCAGTCGTCGCCGCCGATGATGCCGGCGCGCAGCAGGAAGTAGAGCAGCTGCAGGACGGCGGTGATGGCGGCCGCCACATAGGTCATGGCCGCGGCCGAGAGCACCTTGCGGGCGCCGTACACTTCGTCATCCGTAAGGATGCCGCTGGCCGGCAGGGCCGCCAGTGCCCGGGACGAGGCATTGAACTCCACCGGCAGGGTGACCAGCTGGAACAGCACCACAAAGGTGAAGAACAGGATGCCGGCGGTCAGCATGGTCTGGGAGGTCAGCAGGATTCCGATGAAGATCAGGAACCAAGACATGTTGGATCCGATCGAGGCCAGCGGTACGATGGCATTCCTGAAATGCAGCGGGGCGTAGTTGCGGGCATGCTGGACGGCATGCCCGGCCTCGTGGGCCGCCACGCCGACCGAGGCGATGGAGGTGCTGTTGTAGACATCCGGCGAAAGTCTGAGGACCTTGTGGCGCGGGTCGTAGTGGTCGGAAAGGAAGCCGGAGACCATTTCAATCTTTACATCATCAATGCCTTCGGCCCGCAGGATCATCTGGGCTGCCCGGGCTCCGCTGATGCCGCGCATGCTGGCTACTTTTGAATAGCGGTTGAAGGTGGATTTGACCTTGATGCTGGCGTACAGGCTCAGCATGAAAGCCGGAGCAAGAAAGATAAGATAAAGCGGATCGATAAAAAACATCTTAAGACTCCTTAGTAAGTATTTCCTCAAATTGAGTAGTGTTTAAGATGGCGGTTGTCAAGATTATCTCATCTCGCCGGTGAGGACCGGAAGGAAAGTGATCCAGGTCAAGGCAGGATTGAACTCAAAAGACCAGAATTGGCTGCAATCTGACAAAGGGGGTGCCGCATGCCCGGAAAAATTATTGCCGCCATCGGACTTGATTTACAAGGAAGGGTCTCGGATACACATTTTGGAGACAGTGCCGCCATCTGTTTTGCGGAAATTGGTACAGATCCCATGCCGCAGTGCCAGATCATTGTCAATCCGCTCAAAAAGGTGGACGAGGCCGGGCATGGCGATGCCGAGAAACTGGCAGCCGCCCAGGATCTTCTGGGCAAGGTCATGCTGGTGGTGGCGGGGCGTATGAGCCCCAATTTTAAAAAGATGCGAGAGAAAAAGGGCAAGCTGCCGGTTGTTTCAAGCCTCAGTCTCAAAGACACCCTGGATTATCTGACGATCCATCTTGATGAAATCAAGGCCTACTTTGCCGATCCCGAAAATATTTATCTGAAAATCTGAACGTCGGGGCTGCCCGTAGGCGGACAGCCCCTCAAGATCAGTAGATCTCTGTCGCGGCCAGATCCGCTTCGGTTAGCTTGTGTCTGAAGATCATGTACACCCAGCTCTGGTAGGCGATCACCAGCGGGATAAAAACCAGCACGACGCCCAGCATGATCTTGAGAGTCAGCGGACTGGAGGCCGAGTTTTCGATGGTCAGGCTGTAAAAGGGGTTGATGCTGGACGGAATCAGGGCCGGGAACATGCCCATTACCCCGAAAAGGGTTACGGCCAGGATGAAGAGGCCGGATGCGAACCAGGCCTTCCATTCCTGATCGCGCCTGCCGTAGAATCTGATCATTCCCAGACAGACAAGCCCCAGCAGCGGAATAACATACAGGATAGCAACGGCATTGTAGTTATCAAGCAGGTCGGTATAGGCGGCGGACATTCCCAGGAAGATGATCAGGGCTGTCAGCACCAGCAGCCACAGCTTCAGGGAGGCCGTGCGGGCCTTTGCATGCAGCTCTCCCCGGGTCTTGACGATCAGCCACAGACAGCCGTGCAGGGCGAAGGTTAGGACAAATAAGAGGCCGCCGCAGAGGCCGTAGGGATTGAGCAGGGTCAGAAGATTGCCCTTGAGGGTTCCGGCTGCGGTTATGGGAAGGCCCTTGAACAGATTGGCAAAGGCGACCCCCAGCAACAGGGCCGGCAGAAAACTGCCCAGGAAAAAACAGCCGTCCCAGAACTTTTTGGCGCGGGGCGTTGCGGCTTCCTTGCGGAATTCAATGGCCGCGGCCCTGATTATCAGGGCGAACAGCAGCAGCATCAGCGGGGTGTAGAGGGCGCTGAACATCACGGCATAGGTCTTGGGAAAGGCCGCAAAGGTGACGCCGCCGGCGGTTACCAGCCAGACTTCATTGCCGTCCCAGAAAGGCCCCATGGCATTGTAGATGGTGCGTTTTTCTTCATCGCTGTCGGTGATGAAGGGCATGATGGTGCCCAGGCCGAGGTCGAAACCGTCCAGCATGAAATAGACCCCCCACAGGATTCCCCAGAGTACAAACCAGACTGTCTCCAACATGACAGACCTCCTTAAAGTTCTTCAGGGTTGTGCCGGGCAGCTCTGGCAATGGCCTTGAAGGCCAGAACCCCGATCAGGCCGTAGACAATGACAAAGGCCGCCAGCGAAACGGCCACCTGGGAGGCTGCCACGGGCGAAACCGCGTCGGCGGTGCGCATCAGGCCGTAGACGATCCAGGGCTGACGGCCGACTTCCGCCACCATCCAGCCGACTTCACAGCAGAGATAGGGCAGCGGGATGGCGTAGACCAGGATTTTAAGATAGTGCGGCCGGTTTTCGATATGGTTGCGCTGCCAGAAGCCGTAGAGCACCAGCAGCAGCATGAGCATGCCCAGGCCCACCATGATGCGGAAGGCAAAATGGGTGGCCATGACCGGCGGACGCTCAGCGGCGGGAATGTCGTACAGGCCGGTGACCTCGGCGCCGGGAGAATGTTTGGCCAGCAGGCTCATGGCCCCTGGAATCGGCAGAAACTCCACCAGGTTGCCGCTGTTGTCGGGGTTGGGGATCATGAAGAGATACATGGGGGCATGGGTGCGTGTCTCCCAGTGGGATTCCAGGGCCGCCAGCTTGGCCGGCTGGGTATGGGCCAGGTCGGCCCCGTGCATGTGCCCTTCGGCAATCACCAGCACCGTAAAGAGCAGGGCGAAGTTGAGTCCGATCCGGAATGATTTTTTAAAGATGGCAAGATGCTGTTTTCTGCGGAGGTGCCAGGCGCTGACGCCCATGACAAAAAAACCCGAGAGCACGAAGGCGCCGAAGATGGTATGGAAGAAGGTCAGGACGGCATAAGGCTGGCTGATTACGGCCCAGAAGCTGTCCAGTTCGGCGCGGCCGTTACGGATGACGTAGCCGACCGGGTGCTGCATCCAGGCATTGGCGATCAGGATCCAGAGCGCCGAAACCGTGGATGCCAGTGCAATCAGCCAGATTACGGCGGCATGGGCCTTTTGGGAGATCTTGTTCCAGCCGAAGGCCCAGACCGCGATCAGGGTGGATTCCAGGAAGAAGGCGGCCGTGGCCTCGATGGCCAGCAGGGATCCGAAGATGTCGCCCACATAGATGGAATATTCCGACCAGTTGGTCCCGAACTGAAATTCCAGCGTGATGCCGGTGACGACCCCGATCAGGAAATTTATGATGAAGATCCGGCCCCAGAACCTGGTCATCTTCAGGTAGTCCTCATTGCCGGTCCGGACATAACGGGTCTCCATGATGGCGATCAGGATGGAAAGTCCGAGAGTCAGGGGGACAAAGAGGAAGTGAAAGATGGTGGCCACGGCGAACTGCAGACGCGATAATGTCAGAACATCCATCCTAACCTCCTTTAATTGCAATAAAATAAATTTACAGCAAGACCATAAAAAAACAAGGCCGGATTTAGTGTGTCAGTCGGCCCCCAGGATTCCGATGGCGGCCGGCGCCGCCGTTACGGCGCGCATGACGGTTTGCCCCATACTGACCGGCAGAAACTGATGTTTCCGGAAAAGATCAAGCTCTGTCGGGCTGAAGCCGCCTTCGGGTCCGATAATAATACCCGCCTCGGAGGCGGTGACGGTCTTAATGGTGGTGGCGGCTTCCGGCAGGGCCACCAGCCGCTGCGGCCAGATGTGGGCCGCCTGCCCGATAAAATCTGAGAGAGCCTGCGGCGGATGGATCTCGGGGATAATCCGGCGCTGGCACTGTTTGACGGCTTCCAGGATGATGTCATTCCAGCGGGCCAGGCGGCGGTCGTTGATGTCGCGGATGTTGGACCGTTCGGCAATCAGCGGCCGGATATCGTTGACTCCCAGCTCGGTGGCCTGACGGATTACGGTATCCATGTCCTTGATGGCGAGCATGCACATGCCCAGGTGGATTTTTTGCGGGCCGCGTTCAAACAGCTCCTCGGTCCGGATGATTTCCAGCCGGACCTTGCCCTTGCTGATGGATATGATCCGGCCGTGGTAACCCTGCTGGGCCTGCCGGATGGACAGCTCGTCACCGGGTTTCAGCCTGAGGGGGCCGGCGATGTGCGCCACATCCGGGCCTTCGATCAGGGCGGTACCGTCGTCATTGATATGCGCGAAAAATCTGGGCATGGCTTAAATGCTGATGGTCTTGAGGAATCTGGCCGCCTCTTCGGGCGGGGTGGCGTTGATAAAGAGGTCCGATCCCAGCTCAAAGCCGGTGAAACGGCTCATGCGGGGCAGGATTTCGATATGCCAGTGATAATATTTTTCACAGTCCTCACCGAAGGGCGCGGCATGGATGACATAATTGTAGTCCGGATCTGAAAGGGCCAGGTCAAGTTTGGCGAGGACCTCTTTCATCAGGATGGCGGCTTCATGGATCTCGGTCGGTTCTATCTCCACAAAGCGGGCCGAATGGCGCTTGGGAATGATCCAGGTTTCAAAGGCCATGCGCGGGGCAAAGGGCTGGATGGCCACAAAATGCCGGGTTTCGGCCACAATCCGGGATTCCTGGCTCAGTTCCTGCTGGATGATGTCACAGTAGATGCAGCGGTCCTTGTATTCGAAATGTTTGCGGGCACCTTCCAGCTCCTCCATGATGACCCGCGGGACGATCGGCAGGGCCATGATGATGGAGTACTGATGATCCTCAACGGTGGCGCCGGCAGATTGCCCCTGGTTTTTATAGACCAGGACATAACGGATGCGGCTGTCTTTTTTGAGGTCAAGGATACGGTCCCGGTAGGCCCAGAAGATATTTTCCAGCTCGTGAAGTTCCATCTGCGACTGGCGCACCGCATGTCTGGAGGTTTCGATGATGACCTCGTTGGCTCCCACTCCGCTGATCTTGTCATAGAGCCCCTCGCCGGAGCGTTTGAGTTCCTCTTCGACCATCAGGATCGGCGAGCGGTTGGGGATAACCCGCAGGCTCCAGTGGTTGCCGTCGGCTGAATTTTTGTTGGTGAGGATGTCGGGAGGACAGAGGTGTTCATTCCCGGGGCAGAACGGACAGAGGTCGCCAGATGCCTGCGGACGGGCTTTTTTCTCAAGCTGGCCGGGAGCCCGGGAGGCGTCATCGGTTATGATCACCCAGCGGTCAACGACCGGATCTTTTCGCAGTTCCGACACAACTACCTCACTCTAAACTTTATTTCCGGCAGGTCTGCTGCCGGATGCGCCAGATAGACCGTCCAGCCCTGGAAGGTCTTCTCGAACCCGGATTCGCATTGCGAGGCGCATTCAATCGGGACAATAACTATATCCCACGGCATCTCAGATTCAAGGGTTATCAGCAGATCCTTGTAAGAATCTTTGAGATCAACCCGCATGCCGCGGAAGATGCCGCGATCTTTCTCGATTGTACGGGCGTTGACCGCCGGCCATTCGGCGCTCAGGATCATCAGGTTCCACTCCAGCACGACCCAGCCGCCGGGATCGGCTGCCTGGATGTTGTGCGTCAGGACTATTTCGGAATCATGGTAGGCATAGGTCTTGGTGATCTCGAAACCGTCCATGGCGGCCTGAAATCCGAGGCTGAAAAGTCCTTTGCGGGCGGTGGGGCTGAATGCCAGGTCAGCGCTGCGGCTGGCGCTGACGCGGTTTTCGCGCAGGAGCTGTTCCAGGTCGGGCTGTGCGTCCAGATAATGGGTGACGAAGGAATTGCGCGGACAGGTGTCATAGGTCAACACCTCCTTGAGCCAGCCCGTGTCACCGTGGGGAATATCGTGAATTGACAGCGGCTCGGCCGAAGAAGAGCCCTGGTCGTGACCTTCATTGTTGAAGATTTCGCGGTGATAGATCTCCTCATGGCGCATCAGGATGTTTGAAAGGCAGTAGGCCTTGGGTTTGTAATCCAGGGCAAAGACCGCGGCATTTTCATGCGGGGCGATGTAGAAGTTGAGTTTGCGGCCCGAAACCAGGATTTCGTTGCGGCCGTCCAGGTCATGGTCGGTGGTCTCCACGAGCCATTCCGTTTTCTTCAGGCGGCTGGCATCAATCAGGGCTTCGGCCTGCAGCAGGTGTTCATAGATGGCGTGACGCAGCCCGCGGATATAGATGCCGCCGAAGAGGCCGTGCCAGTAGGCGCAGTTGCACTGGGCCATCAGCAGATGCCGCAGGGCTTCCTCGGGATTACCGTTATCCCTGACAAGCCGGCTGACCCTGAGCATCTTTTTATGCATCAGGTTGGATTCGCGGTACTTGGCCAGGAAATTGTCCCACATCCCGCCCCTCAGGAAGGCGCGCTTGCCGGCCCAGTCGGGGGAGTTTTTGGCCTCCTTGATCAGGTCTTCGTAGTAGCGCCCCGGGCCGGCCTGCAGGCTCCACTCCATCATTTCCTGATAGGTGGCCGTGGGCAGATAGGCCCTGCCCTGCGGAGGATGCGCATCGATGGCGTCTTTCAGGGGAATGATCTCAATCTCGTCGCTGACGGCGCTCATGGCATCCATGAAGCGCTGCATCCAGCCGTCATCGTAGACCCATTTGCGGGTTCCGGGCCACATGCCGAATTTTTCTCCGTCATCGCCGTAGGTGGCGATTCTGACCCCGCGGTCGCGCAGGCGCCTGAGATAATCAATGGTCTCCTGGGGTTCCTTGAAGGGGATCAGGTAGCGCAGCTGCATGTCGATGGGAAAGACCTTGATGGGACAGCCTTCTCTCTCGGTGACATAGTAGCCGTGAACATCTTCGGGCGCGATCCCGGCCGAGAGGAAATGGCTGTCATCCAGCAGGGTGTATTCCATGTCCAGCCCGGCAAGTTTTTTGGGCATGCCGGGATCCCAGATGCGTTCGGCGCACCACAGTCCGCGAACATCGCTGTCGAAATGGGTTTTGATGTAGTTACGTGCCAGCTTGATCTGATCCCGGACATCTTCAAGGGGAATGACCGGCAGGATGGGTTCGTAGAAACCGCCTCCCAGGAGTTCAATCTGGTTACGGCCCGCCAGCTGCCTGAGCAGGTCAAAAAAATCCGGCTGATTGTGTTCGAACCATTCCAGCAGCGGCCCGGTATAGTGCAGGGTCATCCGGATCTGCGGATAATTCTGCAGCATGTTCAGGAAGGGGAGGTAACAGTCCCGGCTGCCCTGTTCAAAGACACTATGGTCATTTCCGACCGGCTGGTGCGAATGGACACAGAATGCAAGTGCAATTTTGTCAGACATACCACATCATCCTTTCAAATTCCTGATCCGGGACCGTAAAGGAAAGCAGCCCGGCGGCGGGATGCCTTTCCTGTTCGATGTCCTTGGTGTGCAGGCTTATGGCAAAGCGAACCCGTTGCATGGGCTGGGCCTTCAGATAGGAAAACGGAATCCGGCATTCAAGGATCGTTTCAAAGGCGGATTCACAGTCAGAGGTGTCGGCCGCGGGATTGTCCGCGCGGGTGACGGTACCTTTATGGATATCAATAGTGAAGGCGATTTCCTCGGGCGAGACGATATTGATCCGGGCCCGGGAGCCTTCCTCGGGAGGCTGGTTGAAGTCCAGGCGCAGGAATAAATTCTGACTGTCAAAGCCGTAATAGATGTGGCCGATCACGGATTCCTGCTTGTACATGCTGCTGGCTCCGGTGGTGGTCACATAGACCCCGGATTTACGCCATTCATAGAAGTGCGTCAGCCGGCCGTCGATAACCGGGACGCTGAACCCGGCCGGCTGTCTCAGCGGGCTGATGTCGTGCGGGGTGATGATGCTGCGCGAGAGATAGTCCGGCGGCTGATCGCCGTGCAGCTCATAGCAGTTTTTGAGATGGCGTCTGAAAAGGCGGTCGAAGTCATGGATGTTTTCGTTGTTGAACTCATCGCCATACCACCAGCACCAGTCGCTGCCCTCGGCAATGTAGATCTCCTCCCAGGCCAGGGGGTTGGCGCGCGGGCCTTTTTCTTCGACATATTTTCTGGTTTTGGCAAGATATTCCCAGGCCTTGCGGTCCTCTTCGTGGCCGATCCAGATGGCGAAGTTATGATTGATCCAGGATCCGGTGTAGAGTTTGGCAATGGTCTCCTGCGGGGGATTGTTTCTTAAAAAGCCGCCGAAGGTTTCCGTCTTTATGCCGGGATCGGCGGCGATGGCGCCGTAGATCCCCCGCAGAAAGGCCTCTCCGCCGTCATTGTAGTATTCCCAGGGGTTTTCACCGTCCAGGATGACCGATACAAAGGGCTCAAAATCGTAGGCCCGGGCACCTTTGCGGATATTGTTGATGTGGTGGATCAGATCGTTCACGGCACTGCCGGCCGGATTGCGTGAATAGACGAAGCCGATATTGTCGGCCAGGGCGCGGTCCCGGAAAAAGATGCCGACCTGGTTGTCGCCTTGGCGGGCCCAGTACGGCCGGTGCAGCCGGTAACCGGTGCGGGACTGCTGCAGGGATGCGAACAGGATGTCCTCATCGGTGGCGATCCACTTGATGCCGTGCCGGTTGATGATATCGATCATTTCGGGACAGACCGAACCTTCGGCCGGCCACATGCCGTCCGGCGGTGCGCCGAAGACCTGTTCGTGCAGGCTGACGGCCTTTTCTACCTGGAGCTCCAGGTCTTCGGGGTGCGCAAAGGGTTCCTCGGGCAGCGGAATGTCCATGCAGCGCAAGGCATAACCCACGTTCATCAGCAGGGGCGCGATGGGATGGTAGAACGGGGTGGTGGTGATCTCGATGCGGCCCTCTTCGCGGGCCTTCTTGTACAGGGGCAGCAGGTTTTCCATGATCTCGATATGTTTGGCCAGGATATAGGCCTTGTCGGTTTCGGTATAGGCCCGCCCCTTGCGAATCAGTTCATGGATGGTCTCATCCTTGCGGGCCATGAAACCCAGCCAGGTCAGATTGAAGAGGACCTGCAGATCAAGCAGGTCCTGGGTCGAAAAAGATTTTACGGCCGTGTCAATGTCGGAACGATTGAGGAAACGCCCCTTTTTCCCCAGCAGGGTGACATACCGGGGAAACGGATCAATCATGGTCTGGCGGTTGCAGCGGAAAAAACGGCCGATAATCTGTTCCTTTTCATCCTGGGAGAGGTCCGAGGCGGGTTTGGCGGATATGAGGTAATCGCTGTCTCTTAAGCCGTTTTCAGTATAGTCGATCAGCTGGGTCAGCAGCGACGGCACCAGGTTGAAGGTGCAGCGGATCTGCGGAAAATCTTCCAGCACGGCCACCATGTCATAATAGCCTTTGACGGCATGGAGCCTGACCCAGGGCATGCTGTAGGTGCCGGAAACGGGATCTTTATAGTAGGGTTGGTGCATGTGCCACAGGAAACCAACCGAGACATCTCTCATGCAAAACCTCCGAATTCCAACAGGTGCTTACGCGCAGCTAATAGAAGCATTATAATATAGTCGGTTAAAAATACAATCGAACTGAAATAAAAAAAGCGGGACAGGTCCTGTCCCGCTTTGCGGTTGAATTATCAGCAGCTTACTTGTCGCCCTGAACCTCTTCAAACTCGGCATCCATGACCGTGTCGTCATCGGCCTGGGCGGAACTTTCAGCTCCGGCACCCGGAGCGCCTTCGGCTTCCTGAGCGGCCGAGGCATACATGGCTTCGGCCAGCTTGTGGGAGGCCATGGTCAGCTCTTCCATCTTCTTGTTGATCAGCTCGGTATCATCCGACTGCATGGCGCTCTTGAGGTCGTTGACCGCATTCTCGATGCCGGATCTGGTCTGGGCATCAATCATGTCGCCATGTTCGCTGAGGGTCTTCTCGGTGGTGTAGACCAGGCTGTCGGCCCTGTTCTTGGCCTCCACCAGACCCTGACGCTTCTTGTCGTCGGTCTCGTGCTCTTCGGCCTCGCGCACCATGCGGTTGATGTCGTCTTCGCTGAGGCCGGACGAGGAGGTGATCTTGATGGTCTGTTCCTTGCCGGTGGCCTTGTCCTTGGCCGAGACGTGCAGGATGCCGTTGGCGTCGAGGTCGAAGCTCACCTCGACCTGCGGGATGCCCCTGGGGGCCGGCGGAATGCCTACCAGGTCAAACTGTCCCAGCAGCTTGTTGTCGGCCGCCATGGAGCGTTCGCCCTGGAATACGCGAATGGTAACCGCGTTCTGGTTGTCCTCGGCGGTGGAAAAGACCTGGGATTTCTTGGTGGGGATGGTGGTGTTGCGCTCAATGATCTTGGTCATGACGCCGCCCAGGGTCTCGATTCCGAGCGACAGCGGAGTCACGTCCAGCAGCAGGACATCCTTGACGTCGCCGCCCAGGACACCGCCCTGGATGGCTGCGCCGACCGCCACAACCTCATCGGGGTTGACGCCCTTGTGGGGTTCCTTGCCGAAGATCTCCTTCACCCTTTCCTGGACCTTGGGCATTCTGGTCTGGCCGCCCACCAGGATGACCTCATCGATCTCCGAGGCCTTGAGCCCGGCATCGCTGAGGGCCTTTTTGCAGGGTTCGTCCAGTTTGGTGATGATGTCGTCCACCAGCGATTCCAGCTTGGAGCGTGACAGTTTCATGTTGAGATGTTTGGGGCCGGACTGGTCGGCCGTGATGAAGGGCAGGTTGATCTCGGTCTCCATCATGGAGGAAAGGTCATGCTTGGCCCTTTCGGCGGCTTCCTTGAGACGCTGCAGGGCCATCTTGTCATGGCTGAGGTCGATGCCGGTCTCCTTTTTGAATTCGGCCACCAGATAGTCGATGATGCGGTTGTCGAAGTCCTCGCCGCCCAGGTGGGTGTCGCCGTTGGTGGATTTCACCTCGAAGACCCCGTCCCCGATCTCAAGGATCGAGATGTCGAAGGTTCCGCCGCCGAGGTCGAAGACTGCCACCTTTTCCTCGGTCTTTTTGTCAAGACCGTAGGCTAAAGCGGCCGCGGTGGGCTCGTTGATGATGCGTTTGACCTCGAATCCGGCGATCTTGCCGGCATCCTTGGTGGCCTGGCGCTGGGAGTCGTTGAAATAGGCCGGCACCGTGATCACGGCCTCGGTTATGGTTTCGCCGAGGTAGGCCTCGGCATCCTTCTTGAGTTTCTGCAGGACCATGGCCGAAATCTCCGGCGGGGCGTAGCTGCGCCCGTCGATATCGATGGCCGCGTCGTTGTTGTCATTTTTGACGATCTTGAACGGCATGATGCCGATGTCCTTCTGGACCTCCTTGTCCTCAAAGCGTCTTCCGATAAGGCGCTTGATGGCGAAGAGGGTCTTTTCGGAGTTCGTTATGGCCTGCCGGCGGGCCACCTGACCCACGAGCCTTTCGCCCGAGTTGGCAAAAGCCACCACCGACGGAGTGGTTCTGGTGCCTTCGGCATTTGCAATAACCTTTGGTTCGCCCGCATCCATGATGGCCATGCAGGAGTTTGTTGTTCCAAGGTCAATTCCCAATATTTTTCCCATTCTAAATATCCTCCCGTTCCTTTTCTGCTACTGTGATACCGTAACCTTTGCCGGTCTCAGAACCCGATCGTGCAGCATGAATCCTTTTTCAAGTTCGTCAACCACCATGTTCGACTCCATGTCTTCCCTGTTTATCTGCATCAGGGCCTCATGAAAATTGGGGTCAAAGGCCACGTCTTTTGTTTCTATAGGTGTGACATGGTTCTGTTTCAAGATGTCCAGCAGGATCTTTTCGGTCATCTTAAGACCTTCGGCGAAACTTTCATCGTCCGGATGATGCTCATGGGCCATCTGGATGGATTTTTCAATGGCATCATAGACCCTCAGAAAGTCCCGCAGCAAAGAGTCCTTGGAATACTTGACGATCTCCTGGCGTTCGCGGTCGAAACGCTTGCGCAGGTTGTCCATTTCGGCATGGGCCCGGACATATCTGTCCTTGTAGTCGGCAAGCTGGGCCTCCATGTCCTCGGCTTCTGCGGCAGCCTCGGGCTCCGCGATCTGAGATTCTTCCGTTTCTTCGGTTGCGATCTCAACTTTTTCATCATTCATATCAGGCATCCTCCAAAAGATTGCTTAAAACTTTTGACATATATTCCACCAGGGGAATCACCCGGGAATAGTCCATCCTCAAGGGGCCGATCACGCCCAGTGATCCCACCGGCGTGCCCCGCCTTGAATATCCGCTGGCAATAATGCTGAAATCATTCATGCCGAGTTGGCTCATGTCGTCCCCCAGCAGGACCTTGACGCCCGGCACGTCCAGCATCTTGTTCAGGATGCGCACGATCCGGGACTTGTCCTCAAAGGCGCTGACAATCTCCCGCAGGCGATCCATGTCCGTCAGCTCAGGGCTTCTGAAGACGCTTTCCTTACCGTTCATTACCATATCAGGGGTGTCGTGGA
>CAYWBU010000009.1:0-2548 GCA_964456565.1 uncultured Bacteriovoracaceae bacterium | reverse complement strand
GGTAACACAGTGCCATGACGCCCAGGCTCAGGGCCTTTTTGATCATGAGGTCGAAGCGTCCCTTTTCGCTGGACAGTTCACTCAGCAGGCAGTCGCGCATCTCCTCGATGGTGAGTCCGGAAAACTGGTCGTTGAGATAATTGGCATATTTCTGCAGCTCGTCCTGCGAGAGGTCTTCGCCGTATATAATATGATTATAGACCATCCCGGACTGGCTTACCAGGATCACCAGCACGCGGTTGTTGTCCAGCCTGAGAAACTCGATGCGCCGGAAAAAGAACGAGTCCATGCGCGGCAGGATCACGATGGCGGCGTTGCTTGAGATGCCGGACAACAGGGAGGACGCCTCCTTGAGCTTGTCGGTGAGGTTGGAGGAGGGGCTGGAGAGATGGTTTTTGATCAGGTTCTTGTGGCCGGCATTGAGTTTTTTCATGCGTACGATCTCCGCCAGATAGAGGCGGAAGCCCTCGGGCGTGGGAATGCGGCCGGCCGAGACATGCGGCTGATACAGAAAACCCAGATCCTCCAGGTCCGCCATGGTGTTGCGGACCGTGGCCGGAGATATGGTTGTCATATATTTGCGGGCCACCACCCTGGATCCCACCGGTTCGCCGGTTTCGATATATTCCTGGATGATGGCGCCAAGTATGGTCTTGTCTCTGTCGTTGAGCCCGGTCATCTTTTCCTCTTAGCACTCACCGAGGTTGTCTGCTAACAAAATCTATATAGATCCTCTCCGGGACTATGTCAACCGTGTGCTGGCCAGGTCTGGAATGTGCTATTTGAAGAGGACTTTGCGGATGTCGGGGATATATTCGACCGGAGCTTTCTCGAGCAGGCCGATGCTGCAGCTGCGGTAGATGGAGTTGAGGGATCCGGTCAGGATGATGGCGGCAAAGTTGGGGTCGACATCAACATCGAGATCGTCGGACTGCATCAGGATGTCGCGCACGATGGCGGTGGCGGAGCTTTCCAGGGTCCTGAATTTTTCCTGGACGTCCGGGGCGATATCGGGATCGGGCGAGTAGTAGAGATCAATGATGGTCTTCATGTAATCGGGCTGTTCGCCGCTGGCCCAGCTGAGATAGAGTTCCAGGAAGGTCTGCAGTTTGTCCTGCCAGGTTTTCTGTTTGCGGACGATGGCCTCCAGTTCATTACGGCCTTCGTCAAGATGCTGCAGAACCACCTCGGCAAAGAGGGTCACCTTGTTGGGAAAACTCTGGTAGAGGGTCCCGACGCTGAGTTCGGCCTCGGAGGCTATCTGGGCCATTCCGGCATTGTTGTAGCCCTCGCGTTTGAAGACATCCTTGGCGACTTCCAGGATGGCCTGTTTGCGGAATTCTTTTTCGCGTTCCTTGCGGGTGAGTTTGCGGCCTTCATTGTCTGAAATCATCGCATAGTGATAGTTTGCAAATATTAAAAAGTCAATATCAGCCTGGTGTTAAGGAAGATGTGTAAAAATTTTATACATTTCTTGCGCTTGACCCCCGCAAGCGGAGTGGCTATAACCCTGCAACATGCCGATTGAAAAGATCACGCAACCCAACAAAGAGATTGTCCTGGTGGGCACGGCCCATGTTTCGCGCAATTCGGTTGAAGAGGTGGAGGATGCCATTGCCGAGGTGCAGCCTGATCTGGTGGCGGTGGAATTATGCCAGGGCCGCTATGACAACATCCGCAATCCCAATCTCTGGCGCGAGATGGATATCGTGCGGGTCATCAAGGAGAAAAAGTCCGGGTTCCTGCTCGCCAATCTGGTGATGGCCTCATTCCAGAAAAGGATCGGGTCGCAGCTGGGGGTCAAACCGGGGGAGGAGATGGTTGCGGCCATTGCCGCCGCCGAAGCGCAGGGGATTCCGGTGGCCCTGATCGACCGGCCCATCCAGATAACCCTGCAGCGGGTCTGGCGCAGTCTGAGTTTTGCTGAAAAGATGAAGCTGCTGTGGACCTCCCTGGGTTCAATCTTGGGCGGCGAGGATTTTGACGAGGACGAGATCGAGCAGCTCAAGGAAAAAGACATGCTCACGGCGGCCATTGACGAGATCGGCAAGGAGGCCCCCAATATCAAAAAGGTGCTGATTGACGAGCGCGACGCGTACATGGCGGCCAAACTTGCGGAAGTTGAGGCCCGCCGTCCCCTGGCCGTGGTGGGCGCCGGCCACATGCAGGGCATGAAGGCCAGGATGGACGGTCCGGCGGTTGATATCGCCGAACTGGAGTGGGTGCCTCCCAAAAAGAAGAGTTATGCCAAATGGATCATCCCGGCCGTGATCTTTGGGCTGGTGGCAATCGGTTTTTTTTACGGCGGAGTTGACCAGGGGGTCGAGATGATTGCCTGGTGGATGATATCCAATGCGGTGTTTGCCGCCCTGGGGGCATTGATCGCCTGGGGTCATCCGCTGACCATCCTGGTGGCCGGGCTGGCCTCGCCCATCACCTCGCTGAATCCCACCCTGGCGGCCGGCTGGTTTGCCGGACTGACCGAGGCCTATCTCAGAAAACCCAAGGTGGCCGATTTTGAGACCCTGCAGGAAGATACCGAGACCAT
>CAYWBU010000008.1:18874-27624 GCA_964456565.1 uncultured Bacteriovoracaceae bacterium | reverse complement strand
GTCATTGATGAAGGCCGAAAAGATCCCGATGGCATTGCTGCCGCCGCCGACGCAGGCCATGATGGCATCCGGCAGCTTGCCGGTCAGTTCCATGATCTGGGCCCGGGCCTCGCGGCCAATGACGGACTGGAAGGTCCTCACAATGGTCGGATAGGGATGCGGTCCCAGGGCCGACCCGAACAGGAAATAGGTCGTGTCCACATTGGCGACCCAGTCGCGGAAGGCCTCGCTGGCGGCATCCTTCAGGGTCTGCGAGCCGCTGGTGACCGGCACCAGGGTCGCTCCCAGCAGTCTGATGCGCTCGGCATTCATCTTCTGGCGTGCCACATCCACGGCGCCCATATAGATCACACATTCCAGGCCCATCAGGGCACAGGCCGTGGCCGTGGCTACCCCGTGCTGGCCGGCGCCGGTCTCGGCCGCCACACGTTTCTTGCCCATGCGTTTGGCCAGCAGGATCTGACCCATGACATTGTTGATCTTGTGGGAACCGGTGTGGTTCAGGTCTTCACGTTTGAGCCAGACATCCAGGCCGTAATGCTGTGACAGCCGTTCGGCCCTGGTCAGCGGCGAGGGCCGCCCCACATAATGTTTCAGGTAGTTTTCATATTCCTGCATGAAGGCCTGATCGTCAAAGGCCTCAAAAGCCACCGTCTCCAATTCACTGAGAGCCGGGATCAAGGTCTCCGGCGCATACTGCCCGCCAAAATCTCCAAAGTAGCCTTTCATGCCTTGGCCTCCTGTATAAATTTAAGCATTTTTTCCCTGTCCTTGATTCCCGGCGCAACCTCCACCCCGGAGCTGACATCCACCCCGGCCGGGCGCGCCGCGCCGATGGCCGCTCTGACATTCTGCGGATCAAGGCCGCCGGCCATGATAAAGGCCTGATCAACCCTGGCCACCGCAGAACGGATGCCCCGCCCCCGGCTGGCATCCAGCAGAATGCGGCGCTCAAACCTGCGCTCGGGTATCACGTCTGCGCTTTCCAGGGCTTCGATCAATCTGAAATCCCGCGCCAGAAAGTTATGGCGTTCATCAATGCCGCCGTGCAGTTGGAGCGTATCCAGCCCGAGCTCCCGGGCAAGCCGGTAGATCGCAACCGGATCCTCACCGTTGAAGACGCCCACCTTTTCCATATCCGTTATGCGGCCGATCCAATTTTTCAGCTCGGATACCGCGATCCGACGCGGACTCGCCGTCAGCACAAAACCGATGGCATCCGCCCCATAACACTGGGCCCGCAATGCATCCGCATAGCGCGTGATCCCGCAGATCTTCACCCACATCTTAAAATCTCCTCTCTCAGTTCCGGATTCATCACGGCCCGTCCCACCAGCACGGCGTCATAGTTCAGGTCTGCCAGATCCCGCAGACAGGCATTACTGTCGATGCCGCTCTCAGCCACCTTGCAGATATTTGACGGCAGCATTGCGGCCATCACGGCATGCACCACCGGATTGACCCTGAGGGTCTTCAGATCACGGCAGTTGACCCCGATGATCTCCGCGCCTACATCAACGGCCTTTTCGAGCCCGGCCGGACCGTGCACTTCCACCAGCACATCCATCCCGAGACTCTGTCCACAGGCATACAGTCCGGCCAGTTCTTCCGCTGAAAGCATCTCGCTGATCAGCAAAAAGGCATCCGCCCCCCGGGCCCGGCCATGCATAATCTGGCGCTCATCCACGATGAAATCTTTCATCAGCAGCGGCAGATCCACGGCCTTGCGGATACGGCCCAAGTTATCCAGGGAGCCCTTGAAATATTCAGGTTCCGTCAGGCACGAAATGGCCACCGCCCCCAGCTCCCCATACCGGCAGGCCAGTTCTTCCGGCGCGGCCTTGATCCCCAGCGAACCTTCGGCCGGGGTGGCATATTTGACTTCGGCAATCACTCCGAGCCCTCTGAGCGCCGCCTTGAAATCGCGCCGCGGCAGATCGGTCAGCACCTCCGGTTCATCCAGCATGGCAGCCCGGCGTTGCGCCGCCATATACATGCGCTCCAGAAAGTCCATCAGACCCGCAGCCTCTCCAGGGCCGCCATGGCGTCGCCCCTTGCAACGGTTCCGCGGGCCAGCTCCACGCCCTCGCGGATATCAGCGGCCCGACCGGCAGCCATGAAGGCCGCCCCGGCATTCAGCAGCACCGCATCCAGCGGCGCTCCGGTCTCCTCGCCGCTGAAGATTTTTTCCACCAGGGCCGCCGATTCAGCGGCCGAAGACACCTTGAGCGCGGCAACGCTTGATATCCTGATCCCGGCATCGGCAGGTTTGATATAGCCGCTTTCAATCCGGCCATCCTTGAGCCGGGCATAGCGGGTCGGCTTTTCCACCGAGACCTCATCCAGTCCGGAATGCACCACCATGGCCCCCTTGAGCCCCATGATGGCCAGAGTCTCGATTATAGGTTCGATCAGTTCGTCGGCATAGACCCCCATGACCTGGAAATGGGCCCGCGCCGGATTGGCCAGCGGTCCCAGAATATTGAAGATGGTCTTGATGCCCAAGGTCTTGCGCACCGGCATGGCATATTTCATGCTGGGATGGTAGGCCGGGGCAAACATGAAGGCGAAGCCCTTGGCGTCGATATCGGCGGTCACGGCCTGCGGTTCCAGCATAATGGGAACGCCGAGGGCCTCAAGACAGTCCGCGCTGCCCGAAGATGAACTGGCCGAACGATTGCCGTGCTTGGCCACCTTGAGCCCGGCCCCGGCCAGCAGGATGGCCACGGCCGTCGAGATATTGAAGGTCGAGGCATAATCGCCGCCCGTGCCGCAGGTGTCGATCACGTCATAGTCAACCGTAACCGGACGCGCCTTGGCGCGCATGATATGGGCCGCGGCCGCGATCTCGGCCGGCTTCTCGCCCTTGGCGCGCAGTCCCACCAGGAAGGCGCTGATCATGCTTTCACTCACCGAGCCGCTCATGATGGCCTCAAAGGCCTGCCGCATCTCGGACTCTGTCAGATCCTGTCTCAGAATAAGTTTTTCAATCAGGTCTTTCATAATGCGCTCCTTGTCAGATCAACAAAATTTTCGATAAGTTTTTCACCAAACTCGGTGGCGATTGATTCCGGGTGGAACTGCAGCCCGTAGAGCTGATACTCTGCGTGACGCAGGGCCATGATTTCGCCGTCCGCCGTATGCGCGCAGCAGATCAGCTCCTGCGGCAGGCTCCCGTCTGCCACGGCCAGCGAATGATAGCGGACCGCCGCAAAATCCTGGGGGATGCCGGCAAAGAGACCACAGCCGTCATGACTGATGGATGAAAGTTTGCCGTGCATCACGTCCCCGGCCTGACAGATGGTGCCGCCGAAGACCTCGGCGATACACTGATGGCCCAGGCAGACCCCCAGCAAGGGCTTGTCGCGGTAAAAACGACTGATCACCTCCATGGAAATGCCGGCATCCGCCGGCCGTCCCGGTCCGGGGGAAACGATGATGCCGTCGGGATCAAGGGCGGCGATCTCATCCGGGGAGATGGCATTGTTGCGCACGGTTGCCACTTCAACCTCCATATTTCTGACAGCCTGCACAATGTTGTAGGTAAACGAATCAAAGTTATCGATCATCAGGATCATGCGATACCTCCCAGGGCCGCGCTCAGGGCCTTCAGCTTGTTGTTGGTCTCCTCCAGTTCGCGTTGCGGGTCCGAGTCCCACACAATGCCGGCGCCGGCCTGGATGCAGGCCTGCTCTGCATTCATGAAGATGGTGCGGATGGCAATGCCCGTATCCACATTGCCGTTAAACGAGATATAGCCCGCCGCCCCGGCATAGGGCCCGCGCCTGGATTTTTCCAGCTCGGCAATGATCTCCATGGCCCGCACCTTGGGCGCCCCGGAGACCGTGCCCGCAGGGAAACAGGCCTTGAGCACGTCTATACCATCAAGATCAGCCTGTTTGCGGCCGGTCACCCTTGATACAATATGCATCACATGCGAATAAAATTTGACCTGTTCGCGTTCGGCAACCTTCACGCTGCCGGGCTCGGCCACCCGGCCCACATCGTTACGCGCCAGGTCCAGCAGCATCAGGTGTTCGGCACGTTCCTTGGCGTCAGCCAGCAGTTCCGCGGCCAGATCCCGGTCCTGCTCAGGCGTTTTACCCCGGGGACGCGTGCCGGCAATGGGCAGGGCAGTGATCTCCCCGTCTTCAAGCTTGACCATCACCTCCGGCGAGGACCCGATCAGGGTTACGCCCTGCAGCCTTATATAGAAGAGGTAGGGCGAGGGATTGATCTGGCGCAGCCTCCGGTAGACATCAAAGGGCTGGTCATCGACCGCCAGATCCATCCGTCTGGAAAGCACCACCTGCATGATATCGCCGGCCCGGATATATTCGCGGGCCCTAATAACTGCCTGACGGTAATCCTCATCACTGATGGAAAGGTCTTTCAGTCTTCCGCCTCCGGCCGGCGGAAGCTGCGGGACATCATCCTGCTGCAGGCGCCTTTCAATTTCGTCAAATCCGGCGGCCGCCCTTGTCAGGGCATCGGCATCACTGACGTCTTCAGCGGTGATCACATGCACCAGCGATATTCCCTGACGCAGATGATCGAACATCATAAAGGTCTCCACCCGTCCCAGAAGGGCCTGAGGGAAGCCGGATGCACCTTTGGCAGCCGGCAGGCTTTCCACGCCGCGCACCATTTCATAGCCCAGGTAACCCACATAGCCGCCCATGAACGGCGGCAGGTCCTCGGCCTCAAACTCAAAGTCAAAGACGGGCAGGTTGTCCCACTCAGGCCGGGCCGTTTCATCCACAATGATGCCGCCGGCTGCGGCAAAGGTCCCGATAAAGCTGTAGCTGCCCGGGATGGACTCCAGCAGGAAGCCGTCGCCGTCACCAGCCAGGGCATGATAGGCCCGCACCGGAGTCAGGGTGTCAATCAGCAGCCGCTTGATGACGGCCACGGCCCGGTTATTTTTTTCTCTGACAATTCTGATCATCATTTATCCTTCAGTCATAAAAAAAGCGGCAGACCCTTCAAGGGCCTGCCGCTTTGTCTTTGTTTTCTTGAACACAAGAACTAGGTTCGCGCAAACCCTCCCGCAACGTTACGGATCTGCCACCACCAGTTCAGAAAGATATTTTTCAGTTCGCTTGCGTTCATGTCTTGTTTCTATAAACAGAAACAAGACAGCTGTCAAACAAAAAATAATCTCAACCTGCATTTCAATAACTCTTACATAATCTTGCTTTTTTACCCTCAGGTGATATCATGCACATGTTGTCGGCATTGACATCTATTATTTCATCCTTTTAGGAGGCGCTCATGAATGAAGAAATCGTAACCATTGAACGGCACATCCTTAACGAGCAGCGCCGTTACGGAGGACGCGGAGATTTTTCCTCAATCCTCAGTCAGATCGTTTTTGCGGCCAAGATGGTCGCGGCCGCCGTGGGTCAGGCCGGCCTGGCCGAAGATATCCTGGGCGGTATCGGGTCCAAGAATGTCCAGGGCGAAGACGTCCAGAAACTGGATGTTTATGCCAATAAGGTCTTTATCAATGCCTTGAACTACATCGGCAAGGTCTGCGCCATGGCCTCCGAAGAGGAAAAAAAGATTGTCCTGATCCCCAAGGAATATCCCAAAGGCGACTACGTCGTCATGTTCGACCCGCTGGACGGTTCCAGCAATATCGACGTGAATGTCTCCATCGGCACCATCTTCGGCATCTTCAAGCGTGTTTCACCGGCCGGCGTTGACGGCACTGCCGAAGACTGCCTGCAGCCCGGCTACAAACAGTTCGGGGCCGGCTATATCGTCTACAGCTCCAGCACCATCCTGGTCTATTCCACCGGCAACGGCGTCAACGGATTCACCCTGGATCCCAGTGTGGGCGAATTTGTGCTGTCGCATGAAAACATCCAGATGCCCCAGCGCGGCAAGATCTTCAGTGCCAACGAGGCCTATTACAACTACTGGAAACCGGGCACCCGCGAATATATCGACTACCTCAAATCAGACAAGAACCATACCGGCAGCCCGTATACGGCCCGTTACATCGGATCGCTGGTGGCCGATTTCCACCGCAACCTGCTGCGCGGCGGCATCTTCCTGTACCCCGAAGATACCCGTGATCCCCAGAAACCCACCGGCAAACTGCGGCTGCTGTATGAAGCCAATCCCCTGGCCTATATTGCCGAGCAGGCCGGCGGCTATGCCTCCACCGGCTATGAGCGCATCCTGGACATCAAACCGACTGACATCCACCAGCGGGTGCCGCTGATCATCGGCTCACGCGATGATGTCCTGGAATATGTCGAATTCGCCAAAAAAAACTGAATAGCCCTCACAAAAAAAGGCGTCCCCAAGAGGACGCCTTTTTTAATTTCTATCCCTAGACGCTCAGGCCTTGCCCGCCGATCCGAGCACCTCTTTGTTCTTGCGGATATACATCTCCTTGAGGGCATCGCGGGCCGGACCGAGAAATTTGCGCGGATCAAATTCAGCCGGTTTTTCGGCCAGAACCTTGCGGACCATGCCGGTCATGGCCAGACGGCCGTCGGAATCGATATTGATTTTGCAGACCGCCGACTTGGAGGCCCGGCGCAGCTGTTCTTCGGGAATCCCGATGGAATCTTTCAGGGCGCCGCCATACTGGTTGATCATGGTCACATATTCCTGCGGCACCGATGATGAACCGTGCAGCACAATGGGGAAGCCCGGAATCTGCTTCTCGATCTCCTCAAGGACATCAAAGGCCAGGGGCGGCGGAACCAGGACACCATCGGCATTGCGGGTGCACTGTTCGGGCTTGAATTTGTTGGCGCCGTGCGAGGTTCCGATGGAAATGGCCAGCGAATCGCAGCCGGTGCGTTCCACAAACTCCACAACCTCTTCCGGTTTGGTGTAGGTGGATTTTTCAGCGACCACTTCATCCTCGACCCCGGCCAGAACCCCCAGTTCGGCCTCCACCGTCACATCAAACTGGTGCGCATATTCCACGACCTTTTTGGTAAGTTCGATATTGTCGTCAAACGACATGTGCGAGGCATCGATCATGACCGAGGAAAACCCTGAATCGATACAGGATTTGCAGGTCTCGAACGAATCTCCGTGATCCAGGTGCAGGGCAATGGGAATGGCCTTGCCAAGCTCTTTGGCATAGGCGGTCGCGCCCTGAGCCAGATAGCGCAGCAGGGTCTCATTGGCATAGGCCCGGGCCCCCTTGGAGACCTGCAGGATCACCGGCGACTCGGACTCGACACAGGCCGCCACAATGGCCTGCAATTGTTCAAGATTATTAAAGTTATACGCCGGGACGGCATAGCCGCCATCAACGGCCTTTTTAAACATCTCGCGCGTATTTACCAGACCGAGCTCTTTATAAGAAACTGTCATTATGGTTCCCCCTTTTATTAATAAATGTCAGAAATTTGAGCAGCTTACTCTGTTTATTATATCAGGTAACCCGCCAAATGGAATAGTCCGATCAAGAAACCGGCCGCTCCCATTTCAATCACCAGCTTACGACCTTTTGCCTATAATGCTTTATACGCTATTTCGTGAAAACATTTTCACCTTTTATGCGCCATTCTTAGCACGACATTGCCTTTATCGCAAGAAAAACCTCCACACTCACACTGACCCATCAAACTTGACGTCAACCCGATAGTATGGCATTAGGCTGAGGGCAGTTTTGTTTAACCACCAAAACTGCCTGACTGTCTTTACAGAACATCAGGCTTAATATATATCAACAACAATAAATAGATAGGAAGGTAAATATGGCAAGAGTTACCGTTGAAGATTGTCTGGAAAAAGTCACCGACCGTTTTTCTCTGGCCAGGGCTGCGTCAAAACGCACCAAACAGCTGATGAAAGGTGCCGACCCTCTTTCGAAACGCAAGGAAAACAGGGAAGTTGTCACCTCTCTGAGGGAAATCGCCGAAGGAAAGATCAATCTGCGCGATTAAACCATGATCAAGAAAGACTACTACGAAATCCTCGGGGTGGCGCGTTCCGCCACTGCCGAGGAAATCAAGAAATCCTACCGTAAGCTCGCCATGAAATATCACCCGGACCGCAATCCGGGCGACAAGGATGCCGAGGAACGTTTCAAGGAGGCCTCCGAGGCCTATGAGGTCCTGCATGACACCGAAAAACGCCGCATCTATGACCAGTACGGCCACGAGGGACTGCAGGGATCAGGCTTCAGCGGTTTTTCCGGGGCCGATGATATTTTCAACAGTTTTTCAGATCTGTTTGGCGAGATGTTCGGCTTCTCGTCCGGCCGCAGCCGCTCGGGCCGCCGCCGTCCGGTAAGGGGCGCCGACCTGCGTTATGAAACGGAAATCAATCTTGAAGCCGCCGCCAAGGGCACCGAGATCGAAATTGAGATCCCCAAGACCGAAAAATGCTCCGTCTGTGACGGCAGCGGCGCCAAACCCGGCACTCAGCCGGAGACCTGCCAGACCTGCGGCGGCAAGGGTCAGGTCTACCGTTCCCAGGGCTTTTTTACCATCAGCACCACCTGCCCGGACTGCCGGGGAACCGGCCAGTTTATCGCCGAAAAGTGCCGGGACTGCCGCGGATCAGGATTGACCACCAGAAAAAAACATCTTTCTGTCAAAATCCCGGCCGGAGTGGATACGGGTGCGGCCATGCGCATATCCGGGGAAGGCGAGCTCGGCGAATTCGGAGGTCCCCCCGGCGACCTGTATGTCATCATCGTGGTGAAACCGCACAAGATATTCCAGCGTCAGGGTGACAACCTCATTCTGGAGATCCCCATATCCTTTGTA
>CAYWBU010000008.1:350-18864 GCA_964456565.1 uncultured Bacteriovoracaceae bacterium | reverse complement strand
CAGGCCGCGCTCGGAACAGCGATCGATGTCCCCACCCTGGAGGACGAGGCAGAACTGGAAATCAAACCCGGAACCCAGCCCGGCCAGGTTTACACCATCAAGGGCAGCGGAATTAAACATCTTAAAGGGTCCGGCAGCGGAGATATCAACGTAATCATCAATGTGGCCATCCCCACCAAGCTCAATTCCGAACAGAAACAGCTGCTGCAGCGCTATGCCGAGATATCCCAAGAGGAGTTGCACTCGATTCCAAAGGCCAAGACAAAAAAGAAGTTTAACCTGTTTTAAGGAGCCTTGAGCACCATGGACTATTGGGATTCCGATCTCGAAGGATATCACTGGGAGCTGGTACAAAAGAAAAACTCCCGCAGTGTCTACCGGCTTTCACGTGACAGTGAACCGTGGGGTTATATAAAAATCTACCACCCCGAATCGTTCGCCGATTCACTGACAAACCGCCTGGCTCCCAGAACGGCCAAAGAGGCCCGCACCTTCGAGCAGCTTGGCACAGCCGGCATCAATGTCCCTGAAGTCATCAGCGAATACCGGTCCGGCGCACGCTCCGCGGTCATAACCCGTGCCATAACCCCGGGTACCCCGCTCTATGAATTTGAACCGGCCCTGCAGAAAAAAATCATGCTTGATATGACTGTCAGCCTGCTGGAAAACAAATTCATCCATAATGACCTGCACTGGGGCAATATTGTGCTTGATCAGGAGCAGACCCCGTTTCTGGTGGATGCCTATGAGGTCCGCAAAAAAAAGATCCTCAAGACAAAAGATATTGCCAGGATGTTTGCTCAGATAATGAGCATCTATGTCTTCGATGATAAAATGATCATGGCCCACCTTGAACATCTTCTGCCGGAGATCGACCACAAAAAACTGCTCGCCAAAATCAAAGTCATGGCCCATGGTGCAGCCCGCAGCAGGGCCGAGGATTTTATCAAACGCTGCCAGCAGCAGAGCAGCTTTACCCGTGAGGTGCAGACCCCCGACTATCAGGCCTGGATCTATATGGGCAACGACCAGCTGGAGCTGGACAGGCTTCTTGCCGCACACCGCAAAAATCTTGATACCGGCGAGAATGTGCTCAAAAAACAGGACAAGACCCAGGTGAGCCTGGTGGACAATTTCTGCGTCAAATCATACCGCAAACCCAAGCCGGCCACCGAGCCCTATGCCCTGCGATCCTGGAAGGGCCTGCTGACCCTGCACTTCAACGGTATCAATGTGGCCGGGCCGATTGCCCTGGTAATCTTCAATGACAAGACCAGCGCCATTGTCACCAGTGCCCTGAGACTCAAAAATTTTGACCGCCTGCTTTATCATGACCTCAACACCATGGAGGTCCGCTACCGCTACCGCCTTATTTCCGAATACGGAAGGATGATCGGGTTCATGCACGCCCGCGGCATCTATCATGCCGACCTCAAGGCCTGTAACGTCCTGGTGGATCCAGATGAGATAAAATTTTATCTGGTGGATACGGACAAAGTTGTTCACTACCAGCAGCTGTCGCCGGCCAAGAAAATCAAAAACCTGGCACAGATCAACAACAGCATCCCCCGCGATGTCCCCTTGCCCATCCGGATGCTGTTCATGAAAAATTATTCAAAGATGACCGGCGACGACCCCAAGACCCTCTTCAAGGAAGTCTGGCTGCAGAGCCGCCTCAAGGAAATCCTTTATACAACCGATCACGGTGACGAGCGTGAATTCTGGAATCACGCCTGAATCAATAGGTAATATTGGGGGAGTTTTTCCGATAGGCCAAAAACTCCGCCACATCATTTGAGTTTCCGGTCCATTCCATCGCTATCCCCGACCTTGCGTGCCTCAGGACAACCCCGTTCTTATACAGCCGGTTACCCGCATCACCCCGGATATCAACTGCCAGACGCAGACCGGTATCCAGAAGGTCACGGGTTTTCACAAACACTCCGCCCAGACTGATATCCTTGAGATTTCCGGCATGCATCCGGCCATTTTCCTCGGTAAGGGTGACCAGCGCATCGCTCATCCGCACCCGCTCATTCTGACGACGATTGCTCCAGGGATACATTGCATCGCGCAGACGATAGAATCCTTCCGTCAGCATTTTGGATGACGTTGAAGGATGTTTCCGGCCGGTCAGGGCATCCTGCCGCCTCTGCCTGAAATATTCAAGAATCTTTTCTGAGAAACTTTTTCGCATGGCTGTTCCTCCTTTCTTTCCGCTGGAAACATCTTTAAAACTTCATTCCTGCCCGAAAGACGGCAGAACAAACCACGGCAAAATACACAGCGCAACATTAAATAATAAGCTCGAGAACCGGGTAATCAAGGTGTTCAATCAAACCCGAACCGACCCCGATCAGGATTGCGCAGCTGCCGCCCTGACCAGCGGATCAAAGATCCGGACAATTTCAGGATCCAGCACATTCCCGCTCATCGACCTTAAAATCTCAAGGGCCTTATCCATATCATAGGCGTCCCGGTAGGGCCGCTTGGTGGTCAAGGCATCGTAGACATCGGCAACCGCCACCACCCTGGCCTCGATCGGAATCTCATCACTTTTGATGCCGACCGGGTAACCCTTGCCGTCATAGCGCTCATGGTGACACATGACAATATTGACAATCAGATCCGGCAGCATGGCATGCCGGGCAACCTCGGCGCCCCACATGGGATGATTTCTGACAATATGCAGTTCGGCCTCATCCAGAGGCCCCTCATAGTGCAGGATATTTTCGGAAACACCAATCTTGCCGCAGTCATGCAGCCAGCTACCGATCCTGATCTCCTTGATATTCTTAAGCTCCATCGCCTCGGCTATCATCAGGGCATATTCCGCCACCCTTTCCGAATGTCCTCTGGTATACGGATCCTTGAGTTCAAGCGCCGTAACAAGCGAAAATACACTGGCCTCGTCGCCCTGCTTCAGCGACCTGATCAGGCCGTAACGTTTCAGGGCCTCTTCAACCACATCAACAAGCTGACGATTATCCCAGGGTTTTGCAATAAACCTGAAGACTTCCACCCGGTTGATCGCTTCAATGGCCGTATCCAGGTCGGCAAAACCGGTCATCAAAATTTTAACCGTATCCGGCGAGATCACTTTGACCTGCGACAATAAATCCATGCCCTTCATGCCGGGCATACAGTTGTCCGATACCAGCACCGCGATTTCATTGTTACGGACAGTTTTCAGGGCATCCTGGGCATTATTTGCAGTAAGCACATCAATGCCCCTGTCGGCGAACAGCGCCTCGGCAATATCCAGGATAAACTCTTCATCGTCTACAAATAAAACTTTCTCGGCCATCTCTCATTCCTGCTGTCTCTTATTTGGAGTGCAATATCTTAGTTCAACCACATTAAACAAATTTCCGCCACATTTACCTTTTATTATGGACCGCTCCTTAAAATTCAAGCATTGAACACATTGTCATTTTTATATCGTTTATGGTATGTCTGTTTTATGTGCAATATAGGTGATCTTCTGGTTGTCCACATTGATGACAAGCCATCAGTCTATGCCCGGCTTGACCTCATTGAACCGGATGTAAAAAAAGACTGGTGGAGAGTACATCTGCTGCTGCTGACATTTCCGCCCCAAAAGGTTGTCTGGACTCTGAGGGAAGAATATATCAACGGGACGCCTTTTACCATGCAGGGAACCCCCATGCAGCTTACCGCCCTGCCGGCATCCCATAGCAACCCGACCGATGAGGCTGCCCGCACAGCCACAAAGGACAGCCGCGTCGTCTCGCTCTCCGCTGCCCGAGACCAAAGGAGCAAGACCTCATCATGAGTTCCCAATATGGCATAACCCGCAAAGAAGCCCTTGCTTTGATGAACGAGTCGCTCCAGCAGGAAAACCTAAAAAAACACTGCCTGGCTTCCGAGGCGGTGATGCAGGGACTCGCCACAAAATTTGATCAGGACCCCGATCTCTGGGGGCTCATCGGTCGCCTGCAGGACCTCGAGTATGATAGCACCAAGGATCACATGGACCGCCATGGCCTGGAAACAGCCCGGATCCTTGAAGAAATGGGGGTTAGCCCGTTGGTGACCGAACCAATCATCGCCCACAACGCCGATCAGCTTGGCCGCGAACGATCCAATCCGGTGGACTTTGCCATTACCGCCGGGGAGACCATAACCGGCCTTATAACCGCCGTAACCCTTGTCTATCCCGACAAACGCATCAGGAGCGTCAAGCTGAAATCGGTCACCAAACGCATGAAGGACAGCCGCTTTGCCCAGAATGTCAGCCGGGAAAAAATCCTGCTCTGCAAAAAACTGGACCTGGAGCTTAACGATTTCATCCAACTGGCCCTTGACGCCATGTGCGGGATCGATGAAGAACTGGGGCTGGCATAACTATTTTAACTATTTAAAACTACTGCTAAAGTCGCGATATTCGACTGCCGATAGTCAAATACGAGGAGATATATGGCAAAAGAGCGCATTGGCGAAAAACTGATACACAGTGCCCTGATAACCGAAGCTCAGCTGAAAGAGGCTCAGGAGACCCAGAAATCTACGGGTTTCAGGCTGGGTTCCCAGCTGGTTAAGCTGGGGCATATAACCGAGGAACAGCTGGTCGATTTTCTGGGACAACAATACGGCGTCCCGCCGGTGATGCTCAAGGACCAGAATCCCAGCATCGATGTCGTAAGGATCATACCGCTTAACGTTGTCCAAAAATACAACGCCATCGCCTTTGATCGTGACGGACAGACCCTGAAGGTCGCCATGACCGATCCCACCAATATCTTTGCAGTGGACGATCTCAAGTTCCTTACCGGCTACAGCATTCAGGTCTATGTGACTTCCGAGCAGTCCATGAAGTGGGCCATCGACCACTTCTACGACCAGAGCGCCTCATTGGACGAAGCCCTCAGCAGCATGGGCGACGATGAAGATATCGAACTGGCCGCCGAAGGAGCCGATTCCAATGTGGGCGACCTGGAAAAAGAGGCCGACCAGGCCCCGGTTATCAAACTTGTCAATCTCACCCTGGTGGATGCCATCAACAAAGGCGCCAGTGATATCCATATCGAACCCTATGAAAAATTTATGCGCATCCGCTTCAGGGTGGACGGCATGCTGCAGGAGGTCATGAAGCCGCCGCTCCGGCTCAAGAACGCCATCGTCTCACGCCTCAAGATCATGGCCAAACTTGACATTGCCGAACGCCGTCTGCCTCAGGACGGGCGTATCAAACTCCGGATCCAAAACGGCAAGGAGGTCGAATTCCGGGTCTCGGTCCTGCCGACCCTCTTTGGCGAAAAAGTTGTTCTGCGTATTCTGGACAAGGCCAACCTCCAGCTCGATATGACCAAGCTCGGTTTTGAAGAGGAAGCCCTCACAAGATTCAAAGACGGCATCAACAAACCGTGGGGCATGGTGCTGGTTACCGGACCGACCGGATCCGGTAAAACCACGACCCTGTACTCAGCCCTGTCGGAGCTGAACAAAATTGACTGTAACATCTCAACCGCCGAAGATCCGGTGGAATTCAACCTGGCCGGCATCAACCAGGTCCAGATGCACGAGGAAATCGGTCTGACCTTTGCCTCGGCCCTGCGTTCATTCCTGCGTCAGGACCCCGACACAATCCTGGTAGGTGAGATCCGCGACTTCGAGACCGCCGAGATCGGCATCAAGGCCGCCCTTACCGGTCACCTCGTGCTGTCCACCCTGCATACCAACGATGCACCTTCAACCATAAACCGGCTGCTTAATATGGGAATCGAGCCGTTCCTGGTGGCGTCCTCGGTCAATATGATCATTGCCCAGCGGCTTGCCAGGAAGGTCTGCCAGAGCTGCAAAGTGGAAGATCCGGAGATAACATCTGAATCGCTTATCCAGATGGGGATGTCGCCGGAAGAGGCCAGCCGGACAACCTGTTACAAGGGAGCCGGCTGTCAGCAGTGCGGCAAGACGGGTTACAAAGGCCGGATCGCCCTGTATGAGGTCATGCCGGTTGACGAAACCCTTAAGGAACTCATCCTGATGGGAGCCTCGGCCGCCGAAATCAAAACCGAGGCCATAAACCGCGGCATGAAAACCCTGCGGCAGAGCGGCCTTACCAAACTTGCCGAAGGAATGACCAGTGCGGCCGAAGTGCTGAGAACCACCATGGCCGACTGATAGGAGAAAAAAATTGGAATATAATATCTATGATCTGCTCAAGGAAATGGTCGAGAAAGGCGCATCTGACCTGCATATCACCACGGGCACACCGCCCCAGCTCAGAATCAAGGGTGACCTGACCCCCATGGATATGCCGCAGTTGGGACCGCCCCAGACACGCGAACTCCTTTATTCCATCCTGACTGAAGCCCAGAAACATCAGTTTGAAGAGGAGCAGGAGCTGGATCTTTCTTTCGGCATCAAAGGTCTGGCCCGTTTCAGGGTCAACATCTTTGTTCAGCGCGGTGCCATGGCCGGGGTATTCAGAATGATCCCCTATGAAATTCTGACCATCGACCAGCTCGGCCTGCCGCCGGTCATCAAAAAGCTGACAAATCTGCCGCGCGGTCTGGTCCTGGTCACCGGGCCCACGGGCAGCGGAAAATCCACAACCCTGGCTTCTTTTCTGGACAAGATCAACACCGAAAGACATGATCATATTGTAACCATTGAAGATCCGATTGAATTTGTCCATAAACACAAGAGCTGCCTCGTAAACCAGCGTGAAATCGGTTCGGACACCAAGGGTTTTGCCAACGCCCTGAAATATGTCCTCAGACAGGACCCCGACATCGTTTTCATCGGCGAAATGCGCGACCTTGAAACCATGCAGGCGGCTCTGACGATTGCCGAAACCGGCCACCTGGTTTTCGCGACCTTACATACCAACTCGGCGGTCCAGACCATCAACCGCATCATCGACGCCTTCCCTTCCCACCAGCAGGCCCAGATCAGGGCCCAGCTGGCCTTCATTCTTGAAGCCGTAGTGGCCCAGCAGCTGCTGCCCAAGGCTGACGGTTCGGGACGGGCACTCTCGGCCGAGGTAATGATCACGACCCCGGCCATCAGAAACCTCATCCGGGAAGACAAGATTCACCAGATATATTCCCAGATGCAGGTCGGCCAGAGCAAACATGGCATGCAGACCATGAACCAGTCGCTGCTTAACCTCTTCCTGCGCAGACAGATCACGCATGAAGAGGCCCTGGGCTGGTCGCAGGATCCCGAAGAATTGCGTCAGATGATGGCCAACCCCAACCAGCAGCGCAATATCAATGTCAGTAGTGAGAGGAGATAATCATGCCCGTTTTTGTTTGGGAAGGTAAACAGACGGACGGATCGAAACGCAAGGGAGAGATCGAGGCCCCCAACAAGGCCGCAGCATCCATGATGCTCAGACGGCAACGTGTCAACCCGACCAAGGTCAAGGCCAAACCAAAAGAAATCGTCCTTTTTGAACAGGGCATAAAAACCAAAGAGGTCGTCATTTTCACCCGCCAGTTCGCAACCATGATCAATGCCGGACTGCCGCTGGTCCAATGTCTTGAAATCCTTTCATCCCAGCAGGAAAATCCGACTTTCAAAAAAATGCTGCTGCAGCTCAAATCCGATGTTGAAGGTGGCGCCACCTTTGCCGAGGCACTTGCAAAACACCCCAAGGCCTTCGACAACCTCTATGTAAACCTTGTGGCCGCCGGTGAAATCGGCGGTGTTCTCGATGTGGTCCTGAACCGCCTGGCAACCTACATGGAAAAGAACGAGGCCCTCAAGGCCAAGGTCAAAGGCGCCATGACCTATCCGATCATTGTTCTGGCGGTGGCCTTCGGTGTTGTGGCCATCCTGATGATCTTTGTCATTCCAACCTTCCAGGACATGTTCAACCAGTTCGGCGGAGCCCTGCCCGGCCCGACCCAGTTCATCGTCAACCTGAGCAACTTTTTCCGCAGCTTCTGGTGGGCCATGGCCCTGGTGATCGTATTGCTGATCGTGGGCTTTAAATGGGCAAAAAAACAGCCGCAGGGCAAACTCTACCTTGACACCCTCGCCCTCAAGCTGCCGATCTTCGGCCCGCTCATCAGAAAGGTGGCCGTGGCCAAATTTACCCGTACCCTGGGCACCATGATAACCTCCGGTGTTCCCATTATGGACGGACTTGAAATCACGGCCAAAACCGCTGGCAACCTGGTGGTTGAAAACGGCATCAAAAAAGTGCGGACCGCCATCTCCGAAGGTAAATCCATGGCCGAACCCTTGGAGGCCACCGGCATCTTTCCGGGTATGGTGGTCCAGATGATCGCCGTCGGCGAGGCCACCGGTGCCCTCGACCAGATGCTTTCCAAGATCGCCGACTTCTATGATGAAGAAGTGGACACCGCGGTTGAAGCCCTCACATCGGCGCTGGAACCCCTGTTGATGGTTTTCCTGGGCGGCATTATCGGTTTTGTCATCGTTGCCATGTACCTGCCCATCTTCAAGATGGCCGGCAGTGTCTAATCATAATAAGAACAGTCAAAAAAGGCCCGCGCTTGGCGCGGGCCTTTTTTATTGTCGTATTTTCGTGCGGGTTGAGCGCTGATTGCTTTTGTGATAATCCTGCTTATTAATATTTCCGTACTGGTGACAGAGGTGGTTGCATGATCGATCAGATTGCCAAGATCATCAAGGTTCTCAATTCCGAGACCGCTCCCTGGCAGATATCCCTGGCCGTCTGTTTCGCCATGCTTGCCGGACTGACACCCCTGATAAGCCTGCATAACATCATTGTCCTGCTGCTGGTTCTGACCATCAGGGTCAACTTTTCCACCTTCCTTGTCGGTCTGGCCCTGTTTTCCGGGATAGCCTATCTGCTTGATCCGCTTTTTCATCAGATTGGGCTATCCGTGTTAACACTCGCCCCCCTCCAGCCCATGTGGACCGCCATGTATAATTCCGATTTCTGGCGGCTGGCCTACTTCAACAACAGCGTGCTCTGCGGCAGTCTGGTCTTTGCGCTCAGCCTATTCATCCCGCTGTTTTTCATCGCCAGATGGGGAATCATCAAATATCGTGAAGAAATCCTCAACTGGGTCCGCAAAACCAGGATTTCACAGGTATTCAGGGCAACCAAACTTTACGGGGCCTATAAAAATCTCAGCCGGCTGAGGAACGATCTATGAAGCTCATCCGTCTGCCCGGCCTGCTGGCCTTCATCATCATTGTGGCCCTTACCTCTCTTTTGCTATTAGTCACCGCCGACCACATCATCCTCCAAGGCAGCAAAGCGACCTTGGAAAAGATCTCCGGCACCCAGGTCGACATCGCAACTGCTGATCTTACCCTTTCACCGCTGGGGATAGATCTGAGCGGGATTGAAATCACCAGCAGCTCTGATCCAATGCAAAATGCCGTTGCCGTTGACCAGGCCAGTTTCAGCCTTGATACCGGCAACCTCCTGCTACGCAAGGTCATTGTCGAAGATATGCTGCTCAGCGGAGTTAAAACCGGTACGCCACGACAACGGCCCGGCAAGATCTTTTCCAGAGAAGATCACAGACCGGGGACCGCTCCCAAATTTTTACAGGAAGCACTTCTGCCATCCATTCAGGAGCTGGATGTCAGGGAAATCCTGGAAAATGAGAACCTGGAGACCCTGATCCTGGCCGAGCAGACCAGGGCTGAGATCGAAGATCGCCAGGTCTTCTGGCAGCAGCGGCTCAAAGAACTGCCCGACAAGCCCAGGATCACCGAATACCGCCGCCGCCTGCAGAAAATCAAAAAAACCGACACCAAAGATGTCCAGGCCGTTCTCAAAGGCACCCAGGATCTGAACATCCTCAAAAATGATATCCTTAATGACATCAACTTACTGAAGACCACCCGGCACGACCTGCAAAAAGATTACGCAACCATCAACTCCCGGGTCGAGCAGACCAAGCGGGCCCCGGCAAATGACATCCGCCGTCTCAAAAACAAGTATGGGCCCTCGCCGGGCGGGGCCGGCAATATCAGCCGGCTGATCTTTGGCGACAAGTTCGCAACCTGGACCGAGCGAACCCTCACCTGGTATACCAAGATCAACCCCTTCCTGCAGAAAATCCGCGACGACCGCCAAAGAGCCGCAACATCCAAACCGCCGCGGGCCAAGGGGCTGGATGTCCATTTCCCTGAGGACAATCCCCTGCCCGACTTTCTCATCCGCCAGGCACGAGTCTCGGCTGTTTCTGACAGGGGCAATCTGGCCGGCACAATCTCAAACATCACCAACCAGCAGCCTATCTTAGGGAAACCTCTGGAATTCAGCCTCTCCGGCACACAAACAGATCAGTCAAAAAATTTCCGGTTTAACGGAACCATTGACCGCATCAATCCTTCGGCGGCAAAAGATATCTACAGTCTGGACTTTACCGGCTATGACATCAAGGACCTCAAACTTACCTCGGGCTCACTGCCCCTGACGCTTCACGACGGGCTGGCAGATATCAAGGCTGAGGCCGTCATCGAAAACGGCATCTTCGATGCCGCCATCGCCATAAAGGCCCGGCAGACCAGCTTCAAGGCCGAACTTGATGACCAGGCTGATGAGATCTATCGCTCCCTGGCAGCAGCCGTCGGGCGCATCAGCAGTTTCTCGCTCGAGGCAGAAATTGACGGATCGCCGGAGGACTATGCCATCAGCATTTCCTCCGACATCGACCGCATCCTGCGCCAGGTTGTCAATAATTTGCTGACCGAATACAAAACCCGCTTTGAACAGGAACTTGAAACGGCGGTCATGCAAAAGGTATCTCCCTCACTGGAAGAACTGGATCGCAAACTGGATGAGCTGGAGGCCGTTGACAAGGAACTGGCCGACCGCCTGCGGCTGGCCGAAGAAATCCTGGGTGACGGCATATTCAAGGGCATCTCCAAGGGGCTGAACCTGCTGCCCTTCTGAACTCAAAAAAGTTGCACAAACTGCCATAACCGGCTATGCCCTGAGCAGTACTTTATCGCAGGGGAGAAATCATGAGCATCTTCGAGATCATCATGCTGGTCTGTTTCGGGGCCGCCTGGCCGGCTTCAATCTATAAATCATATGTATCGCGCACCGCCAGGGGCAAGAGTGTCTTTTTCCTCTATATCATCCTGACCGGCTATATCGCGGGGACCCTGCACAAAATCTACTACAACATGGATCCCGTAATCTGGCTCTATATCCTGAACGGCCTGCTGATAATGACCGACATCGCGCTCTACTACCGCAATCTCATGCTGGACCGGCGCTGCGAAAATCCTTGAGCACCACTTCCCCGCTGGCAATCGTCTGCCGGCGGCCGTCGATCTCCACCACCAGATGACCCTCAGCATCCATATCGACAATCATGCAGGCCGTACCGTCTTCCAGCAGACCCGGCTGGCCGGCAGTATAGCTGTGGGCCAGAAACTCATCCCTGACAGGACCGAACCCATCCAGCTGCCAGGTGGCGATCCATTTCTCAAGGCTGAAGACAATGGCATCCCGGACAACGGCAATCTCAAAATCCCGCCCGGCAAGCTCGGCCATGGAAGTTGCTATGCCGGCGATCTCTTGCGGCCACTGGCGCTGGTTGACGTTTAACCCGATGCCGACGGCCGTCACCCTGCCGCGGGACTCGCACAGGATGCCGCAGAGCTGTCTGCGGCCGCAAAGGATAGCATTGGGCCATTTGATCATCGGATCATCAGATTGGAGCAGGCCGGACAAGGCCTCACGCACGGCTACGCCGGCCAGAATCGGGTATACCGTTTGGGGCTTCCCCAGGGTCACGCTCAGGTAGAGATTGACATCCTGCGGCGAAACCCAATGGCGGCCGCGCCGGCCGCGCCCGCCGGTCTGGCGCCGGGCGGTGACTACCAATCCGCGACGGCCGAGATCGAGGGCATGGACATTGGTTGAACCGACCTCGGCCAGTTCAATATAATCGCTGAATAACCGGCTACTCAAGGATGGCCTTGGCCCGTTTCAGCTTTTCAAGTTTGAATTTCAGCTCGTCTTTCTCGGCCTTTTCCTTGGCCACAATTTCCGGTTTGGCCTTGGCCAGGAAATTTTCATTGGCAAGCTTGCGGGATTTTTTCTCGAGCTCTTTTTCCACCTTGACGATCTGCTTATTGAGTCGCTCAAGCTCCTGGGCAATATCAATAATCCCTTCAAGCGGGACAAAGATCTCAATGTCACCGGTTACGGCCACCGCGCTCTTCTGCGGCCGGGCGGCATCTTCGGCCAGGAAGTCCAGCTTTGCGACCCGCGCCAGTTCATGCACATAGATGCTGTTGGCCTCAATCACAGCCCTTGCCGTGGCGGTCTTTACCAGCACATCCAGTTTGACCGACGGCGAGATATTGCTTTCACCCCGGATGGAACGGATCCCGGTGATCACATCGATGATGGTCTGCATCTGACCGGCTTCCGCATCAAAGTTCATCTTAGCATCAGCCTCGGGATAGCTGGCGATCACGATTGAAGCGGCCTTCTTGCCCGGCAGGTTCTGCCAGATCTCTTCGGTCACAAAGGGGATCACCGGATGCAGCAGCTCCAGCAGGCTGCGGTAGACATGCCAGAGGACCCATTTGGTCGTATCGGCATTGTCACCCTTGAGCATGGGTTTGCTGAGTTCGATGTACCAGTCGCAGAACATATGCCAGGTAAAATGATAAAGGCTCTCGGCCGCGTCGTTGAAACGATAGGCATCCAGCGCCTCGCGCGTGACGGTAATGGTCTTGTTGAGTTCGGTCAGGATCCACCTGTCGGCAATGCTGAAATTCAGATCATCCTTGTTGACGCCGTCGGGATCGAAACCTTCGATATTGAACAGCACAAACTTGCCCGCGTTCCAGATCTTATTGATGAAGAAGCGGTAGCCCTGAACGCGTTTGTCGCTGATCCTGACATCCCGACCCATGGCGGCAAAGGCTGTCATGGCAAAGCGGAAGGCGTCCGCGCCGAAGCGGTCCATCATCTCGATGGGATCCACCACGTTGCCCTTGGACTTGCTCATCTTCTGGCCGTTCTCGTCCCGCACCAGGGCATGCAGATAGACATCGCTGAAGGGTTTTTCGCCCATAAACTTGAGGCCCATCATCATCATGCGGGCCACCCAGAAAAACAGGATATCAAAACCGGTGATCAGCACGCTGGTGGGATAGAACTTTGCAAGCTCGCTGGTCTGATCCGGCCAGCCCATGGTGGAGAAAGGCCACAGGGCCGAAGAAAACCAGGTATCCAGCACATCGGTCTCCTGATTTATCTTTTCCGAGCCGCAATGGACGCAACGCGTCACATCGGTCTCACTGACCGTCACCTGGCCGCATTCGTCACAGAACCAGGCCGGAATGCGGTGGCCCCACCAGATCTGGCGCGAGATACACCAGTCCCGAATATTTTCCATCCATTCATAATAGACCTTTTCCCACTGCTGGGGCTGGATGGTGGTTTCGCCTTCACGCACCGCCTTGATCGCCTCTTCGGCCAGGGGCTTGATCTTCACAAACCACTGTTTTGAGAGGTAGGGCTCGATCACGGTCTTGCAGCGGTAACAGGTCCCGGCCGGCACCCGGTAAGGGGTCTTGTCCACCAGGAAGCCCTGAGCCTCAAGGTCTGCTTCGATTTTCTTGCGGCACTCAAAACGCTCAAGGCCTTTATAATCCCCGGCATTCTCATTCATGATGCCCGAAGGATCCATGATCACGACCATCTCCAGCTCATGCCGGATGCCGGTTTCATAGTCATTGAGGTCATGGGCCGGCGTGATCTTGACCGCCCCGGTCCCGAACTCCACATCCACCATATGATCCGCAATGATGGGAATCCGCCGGTTGACCAGCGGCAGGATCACCTCCTTGCCCACCATGGCGGCATACCGTTCATCGGAGGGGTTGACCGCCACGGCCGTATCACCCAGCATGGTCTCCGGCCGGGTGGTGGCCACCACCACCTCGCCGCTGCCGTCGGCCAGCGGATAGCGCATGTGCCACAGGAAACTGTCCTCTTCCTCATGTTCCACTTCCAGATCCGAAAGGGCGCTGTGGCAGCGCGGACACCAGTTCACGATATAGTCACTGCGATAAATCAGGCCCTCTTCATAGAGGGTCACGAAAACCTTGCGGACCGCTCTTGAAAGACCCTCATCCATGGTGAAACGGGTACGGTCCCAGTCACACGAGGCGCCCAGGCGTTTGAGCTGGTTGATAATGAAGCTGCCATGTTTCTCCCGCCACTTCCAGACTTCCGCGATAAATTTATCGCGGCCGAGGTCATTTCTGGAAAGCCCCAGAGAGGCCAGATGTTTCTCCACCACATTCTGGGTGGCAATCCCCGCATGGTCGGTTCCGGGCATCCACAGGGTACTATACCCGTCCATCCGCTTGAAGCGAATCATGACATCCTGCAGGGTATTGTTGAGGGCATGCCCCATATGCAACACCCCGGTGACATTGGGCGGCGGGATTACAATACTGTAGGTCTTGTCGTTGTCATCATTTTCGTCGGCGTGGAAATATTTCTGATCCAGCCAGACGCCATACCATTTTTCTTCAATATCCGCAGGATTATATTCCTTCTCCAGCATTGTTTCCCTCCAGCGTAAACTGCTCCATTCCATAGCATGCACGATAAAATGGGGCAACCGCCTTTACCCCTGGCAAGCCAACAAAAAAGGCCCCCATTCAGGGGGCCTTTTTGAGTTATTTTAAAGTCCGGATTTAATCCAGTTTCTTGAGCTTATCGATCTCTTCCTTGATGACCTTTTCAATGATCGCCGGCAGTTCCTCGCGTGCCGAACGAACTACTTCGGACACGACCTCGCTGAGCAGCGGTCTGACGATACCTTCCAGGATCGCCGGAATCTCTTCCCGCACAGAAGCAAGGTCGGCCGGCGCAACAGAAGCTGCCTCTGCAACCGGTTCACTGATCTCCGGCTCCACCGCTTCTTCCGGGGCAGCAGGTTCAAACTCTTCAACGGGTTCGGCTTCAATCTCGGCTGTTTCCTCCTGCAAAACATCCTCAAAAGTTTCCTGAACCTCGGGCTCCGGTTCCGCAACAACTTCCTCCGGCACTTCCGTTTCTTCTGCCGCAAGCTCCGGCTCTGCCGGCTCATCAATTGCGGTTTCCAGATCCATCAGGGCTTCAACCTCATCGGCACTTTCCGAGACGGACTCAGTGGCCTCTTCCGCAGAAGGTTCCTCGGCAAGCGCCTCTTCCAGTGAGATTTCCTCTTCGGCTTCCGAAACATCATTCAGCCCCAGAGCGGCATCGATATCTTCCGTCAAGGCCGCCTCACCGGCCTCATCCGAAGTCAGGGCGGCCTCTTCGTTGGCCGAAAGCTCGGCCTCAATGTCAAAGGTGTCACCCGAATGGTCAATCTCATCCACCGATATATCGTCTTCCATGGCAAGTTCCTTGCCCAGATCAAAATTTTCGCTCTCAGCTTCGGCAACCGCATCGGGAGATTCATCAGAGGCCCCGGCAACATTGCCCTCTTCCAGAAGATCTGTCAGGTCAATTACGACATCATCGTCTTTTTCTGTCATCTGTTTTACCTCCGTTCCTATTCGTTTTTCAGGCTCGACTGTCCGGTTGATTCCAAAACACTGCGCCACAGCGGTCCCTGGATGTCAATCTTCTTGCGTTCCCTGGTTGCCAGGGCAATGGGAATATGCACATACATATCGTTCCACATGCCGATCAGCATATCGGTCTTGCCACAGATTCCGGCATGCACCGCCATCTGCGCCAGAAACCCGCAGCAGACCGAATCGGATGCATTTGACGGCACACTGCGGATTACATAGCTCGGATCAATATACTTAAGGTTGATCTCAACCTTCTTCTTGGCAAAGTAGCGGTTGATCTCATTTTTCAGAAAGATGCCGATATCACCTTTTTTGACATTGCCCGAGGCATCGACCTTGCGGCTCTTGTCATCAAAAAACTTGGCGCCGGCTCCCTCGGCCACAACTATCACGGCATGCCCCCTGGTTTCCAGACGTCTTTCGATTGCCCGTAACAGACCGTTTTCACCTTCCATGTCAAAATCATTCTCAGGCACCAGCACAAAGTTGACATCACGCTGGGACAGGGCCGCCGTGGCCGCAATGAATCCCGAATCGCGCCCCATCAGTTTAACCACACCGATACCGTTGGGGGCCCCGGTGGCCTCGACATGGGCACACTGGATTATCTTTTTGGCCTCTTCCACAGCCGTATCGTAGCCGAAGGTCTTGGCCACAAATCCGATATCATTATCAATGGTCTTGGGAATCCCGATCACCGAACACTTGTAGCCGCGGGATAAAATCTCCTGCGATACGGCTGAGGCCGCCTTCAGGGTGCCGTCGCCGCCGATGAAAAATACTATATTTATATTGAGGCGTTCAATGGCATCCACTACTTCACCCGGGTCCTGCGCCCCGCGGGATGAGCCCAGAACCGTCCCGCCAAGCTCATGAATATGGGTCACCGTCTCCGGATTCAGGTTAACCAGTTCATGTTTATATTTGGGGATGAACCCCTGCAGTCCGAACGGGATCCCATAGACATTCTTGACCCCGTAGATATGATAGAGTTCCAGTACTATCCCCCTGATAACATCGTTGATTCCCGGACAAAGTCCACCGCAGGTCACAATTCCGCATTTGGTCTTGGATGGATCGAAAAAAATCTTCTTTCTTGCGCCGGCAAGCTCCAACGCGGCGGGTTTGATTTTTTCGGTATGACATCTTTCAAGATAAGCCATCGCATTGTTCAACACGACGCTCTCGTTGTCATCAACAAAAATAGTGCCTTCCACAGGTGAATCTATTTTGCACTTACCTAATGATTTTACAGTGGTATCAATATCGTTACAGTCAATGGTAAAATCCATCCAAAAGCCTCCTAATGCCAAAATTCCTATCGGTTAAGGCCCTGTATTTCTTTATGCCGCCTGCACAAAAAATGAAAATAGCAGCAGGCTTGCCTTTATGCATGCATATGCTATAGATTCTCCAGACAATCAAGAAGTTACAGGAGAATACATGTACGATCTCTTTATTATCGGAGCCGGACCCGGAGGATATACGGCCGCCATCCTGGGAGCCCGCAAAGGCCTCAAGGTCGCGATCGCCGAAAAGGGGCCCTTCGGCGGCACCTGTACCAATACGGGCTGCATTCCAACCAAGGCCTGGTGCGAAAGCGCCCATCTCATTGAAAAAATCCAAAATGCCCGGAAATACGGCCTGAGCATAAGCGACTATACAGCAGACATGTCCGGACTGAACAAACGCTGCCAGCGCATCACAACCCGCCTGGGTAAGGGTATCGAGCACCTGCTGAAAACCGGCGGGGTTGATATCGTTAACGGCGAAGCCGCGATCCTGGATAATGAAACCATTGCCGTCGGGGATCAGCAGTTCAAGGCCCGAAATATCATCATTGCCACCGGCGGGGCACCCCAGAAACCCGCGATCTTCGACCATCAGAACGTCATCACCAGTGACGAAATTTTCAACCTGACGGAAAAACCCCAGTCCCTGATCATCGTCGGCGGCGGCGTGATCGGGATGGAGATGGCCTACATCTTCAGCACCCTGGGCACCAGGGTGACGGTGGTGGAAGCCCTGGAACGGATCCTCGCCACCGAAGACCCCGAAGTATCATCTGCCCTGACCCGCAGCCTGCGCAAGGTTGAGATCATCAGTCCGGCCCGCATAACTTCTGTCACCGGCAGCAGTGACGGCATCAAGGCCGAGGCTGAGACAGCAACCGGAACCGTAACCCTGCAGGCCAAAAAGATGCTGCTGTCCATCGGCAGACGCCCATCCCTGCCGCAGGGGATTGAACACCTTGATATCCAACTGAATGCCGCGGGCGGAATCAAGGTCGATAAAACCATGCATACCGGCGGGATCTATGCCATCGGAGATGCCACCGGCGAATACACCTATGCCTACACCGCCGCCCGGGAGGCCGAGGTGGCCATTGCCAACATTACCGGCGAACCGGCCGCAATGGACTATGACACCATCCCAACGGTCATCTTCACCTCACCGGAGATTGCCTCGGTGGGCAGCGTGCCGCCGGAGATGGCGAATATCCGCGAAGGCACCTTCCCGGTGGCCGCCCTGGGACGCGCCCGCACCATGGAGGCCTCGGACGGGTTCGCCAAGGTCATCACCGACAGCTCGGGCAGACTGCTCAGAGTCAGTATCATGGCCCCCAATGCCACCGAGATGATCGCCTGGGCTACCCTGGCCGTCAAACAGGGTTTGAACGTCAAGGAATTCATCAATCCGGTCTACCCGCATCCCGTCATGAGCGAACTCCTGAAAGAGGCCTGTGAAGATGTCCTGGGATTGAGCATCCACAAGCCCTGATCAGGCTGTTTCCTTGACACTTATATTTAAAAGTTTTAATTGCTCATAATATTCAGGAGGATGATATGAGCTATATTCTTGATTTTGAAAAACAGGATGGTCTTGTCCCGGTCATTGCCCAGGATCATGCAACCGGCGAAATCCTCATGCTGGCTTACATGAACCGCGAGGCCTTTGAAGAAACCCTGAAAACCGGAAGGGC
>CAYWBU010000008.1:0-340 GCA_964456565.1 uncultured Bacteriovoracaceae bacterium | reverse complement strand
CGCTCCGCCGCCTTTTCCCTATCGCAGCCGAGAAGGGCGAGGAGTCCGGCAACGTCCAGAACGTCAAGGAAATCCGTACCGACTGCGACAATGACACCCTGGTGATCAAGGTTGAACAGATCGGCGGAGCCGCCTGTCATGAAGGCTACCGCTCATGTTTTTATAAAAAGATCGACGCCTCCGCCAACATCAGCGTTGACGGGATCAAGGTCTTTGACCCGGCCGAGGTCTACAAGAAATGAGCATCCGGCTGGCGATTCCCAAGGGAAGTCTGCAGAATTCCACCATTGAACTCTTCCGGGATGCGGGCTGGCGGATATCCACCTCCCAGCGCAGCTAT
>CAYWBU010000007.1:1579-28045 GCA_964456565.1 uncultured Bacteriovoracaceae bacterium | reverse complement strand
TGCCCGATCGGGACGACGTCGACGGCATCTTCCTCGCCACGCCGCTGGACTCCACCGTCGCCGTGATGGAGGACCTGGCGACGCGCGCGCCGTTCGCGCCCGTCTTCGAGATCGCTTCGATCAAGAGCCACCTGGCGGCGGCCCACGACGGACTGCGCGCGGCCGGCTGGACGACCTACTCCCTGCATCCGATGTTCGGCCCGAGCAAGAGCCCGTACCAGCCGCTGACGGTCATCCACGCGGTGCTGGGGGACGAGGCGGCCGAGCGGAAGGTGATCCTCGAACTTCTGGCTCATCCCTACCTGAACCTGGTCAGCATGCCCTTCGCGCAGCACGACCGGATCGCCGGCTGGCTGCTGGGACTCTCGCACCTGACGGGGATGCTCTTCGCGACGGCGCTGTCGCGCTCGGGCGCCGACCCCGAGGAACTGCAGCGCGTCGCCTCGACATCGTTCGAGCGCCAGGCCGCCACCTCGCGGTCGGTGCTCGAGGGCAACGCCGAGCTCTTCTACGCCATCCAGCGGCTGAACCCCTACCGGGGCGCCGTCTACGCGGCCCTGACCGCCGCCCTGGGCGAACTCACCGGCGCCGTCGAAGGCGACGACCCCGCGGCACCCATCTTTTTCAGAATCTTCTTGGACTTTTCGATTCCCAGGCCCATGCGGTGCTTGTCGCGTTCCGCAACCGGCTTGGAGAAATTAAAGAAACGTTTGTCAGGATAAATCTCACCGCCGACTTCGTCCTGGATCTTGGTCATGATCCAGCTGTATTTGAAGAAATCCTTGACGCGCCACCACTGGGAAGGCTTGTCAAGCCCCAGCAGCATGGCGAAAGATGCCAGGTTGGGGCCGGTCTCGGTCATGACATAGCCTTCTTCCCAGTCATCAAGGGTTCCGACGGCCATGGGATTGGACCGCACACTGTTGGTTCCCGGCGTGATTCCGCCGACAAACACCAGGGCATCGCAGGCAAACTGGCGCCCGGCATCATCGATCCCGGCATTTCTCAGGATGCCCACATTGGAAACACCGGTGGACAGCACCACGACCTTGGCATAGGCCGTAATTTCCTTGCCCAGACGGCGGCCCTTGACACCGATGACCTTGCCGTTTTCCACGATCACATCCGTGACCTTGGTGTAGAGCATGATGTCGGCCCCATTCCTGAGGGCCTCATCAGCATAGGATCGGGAGGTCCACTTGGCCCGGCGGGCGCAGCCCAGCATACAGTCGGCACAGCCCGGGACACACTTGGTGGCATCAATCATCTTGGGCATCTTGCCCCAGTTGAAACCGCAGTCATTGGCGGCTTCCATCATGCGCATATTGTCATCACCCACCAACACATCGGGCAGTTCCGCAATGCCCAGATCTTTCTTGGCCTCTTCAATCTCGCCGTTAAACTTGATGCCGACCTCGGCAAAAAGTGATTCGGGCGGAGGACAGGCCACGCCACAGGTGAGGTTGGAGGCCCCGCCATAGACATTCGGGATGGCAACCGGCGTCAGTTCGCGGCTCATGTTCAGACCGAGGTTGTTCATCATCAGGGCCCAGCCCACCGTATTCTGCTGCAGCCAATGCTGCTCGGCGCCCTTCTCAAGCATCAGCACCTTCTTGCCGCGCAACGCCATCTCGCGTGCCACCGTGGCGCCGCCGGGACCGGTTCCGCACACAATCACGTCATACTCAAAATTTTTCTTATATTCCTGTTTCAGTACCAACTCTTTCAGCATAAGTCCTTTCTCCCTTCTGTTTTACTGAATAGAATCCTTACCCTGCCGGCGGCAATCCCTCTCTTCCTGCTTTCTCGCAAAAGCATTTCACTGCAACCGGCAGGGCTCCGGATCTTTAGATCAAATCAGACCCCATGTTCCCGGGCCCACTTCTTGGCCTTCTGGGCCTCCACCCACTGATAGATGGAGCCCACGCCGAAGAACTGGTTAAGCTTGTTGGTGATCACGAAAATCTTGGACGGGAAGATGTAGCGTTTATTGGTCTTAAGACCCTCAACCATACATCTGGCAACATGTTCAGCACTCTGGGACGGGAAGGGAATCTTCACATCCTCTGAGCCACCGGCCTCAAAAAATTCGGTCCGGGTTGCAATCGGGCAGACCTGCTGCAGGTACTGACCCTTTTCAAGCTCGAAACGCATGGCGTCGGCAAATCCGCGCACCGCGGCCTTGGTGCCGCTGTAGATGGTGTAGCCCGGCACGGACATCCAGGACATGGCGCTGGCCGTCACCAGGAAATTAAAGGGCCTCGCACCTTTGAGCTCCACCATCTTTTCCAGGGCATAGATGGGCGAATAGACATTGGTCTTGAAAATCCTGTCGATATGATCCCAGTCTGCGGTCTTGACCACCTCATAATAGGAAAAACCGGCATTGTTGACATAGACATCAATATCGCCCATCTCCTTGACGGCCATCTCAAACAGCTCATCAACCCCCTCCTTGCCGGAGATATCGCATTTGCGTTTGATGAGGTTGGGATGATCGATATCGATCTTCTCCACCCGGCGGGCAACCGCCAGCACCGTGGCTCCCTCGTTCAGCAGCTGCCGGCAGAGTTCCTTGCCGATCCCGGCCGATGCTCCCGTAAGAACAATTTTTTTGTTTCTTAATTCCATAATCCCTCTCCTCCCTAGGTTCTTTTTATGTCAACTGTCGCAGCCCACCTTAAGCACACTGGACAGGTTGGCAACCGCAATTACCATGGCGCTGATAACATCCTCGGGCAGATCTCTGAGATTTTCCGAAACAACATTGAAATGAAAATCCTTGACCATCTGGATATATTCCCGGCCCTCTTCCAGGATTGACACATAGGTATTGCGCTTGTCGCCTTCGGCCTTCTCCTTGCTGACCAGCCCCTTTCTGACAAGCCGCAACACAATCCTGGAGGCATTGAAAAGCGGGATCTCCAGCTCATCGGCGATATCGCTGATACGACACGGCGAATTTGTCAGCAGATATTTGAGCACATACATATCCTGCCAGGAGAGATCAAACCGCAGCATGTCCTCGCGCTGAAAACGGTGAATCTCCCGCAGAAACATATACAGAAGATCATCAAAACCCTGCCTTGTAATATCCATATCCATTGATCCACCTCACTATAGTTGCACCATGCAACAATCATCTAATAACAGTTATAGTTGCACAGTGCAAGCTTTTATTTTAACTAATACCAAACATCTCGATAATTTTAATATACTCTATTTTTTCATAGTATTATGTCATTATTTGTGATTAAATTAACAGACGCCAGATTTCCCGCCAAACTCCACAGCGCGGCCAGCATCAGCCCTTGAGAACACCCAGTGGACGCAGTCTGACCACGGGTCTCACAAGATCAAGCTGGGCCTCAATCACGGCATCAATGTCCTTATAAACCTGAGGCGCCTCGCTGAAATCATAACCGCCCTTGAGCCGGCCATGAGCGATCTTACTCCAGCCGTCAAAAACCACCCCCCGCATGGCGGCATCACAGCCTTTGAGCCCAAGACTGCGACAGGCATCCCGGCGACCCAGCACCCTTCCGGCGCCATGCGAACAGGAACAGAAGGAATCCCGGTTTCCCAGACCCTCAACGATGTAGGATGCCGTCCCCATGGAGCCCGGAATTATCCCGCGCTGACCATTGAAGGCGGCTGTAGCACCCTTGCGATGCACCCAGACCTCGCGGCCGAAATGTTTTTCCGGGGCGGCGTAATTGTGATGGATATTGATCTCCTCCAAAAAGGCCGTGCCCGGCAGTACCCGCTCCACCGCATTACAAAAGACTTCAACCATCCGCCGCCGGTTCTTCCGGGCGAAATCCAGCGCAAAATTCATGTCGCGGATATAGGCCTGGCCATCCGCACCTTCCACATCCAGAAAGGCCAGCTCGCCGTGAGGCAGGCGCTCGGTGACATTGAGGCGCATTGCCAGCCGGTGATAATGTTCGGCGATGACCTTGCCGAGGTTGCGCGAACCGGAATGCAGCATCAGCCATACCAGAGAGTCATCACCGGCCTGGATCTCAATAAAATGATTACCGCCGCCCAGCGTTCCCAGACTGCGGCAGGCCAGATCCCAGACCTTTTCAGTGCACCAGCCGGCCTGCCTTACCTGCCGCGAACGGTTATCTTTGAATCCGCCCCAGCTCTGCCGGGCGGCATGGTGATCAAATCCGAGCGGCACCCGGTTCCTAAGATCGGCCAGGATGTCCCGGATCTCCCGTTCCATCAGCGCCGCGGCTGTAATATCCGTCCTGACCGCACACATGCCGCAGCCGATATCCACCCCCACCATGTAGGGACAGACCGCCCGATCCAGGGCCGCCACTCCGCCGATGGGCATGCCGAATCCCTGATGGGCGTCCGGCATCAGAGCCACATGATGAAAGATCCTGGGATGGGTGGCCACATTAACGGCCTGATCGAGGGCGCCCTGCTCCAGTTCACGGCACCAGGACATTATAGGGACTTTGGTATCACGTCTGATCACTTCCACGGCTGCATTAAAACATAAAAATACATTTCAGCACAAACAAGGGGTTACCTGCAAGATCAGCCACCCTGATGGTCATGGGGATCAGCCCCGCCGGCATGCAGATGCATGTGGGCATGCGGCACCCGGCCTTCCAGCCTTCTCAGACGGCCGTTCTTCATTTCATAGAATACATCCGCAACGCCGAGCAGAAAATCCATGTCATGCGAAGCCAGCACAAAAGGCAGCTCAAGCTCCCGCAAGAGACTGGCCAGCACCTTCCGGCCATCCACATCAAGCCCGGCTGTCGGCTCATCCAGCAGCAGACATTCCGGCTGCATTGCCAGCACCGTGGCCAGGGCCACCAGTTTCTTTTCGCCGCCGGAAAGACGGTGAGTTATCCGGTCTCTCAAATCATTGATATTCAGACGATCCAGGGTTTGGGCAACCCTGGTCAGGGCCTCTTCCCGGGAACTCCCCAGATTAAGCGGACCAAAGGCAACATCCTCCGCCACCGTAGGACAGAAGAGCTGGTCATCACTGTTCTGAAACAGATATCCGACCCTGGCCCGCAGGCGCTGAAAATCTTTCTCACAAACGATTTCCTCACCAAATGCCGTCAGTGCTCCGTCATCCGGCGTGACCAGCCCCATGATGAGTCTGAACAGGGTGGTCTTGCCCGAACCGTTGGCACCGATTATGCCGACCCGTTCATTAGACTGCAACTTCAGGCTGATCCCGTCCAGGACCGGCTGACCGGAATAACCAAAACTGATACCCTGCAGCGATAATATTTCAACGCACATCAAGCACCACCATAGCCGCTATCACAACAACTGACAAGCCCATCGCCGCCCAGTCACGGAGATGAAACCGCATTGTCCTGAGACTGTGGAACCGGCCATCAAATCCCCGGCAGACCATGGCATCATGCAGCCGCTGCCCCCGTTCAAAACCGTTGACCAGAAGCATCCCCACCACATAGGCATAGGTACGGTAGGTATGCAGATTGGTACCCGGGACAAAACAGCGCACCCTCAGGGCCTCACGCATCCGCTGATATTCCTTTATGATTTCGCCCCAGTAGCGATGGGTCAGATAAAAGAGATATACAAATTTATCCGGAAAACCGAGCGCCTTGAGGGCTGCGGTCAGATCTTCCATGGAAACCGCCGTTCCCAGTGCCATGATCACCATGATAATCGCATTGGATCGCAGGGTTATCAGGGCCGCATAGCGCAGGCCTTCCGTTGTCGCGACCCACGGCCCCAACTCAAAAACGGCCGCACCTTCAATTGAAAACGGCAGGAAAACCCACAAGAACGCGATAAAAAAGTTTACGGTCAGAAATCTGCGCCAAAAATCTCTCAACGACAACCCGGAGGCCCATACCATCAAGAGCGCTGGAATAAACGCCAGCAGAACCGCCGGAAAAGACTGCAGCAAACTTACCGCAACCGAAAATCCTGAGGCAAAAAGCAGCAGGGTCCGCGGATCAAAGATCCCCAGTACGGCGCTGTTGGCTTGCCCAGGAGACATCAGTCCTGTTTCTTGGACCGGAAATAGATCGCAATACCCATCAGCCCGAAGATATAGCCGATCCCGCCAAAGATCTCCGTGACCGACGGCCCTTTTTGCTGCGATGCCAGCACCGCCTTCACCAAAGGCTCCAGCCGCGCATCCAGGGCCTCATCAACAATGCGGCGCAATCGGTCTTCATCCAACACAACCGTTGCGTCTGCCGCCTCAACTTCCACTTCATCGACAGACTCAGCATCACCACCGGCAGCCTCCAGGATAAATTCGGCCCGATGCCCCATTGAGGCATTCAGCACCAGCCTGAGTTCACCGGCAGACGGGGCATCAAAGGTGAAACTGCCGTCCGCATCGGTCTGCCCCGCCAGCAGCCTGTTTCCGGATTCATCGAAAACCTCGATCTCGGAGTTAAGCGCCTTCTTGCCATCCGAGAAATAACCTTCGGCATAAATCTGCCCTCCATCCCTGAAAGCAAAAAGCATGACCTTGTGGGCCAGGGCCGGAGAAGCGTCCACCAGCAGCAACAGAACCATCACGAGCATATATTTACGCACCTAAACCTCCAGGATCTCGGGCTTGACCTTTTTTAGAAACATCAGGCAAAAAGCGCTCACCACCCCTTCTATTACCATAACCGGCAGATGGGCCACCACGATGGTTTTGGCCGGACCGACAAAGGCCTCTTCTGAAAAATACAGGGAAAAAGCAACCATCACAGCACTCAGCCCCACTGCCAGAAAGCCGGCCAAGAAACCGGCCAAACCCGGCGATACCGGAATCATGCGCCGGAAAAGCAGCCGGCATACAACTGCCGGCAGTGCCATATTCACAATATTGACACCCAGGGTGGTCAGCCCACCATATTGAAACATCAGGGTCTGCAGCAGCAACCCCACGGCGATCGCCGGGAAGGCACTCCAGCCCAGCAGGATGCCCAGCAGACCGTTCATGATCAGGTGCACACTGGCCGGTCCGATCGGCACATGGATCAGGGTGACCACAAAAAAAGTTGCCGAAAGCATGGCAGCTTCCGGCAACTCGTCATAATCCATCCGCCTAAGTCCCCAGACCATACCGGCAGCGGCCACGGCAAAACCGCAGCCCAGAACCGGTGCACTGAGAACTCCCTCTGAAATATGCATCTACTTCATCTCATAAAACCTGGTCCACAGGACCGCTCCGATTTCAATATCCTTACCCTTGATCTGCTCATCCGCGGTATTCAACGCCGCAAAACCCCACCAGCCGGCCCTGGGCACGGCATAGGTAAAGACTCCGTTCTCGTCGGCCTTGACCACCTGGGTTATCATGCTCTCTTTGGGAGCCGAACATTTCTTATCCTGATTATAATATTCAACTTCAACTTCGGCAAAGGGAACCTTCTTGCCGTCAACCTTCACGATGCCCTGGAAGACATTCCCGGCATAGTTACCGAAAGGCCTGGTCAGGGGCACGATCTCCGTTTTTAGGCCGATCTCCTCATCCCAGCCGTCCTCCAGCCCGAAGGCACTTGTAATCACTTTGGTGTAATGCACGATGTAGCAGTCCTCGGCCGGCTCCCAGTAAGGTTTGGGCTCCATATAGAAGGTATATACCCCGGGACGTTTGATTTTGTAATCCAGCGACCAGGCCTTGGTGCCCATCGGACTGACGGGCTTGAGTTCCCCCAGCAGATCGTTGGTTTTGCCGTCACAGACAACCCCGGCCTTAAGCGGCTTTACAAGGTCCATGCCCTCCATCTCAAACGGATGCGCAAACATCAGATCCACCTTTACAGTGGCCTTGTCGCCCTGTTCAATAATATCCGCACTCGGAATCACCATCCCGAAATGGGCATGCGCCGGAATTGCAAACAAAAGAGCCATCACCACCATAATAAAGATTGAACGTTTCATCAAAACCCTCCTTTGATTAATAGTCCACCAAAGGTAGCACACATAAATTAAAGATAACACATATTATTACCTTTACGGCAATTGTGTTACCATGCAATCGGACTGTACAAACTGACACAAAATCGGAATATCAGAATAGATCACCCACATCTTTAAGATATGGCAGCTTGGCGTCCTTGTCTGACAGGATGGGATTTTCAATAGGCCATTCAATATTCAAGTCGGGATCATCCCAGCGCAAACCCCCATCGGCATCCGGGGCATAGAAATCATCCACCTTGTACTGGATATGACAATCGGCCTCCAGGGTGCAGAACCCGTGCGCAAACCCCTTGGGAACCAGCAGCATCCGCATATTCTCCTGCGAGAGTTCCACTCCGAACCACTGCCGGCAGGTCGGTGACCCGACCCGCAGATCAACTATGACATCATAAATGGCACCGGTAATCACCCTGATCAGCTTGGTCTGGGCATGGGGATTCCGCTGAAAATGCATCCCCCGCAGAACGCCCATTTCCCGGGAAAGCGAGTGATTGTCCTGGACAAAATCAATCTCAAAACCGTTCTTTTCAAATACCCGCCGGTTATACGGTTCCACAAAAAAACCGCGGTGGTCGGCATGCACTTTCGGCTCCACGATATAGGCATCTTTTAACGGTGTCTCAATAAAATTCATTTGCATCCTCCCGACGATTCATCCCATAACTTATTAGAACATTTTCAGCAACCGTCTCGTTGCCTTGATGAAAGTTATTTGATATAATTTTACAGACGTCCGGCAAGAACGCTCGCTCGTCTGCAATTTTATTTTAGAGGGAGAACTTTCAATGCCATCAGATTCGTCCGCCATAAACGGCATTAGGGTTTCTTGCACAAAAGTCTTTTCCGTTTCCTCCTATCTGACTGCTGAGAGAGCTGTGGTTTTTTCAGGCGAGGTGAAGATTGAATCCAGCTGACCCCGGCCTACAAAAAATTTTCCAATCATCTTCTCCTGAAAATAGCGCCAGGATTCTCCTCGATTCCCTGGATTTCCAGTTTGCCCTCCTGCTGGATGCCGAATGCAGAATTGTTGACTGCAATACCGCCGCGGCCAACTTTCTGGGCGGACAAAAAACCGACATCTGCGGAAGCAATCTCTGGCAACTTCTGGGAGACTCCTGTTCGGCCGAGAACAGAAATCTCTTTATCAGTGCCGTTGCCGAAGGTAAGCCCGTCCACAACGAGGAACAGTATAAAAACCGCTGGTATGACGTATACTGCCGTCCCCTAACCCTGAGTGACGGCCAACCCATGGCAACCCTCTATTGCCGTGATATCACCGACCTCAAGAACATGGAACAGGCCCTCAAGGAGTCCAATGCCCGGTTTCAGGAAATCGCCGCCAACCTGCCCGGCGGTATTTTTCAGCTCAGGAGATCCCCCGACGGCACCATAACCCTGCCCTTCATCAGCGATATCCCCTTTGAAAAATACGGTATCCCCCGGGAGCTCATCCTTGAAAACCATAAATTCATCAGTGACCTCCTGCATCCTGAAGATTTAAACGCGGCCCTTGAACGCCTGAACGAATCCATAACGAACTTCTCGCCCATCGATCACCAGTTCAAGATCAAGGTCCCCTCGGGAGAGGTCTACTGGCTGCAGGCCACTTCCACTCCCAAGCTGCAGGCCGACGGCAGCATCATCTGGAACGGTGTGGTCCTTGATATAACCGAGCGCCGCCTGGCCGAGGAGGCCCTGCGCAGCAGCGAGAAACGGCTTTCACTGGCAATGCACGCCTCCAATGACGGCATCTGGGACTACAACCTGCATACCGGCAAGATGCATTTTTCTCCCAGCTATTACACCATGCTGGGGTACGCCCCCTACGAACTGCCGCAATCCTTCCAGACCTGGCTGGACCTCATGCACCCCGAAGACCGTGAAGATGCCGTCAACAAGAGGAAACTCTACATCGAGGGCTACCATGAACAGTATGAGGCGGAATTCCGGATGCGCACCCGAAACGGCCTGTGGCGATGGATTCTGAGCCGCGGAAAGATCGTGGAACGTGACCAGGACAACCATCCGCTACGCATGGTTGGCACCCACATCGACATCACCGAACGCAAGGAAGTTGAGGAAAGGGAAAAGATCTACGAAGAGCGCCTCTTCCAGGGCCAGAAACTTGAGGCCATCGGCACCCTGGCGGGCGGCATCGCCCATGACTTCAACAATATACTTTCGGCCATTATCGGATACACCGAACTGCTTGAAGATGACATCCCCGAGCAGAGCATTCAGTATTCCCACCTGCAGGAAATCCTCAAGGCCGGCAACCGTGCCCGTGATCTCATCAAACAGATCCTGGCCTTCAGCCGCCAGGCCGAAATCGAAAAACGCCCGGTACAGGTGCACCTGATCATCAAGGAGACCCTCAAACTGATGCGGTCGTCCATTCCCTCAACCATTAAGATCGTCCGCCGGATAGACCCCAAAGCCGGCCTGGTAATGGCCGACCCGACCCAGATGCACCAGATAATCATGAACCTCTGCACCAATGCCTTCCATGCCATGGAGGTGATCGGCGGGACCCTCGAAGTCGAACTTGTCCCCGTTGACCTTGACAGCAGCTTTACCGACAGCCATCCACAGATTGCCCCCGGGGCCTATATCCGGCTGAAGGTCAGCGACACCGGGAACGGTATCGACCCCAAGATCATTGACCGCATCTTTGACCCCTTCTTCACCACCAAGGAAGTCGGCAAGGGCACCGGTTTGGGTCTGGCAACGGTTCACGGTATAGTTTCGGTCCTCAACGGCACCATTACCGTTGAAAGCCTCCTCGGCAAAGGGACAACCTTCACGGTCTACCTGCCGCGTCTCACAGCCAATGACTGCACCTTTGAAACCGTCAAGACCGCCTTACCCCGCGGCAGAGGTGAACATATCCTGCTGGTGGATGACGAAGATGCCATTGTCCGGCTCTCGAAACAGCTGCTGGAACGTCTGGGATACAAAGTCACCTGCCGCACCGAAAGCACCCAGGCCCTGCTGACATTCAAGCAGGACCCGCATTTATTCGATCTCATCATAACCGACTACACCATGCCCGACATGACCGGCATCCAGCTGGCCGAGGAGATCTTCCGCATCAAACCGGACATCCCCATGATCCTGTGCACCGGCTACAGTGAAATCATTTCAGAAGAAAAGGCCCGTAAAATCGGCATCCGTGAATATATCATGAAGCCGGTGGTCAAGAATGAGATAGCCGGCATCATCAGGAAAGTTTTGGATTCATCTCCCGGCTGATCACATCAGCCCATATTTCTTCAGTTTTTTATTGAGCGTCATGCGCGTGATCCCCAGGCGGCGGGCAGCTTCACTCTTGTTGCCGTCGGCAGCCTCAATTGTCCTCAGGATCGCCTGCCGCTCCACCTCTTCCAGCGGGATATCGTCAGGCATGTCCATGGCCGCAGTCACCTCCGTCAGATTTTCCTGAGGGATGATCGGCAGATCATAGGCATGCAGGAAAGCGGTACTGGAAAGAACCACCCCCCGTTCAATCGTATTCATCAGTTCCCGGACATTGCCCGGCCAGTCATACTTGATCAGCTTATCCATGGCCTTGGGGCAGAATCCCTTAAATTTTTTATTGTTCTTCTCCATGAACATCTTCAGGAAATATTCGCTCAAAAGCGGAATATCCTCTTTACGCTCCCTTAGCGGCGGCATGGGCAGGTTGATCACATTCAGCCGATAATAGAGATCCTCTCTAAAATTGCCCTCTTTCACCTCCATCAGAAGATCTTTATTGGTAGCCGCAATAATCCTGACATCAACCTTAATGACCTTCTCGCCGCCCACCAGTGAAAATTCCTTTTCCTGCAGGACCCGTAAAAACTTGGCCTGCATGGCCAGACTCATCTCACTGACCTCATCCAGAAAAAGTGTTCCGCCGTCGGCCTGCAGAAACTTGCCTTCACGGTTTTTCAGCGCCCCGGTAAAGGCGCCCTTGGTATGGCCGAAGAGTTCCGATTCCAGCAGACTTTCAGTGATGGCGGCGCAGTTGAGCTTTACAAAGGGGCCCTTGCTGCGCGGACTGTTGAAATGGACGGCCCCGGCAATCATCTCCTTGCCGGTACCGGACTCGCCGGATATCAGGATGGTCGCGTCCGAGCCGGCCGCCCGCGAGGTGGTCTCCAGCAGACGCAGCATGACACTGCTGCGTCCGATAATATTGCGGCGATCAAACTGCTCGCCGATCACCTCCCTGAGCATGCGATTTTCTTCCTTCAGGTCGCGGTGTTCCACCGCCTGGACCATCTTCATCCGCAGTTCATCAAAATCCAGCGGTTTGGTCAGATAATCATAGGCCCCGCTTTTCAAGGCATCAATGGCAGTTTCCACCGACGAATAGGCCGTCATAATGATCACCGGGACCGCCGGATTCACCTTTTTGATGATCTTGAGGGCATCCAGTCCAGACATCTCCTCCATCCTGAGATCCATCAGGACCAGGTCAAAGGGCATATCCTTGACGGCATCAACCGCCTCAGCCCCGTTTGAGGCCTCGTAGATATCGTACCCCCATCCCACCAGCAATGTACGCAGCATGGTGCGGTGAATGGCATCATCATCAACTACCAGAATCTTCTGGATGGCGTTCAACACCGTCTCAAGCCCCCTTCTCCGTCGGCATCACGACTGATATGGCAGTTCCCCTGCCGGGTTCACTCACCACCTTTATCTTGCAGCCGTGGGCCTCGATGATCTTATAGACTATCGCCAGGCCCAGGCCGGTTCCGCTGGGTTTGGTCGTAAAATAGGGGTCAAAAATACGGCCGATATCATCTTTCTTTATACCGCAGCCATTGTCCCTGACCGTTATAACCGCCCCCTCGTTTGAATTTTCCAGCCTTATGTTCAGCACGCCACCGGTCTCCATGGCGTCAATGGCATTCAGGTAAAGATTTAAAAGCACCTGGGAGACGCGGTCCGAATCAACGTGGGCAAAGACATCCAGTGACGGCAGTTTGACTCTTATCTCTATACTCTTGTGCTCTGCCTGGGCATGCACCATGCCGATGGAATGCCTGATAATCTCCTTGAGATTGGCCTGCTTGGTCTTCAGATTCATGGGCCGCGCAAATTCCAGCAACTCCCCCACAACCCGGTTAAGCCTTTCAACCTCCAGGATCATGATCTCGGCCGTCTGTTTGTCCTCGGGGATTTCCCGGTAACGCTCCTTGAAATAGGTGGCAAACCCCTTGATCGAACTTAACGGGTTGCGGATCTCGTGGGCGATTCCGGCCGCCAGACTGCCAAGGGCTGCCAGACGTTCGCTGCGCTCCACCTCTTTCTGCAGCCGCCTGATTTCGCGCAGATCGCGCATCAGCAGCACATGCCCCAGAAATTCTCCTTCATCGCCTTCAAGGACCGAGGCACTCAGTTCCAGGGGCAGATAATTGCCCGCAGCCGTAAGGCACTCAACCTCCCGGGTCATAATATCCTTGACCCCGCCGTCCAACTCATCAACAATTGCAACCAGTTCATCCGGCAGTACCGCATCAAATTTTTCACCCACCACATCTTCCGACACCAGTCCCAGCAAGGTCTCCGAGGTCTGATTAAGGGCACTGATCCGGTCATTGTGATCCAGGGACAACAGCCCCACCGGCATGTGTTCGACCAGATTATCCGAAAGGGCCTTGATCTTCATCAGCGATGACCGGCTCAGGGCATATTCCTGGGCGATCAGCAGCGATATAACCCCCAAAACGCCTCCCAGAAAGAGGGTGATGGCCATGGTTATGGTCTGTCCCGCGTGCTGGCGGCGCATATTTTCGATCGCCTCCATATCAAGACCGACAAAAGTGATATATTCCAGACGTTCGCCGCCCTCATCCGGAAACATCTGGGGCGTCAGCCACTGTTTGTACTCCTGGGGCGTGCGCAGCTGCATGATCAGCTCCTTGCTGAGCGGCAGTTTTTTGTAGACTTCGAAGATATTCTTGCCGTCCGGCCCCCGGGCATGCCGCCACTGGGGAGTTCCGCCAACATTGCGCAGGTCAAGTCCGGTAAAATGATCGGACTTGAAGTCATAGCCCTCACTCTGCGAAAAGATCTTGCCGGAATTTTCCGCAACCATAATATAAAGGACATTCGGCTGATCAGACATTTCGGTGAACATCTGATGCACAGTGTCAACATTCCAGTTGAGACTGATAAGCCCGATCCTGGCCCCGGCTTCACAGGCGTACAGCAGCGTGGCCCCACGTTCCAGCAGCAGCCTGGTCATATTCTGCTTCTGGTTGCTGATATTCCTGGCTGTCATAAAGATAAAGATTGGAGCCATTACCAGCAGAAGTCCCACAATCAGCCACGGGCTGACCACCATCAATCGTCGATCTCGTTTTTTCTGCAGCACCGCACACCTCTGGCACGTCAAATACAAAGAGTGTGCCATTCCAACACAGCCTGTTTAAGGGCATGCCCCCAGTCCCGACTGTATACTTTATTTGCACATGTATACCCTATTGTATATTTTTTTTACAATTCATACCAGGTCAATGCCAACTAAATATACGCTTCCCTGGCACATATTTATTTTTACCTATGTTTTCTATCGGTTACATAAATGGCACGGCATTTGCTCTATTGGCTACCAGAACAAACTCCAAATTTTATAGCGAGGGGGAACAATGGCTAATGTAAAAAGATTTGAAGCGGATGTAGTCATAGCTGGCGGTGGCCCTGGTGGCTGTGCCCTGGCAAATGACCTGTCCAAGAAAGGCAAGAAGGTAATTCTGCTCGAGAAGGGCCGGGATGACAAACTGCTGTGGGGCACGCCGCTTGGCATGCTGATCAACTGCGACCTGGCGGCCCGTTTTCCGATGCCGGTACGCGGCACCATGCAGGGCGAAAACGTCATGGTGGGCAGCGGTCTTGGCGGCGGAACCCTGTTCTACGCCGGATCAGCCTTCCTGCCCGATCTGGATTACTGGAAGAAGGTTGGCGTCACCATTGAAAAGGACATCCTTGACGAAACCGTCAAGGAAACCTGGGCCACCCTGCCGCCGGATGATTTCATCGGACCGGCAACCATGAGAATTGCGGATGCCGCCAACGAGCTGGGCTATCCGTTTGAGAAATGCATGCGCCACGTGGACTTCGAAAAATGTGAGAAGGGCTGTGTGGACTGTGTGCTGGGCTGTAAGCTGGATGCAAAATGGAGCGGCAAGGAACTGGCCCACGAGGCCCAGAAATATGGCGCCCAGATCATGGTCAACACCAAGGTTGATCACATCATCATTGAAGACGGCGTGGCCGTTGGCGTGGCAGCCCGGACCCGCGGACAGGAAATCGAAGTCCGCGCCCCCCTGACTGTCTGTGCCGCCGGCGGTGTCGGCACCGTGGGTATCCTGAAGAACTCCGGCATTCACAAGGCCGGCAGCTGGTTCTCCGGCGACCCCACCACCTTCAGCTTCGGATTCCTGCCGGCCGGCCAGGAGGGCAATGCCCGCGATCATTCCATGACCTACGGCTGGTACGACAAACCCAATCACGTCATCTTCTGCGGCATGGCATCGCCCCCCATCGCCTGGGAACTGATGTTCATCCAGGATGAGTGGCTCAAGGCCCTGCCGCATATCGCCAAGGGCAGAAGGGTGCTGAGCATCTTCGCCAAATGTTCCGATGACGGCGTCGGCCGCATCTTCATGAACGGCGACATCAGCAACACCTTCACCGATGCCGACTATGCCCGCCAGGAATATGGCCGCGCAGTCAGCAAGGAGATCCTGATCAAGGCCGGTTGCGATCCCTATGAGATCCACACCACCGGCCTGACCCTGGGCCATCCCAGCGGCACGGTGCGCGTGGGCGAACTGCTTGGCAGCGACTTCCAGATGAAGGATGTCAAGAACCTCTACTGCTGCGACACCAGCGCCACCCCGGGTGCTCCCGGTCTGCCGCCGGCCCTCACCATCACGGCCATCGGCAAACAGATGGCCAAAAACCTCCTCAAAGAGGGCAAAGTTTAAGGAATGGCAGGGATTTACCCTGCCATTCCCCACGATAACGAGCTGAGGAAGATTTAGTAATTGATAATTCCTATCGACTTTATATAGAATGCGATTCGAATAATATTCCAGACACAAAGGAGACAAAAAAATGGCAAAACCATCTGTAGCAATCCCGGGCAGCAAGATATTCGCCACCGGAGCCGCCAGCGGAATCGGCAGGGCAACCGCCTTAGAAATGGCCCGGCGCGGCGGCAAAATGATCCTGGCTGACATTAATGAGGACGGCCTCAAGGAAACCGTCAAGATGATCGAGGACGCCGGCGGAACGGTTTTGGCCTACCGCAAGATCAACGTGATGAGCGAAGACGAGGTCAGGGCCTTTGCCGACGAAATCCACCAGAAATTTGGCGCAATTGATATCCTCCTGAATATCGCCGGCGTTCTGATGTTCGGTGAGATGCAGGACATGGCGCACAAGGACTGGGAATTCATCCTGGGGGTCAACCTCTGGGGCCCGATCCACACCATTTCGGCCTTCCTGCCCGAGATGATCAAACAGAAAAAAGGGCACATCTTCAACGTGGCCTCCATGTGCGGCCTGGTCGGTCACCCCTGGCAGACGGCCTACACCGCCTCAAAACATGCCATCGTGGGCATTTCGGAAGTCCTGCGCTATGACCTGCGGCAGTACAACATCGGCGTCAGCATCATCTGCCCCGGCGCGGTCAAGACCGGCATGGTGGCGGCGGTCAAGATCCTGCACCCCGATCCTGAGCGTGCCAACAAGACCAAGGGCTACTTCAGCAAGGTCGGCACAACCCCGGAAAACATCGTCGACCGCATCATCAAAACCATGGAAAAGAACAAATTCATCAACGTCACTCCGGACATGTCCTGGATCTGGTATGCCAAACGCTACCTTCCGCCCGTATACGAGGCTTATCAGCGCACCTTCTTCTGGGTATGGAACTGGATGATGAAGAAGTAGGGGGGAGTATATTAGACGGACTACCGGTCCTGATTGACGGGCAGCCCGGGGGTGGAGCCGTAATCCGATACCCTTTATAACTTTCTCATAACTACCCAATTTAATAAAATGTAATTTTGGATTGACGGCTGTAACCCGGAACCCTTTGAATTTATATCCCGCTAGGGGCATCGCAAACGATGCCCCATTTTTTATACTTCCGATTCTGTCCCACCGAACACGGCGACCAGCAGCACCGAACTCGCCAGCATCAGATAAAAAGATGCCAGCATTCCGACAATCCAGCCGACCACCGGAATCGAAGATATCCCACCGATCACCAGCGATGCCACCAGCAGCACCAGATAAACGATAAAATAATCGCTCATCCTTGAAACTGCCAGCTGGTAGATCTCATTCACGGCAAAAGCCGCCCTGACGGAAAAACCTTCCTGCACAAAGCGCAGCACTGCCACCGGGAAGAGAAACATCACAAACAGATACAGCGCCCCTGTTATAATGGCGCCGGTCACTCCCAACATCAGCACCGAAAGAACCCCCAGCAGGATGACGCCCAGAAAGTAACCGCAGGCCACTGCAAACATCTTGAGGCCCAGCATGAACAGCTCACCCCAGTCGCCCCATTCCGGCAGCTGGGCCTGTTCATCCTCCAGCAGGCCGGCCAGATATCTCAGGTTGTACCCGACCGCCATGAGATTGACCACCGGAACAATATTGACCACTCCACCGATCAGAACCTTATTGAGCCAGTTTTCATCCTGTACCGGACGCGAAAATCCGCCCGCAATATCCACACTCATATCTGCACCTCCTCTCAATATAACTATACTGTATTTATCATACATACAGAAACAACAATCGGCAAAAATTGCTTTTAACGGCGCCAGAAGGCCGGAGCAAACACCACGATTACGGTATAGACCTCCAGCCGTCCCACCAGCATCAGAAAAGATAACAGCAGTTTGCCGGCATCGGGGATATGCGCAAAATTACCCGTCGGCCCCACACTGGCCAGCCCCGGACCGATATTGCTCATGCAGGCAAGCACAGCTGAAATGGAGGTCTGCAGATCAAGTCCCATCAGCCCCAGGGCGATACTGCCCGCAATCAAAATCATGATATAGAAGACAAAAAAACCGACTATTGCATGCATTATATCATTGGAGACCGGCTTTTTCTGCCACTTGAGAGAAACAATCGCATTGGGATGCACCAGCTTGAGAATTTCACGATGGGCATATTTCAGCAGGATACTGACCCGCATCACCTTCATACCGCCGGCCGTCGATCCGGCACAGCCGCCCACCAGCATCAGTCCCAGCAGGATCATGTGGGAAGCCACCGGCCACAGCATATAGTCATAGGTGGCAAAACCGGTGGTGGTCAGGATGGAGGCCGACTGAAAGGTCACATACTGCAGGGCTTCTCCCAAACCGTCAAAGCTGTCCCAGGCATTGAAGATCATCACCACACATGACAGCACAAATATGAGCATGTAGCCGCGGAATTCATGGTTACGGAAATAACTCTTCACATTGCCGTTCAATACCGCATGATGCAGGGCGAAGTTGGTCCCGGCAATCAGCATGAAGACCGTTATGACGGCATCGATATAGGCACTGTCATAATAGGCCACACTGGTATTCCTGGGCGAAAAACCGCCGGTGGCCATGGTGGCCAGGGAATGACAGACCGCATCAAAGACTCCCATGCCCCCCAGTCCCAGCAGAATCACCTCCAGCAGCGTGATACCCACATAGATACCCCACAGCAGCTTGGCGGTTTCGGTAATCCGGGGAGTCAGCTTGTCCATGGTCGGCCCCGGCGATTCGGCCTTGAAGATCTGCATGCCGCCGACCCCTAAAAAGGGCAGGATTGCAATGGTCAGCACGATGATGCCCATGCCCCCCAGCCACTGGGTCAGGGAACGCCACAGCAGCAGTCCGTGCGGCAGGGCCTCGATATTGGTCAGAACCGAGGCCCCGGTGGTTGTGAATCCCGAAAGGGTCTCAAAAAAGGCATCAATATAGCTGTCAAAATATCCGCTGATGCGGTAGGGGATGGCGCCCATGGCCCCGAAAACCGTCCAGACCAGGGTCACAAAGAGAAAGCCCTCCCGATGCCTTAAGTCGCCCTTGGGATGGCGGGTCAGGAAGAGCATGATTCCGCCGGCAAAGATGCAGGCAAAGACACCGATGATGAAGGCCACCAGATCCGGCTCGCCGTAGAACAGCGCCACAAAGAGCGGCACCAGCATGGCCAGCCCGCGAAAGATAACACCACGGCTCAGTAGATTCAGTACCAGACGGATCTTCATCTTATCAGAAGAAATTAAGCTTAACGCTCAACAGCCTTTCAACCTTGGGCATCACGCCCCGCTTTGCAAAGATGATCACCCGGTCACCCGGATCGATCACCGTATCCCCGCTGGGAACGATCACCCGCCCCAGTCCCTTGCGGATAACGCCGGCAATAATGGCCCCTGACGGCCACTTGATCTCCTTGAGGGGTCTTTCCACCAGGTCGGAGGTCGGCATGGCCTCCACCTCGATAACTTCGGCCTCAATATCGCTCAGGGATGTCACCGAAAAGATCTTGCCCTTGCGGATGAACTGCAGAATCTTGGCCACCGCCACCATGCGGGGGTTGATGACCGCATCCACGCCGATGTCGCTCACCAGCGAGATATAGTCAATATTGTTGACCTGGGAGATCACATGGGGATTGCCCATGCGCTTGGCCAGCAGCGAACTCAGGATATTGGCCTCTTCGTCATAGCTGACCGCGATAAAGGCATCCATGTCGGCCACGCGCTCATTTTCCAGCATTTCGCGATTCATGGTCGGGCAGTTGAGCACGGTCGTCCTGGAGAGCTTCTCGCTCAGTTCGATGCAGCGGTTTTCGTCATGCTCGATCAGTTTGACGTTCATGCCCTTCTGTTCCAGATTGGCCGCCAGCATTTCCCCGGTGATGCTGCCGCCATAGATCATGACCGTATGGGTTGCCCGGTTTTTCATGCCCATGAACGAGAGGATCTCACGGTTATCCTCCTGATCAAGCACCACATAGATGCGGTCGCCCTGCAGAATCTTGTCATCCCCCTTGGGAATCAGCAGTTTGCCCTGACGCAGGATGGCGGCGATCAGGAAACGCACGCCCGAGGTATTGGCCGCGATATGGATCAGGTCCCGGTCAATCAGGGGGGAATTTGGCCCCACCTTGAAGCCGGCCATGCGCACCCGGCCGTCGGCAACCTGCACGGCATCCTGGGAGCCGGGAATGGCCAGCAGGTTCTCAATGGTCCGGGTGGCCTCCTGCTCCGGGTTGATAATCAGATCCAGCCCCAGATGCTCGTCGTCAAAGATGTTGGCGTCATCATATTCCTTGCCCCGGATGCGGGCAATTTTGGTGGGGATATCGGCCGAGTTCCCGGCAATAAAGCTCGCCACCAGGTTGACCTCGTCCGAATCCGTCACCGCAATCATCATTTCGGTGTGATCCAGGTTGGCCTTTTTCAGGGATTTGAGACTGGAACCGCTGCCCCACACAACCTTCACATCCAGAGAGGATGAAAGGCGCTGGACCTTGATCTCGTCCTTCTCCACCACAAAGACATCAATGTCTTCTTCACTCAGACGCTTGGCGATCATGTAGCCCACGTCACCGGCGCCGATGATAAGAACACTCATTACTTCACCTGTATAATATCAATATGGAAAGAATCTTTGAGCTTAACCTTGGTCTTCTGAAAACCCAGCAGTACTTCGTCAACATTGTCTTCGGAACACAGGATGCGGGGTCGGACACTGCCCGCGGCATTTTCATGCACGATCCCGTCCAGAAAATCTTCGGCGATCTCCACGATATCCATGTCGGCGATCCCATCTCCGGGCAGTGATACATGGGCAGTCTCGGCCTTGAGTTTCTGAAGCGTACGCACCACCAGCCGTCCGGCATCGCGGGTCCGTTCACGTGAGAAATCGGCCTTGGCTCCCTCGCCCATCAGGATCAGGCGTTTGCCCGGCATGGCTTTAAAGGCCCCCATCAGAACCTTCTCACCCCACTGGCCACTGATCCGACCGTCAAGGATCAGCTTTGAAAACATCCCATCCAGACGCCAGTCCAGCAAGGCGGCCAGCCCCTTCAGGGGACGCTCATCCTCAAAATGCCACAGTATGGTAAGCTCAGCCGGAACATTGTTAAAATCGCGGGTATCAACCAGGATCTCCATATCAGCCCCCTCTTTGACTCACCTTATCCAGCACTCCGTTGGCAAAGGCCGGGAATTTCGGTGATCCGAAACGTTTAGCCAGTTCCACACCCTCGTTGATAGCCACCCGGTAGGGAATATCTTCCCTGAAGAGGATCTCATAGGTTGCAATCCGAAGGATATTGCGGTCCGTAGAGCTCATACGACTGACAGACCAGTTGGTCGAAGCGTCCTCAATGATTTCATCAATCCGGGGCAGATGTTCGCAAACCCCGCTTACTATCTCGCGGGCATAGTCAACCGGATCATCGCCCTCCGCAAAATGAGATATAAACTCATCCAGGCTGGCCTCCGAATGTTCACTGGTGAGGTCCAGCCGATAAAGATACTGCAAGGCAATCTCGCGTGCCCGTGTGCGTGTTTTCATATGTTCCGATCAGATCCTGGAATAAAGGTCCATCATCTCGACCAGCGCCATGGCCGCATCAAAACCCTTGTTCCCGGCCTTGGTTCCGGCCCGTTCAATGGCCTGCTCAATGGTATCGGTCGTCAACACCCCGAAGATCACCGGCACATCGGCCTCCATGGTGACATGGGCAACACCCTTGCTGACCTCGGAAGACACATAGTCAAAATGGGGCGTGGAACCCCGGATAACGGCCCCCAGTGCGATGGCCCCGTCATATTTGCCGCTCAGGGCGATCTTTCTGGTCACGGCGGGAATCTCAAAGGCCCCCGGAACCCTTACAATTGTTATATCATCCTCTTTAACGCCGTGCCGGCTCAACGCATCAATGGCGCCCTCGGTCAGGCGCGCAGTAATGAAATCATTGAATCGGCTGGCAACAATAGCAACCTTCTTTCCCTTGCCGGTCAGATTACCCTCAAGTGTTTTTGCCATCAGACAACCTCCAGAATATGACCCATCTTTTCTTTCTTGGTCTTAAGATAATTTTTGTTCTTCTCATTGGGTGGAATTTCGATCGGCACCCGTTCCACAACTTCCAGGCCATAGCCCTCAAGCCCGATCATCTTCTTGGGGTTATTGGTCATCAGACGGATCTTGCCAACCCCCAGGGATCGCAGTATCTGGGCCCCGATGCCATAGTCGCGCAGATCAGGGGCAAAGCCCAGCTCCACATTGGCCTCCACCGTATCCATACCGTGTTCCTGCAAATGGTAGGCCTTCAGCTTGTTGATCAGGCCGATGCCGCGGCCCTCCTGGCGCATGTAGACAATCACGCCCTTGCCGGCCTTTTCCACCATCTGCATGGCGGTATGCAGCTGATCACCGCAGTCACAGCGCATGCTGCCGAAGAGATCGCCGGTCAGGCACTCGGAATGGACGCGTACCAGGACCGGTTCGTCCGGACTGATTTCGCCCTTGACCAGGGCGACATGTTCCTTGTTGTCAATCTTGTTTTCAAAGGCCACCAAATCAAACTCACCGTATTCGGTCGGCATCTTGGCCCGCACGGCCTGCTCCACCAGACTTTCATGCCGGTTGCGGTAGGCGATGATTTCGGCAATGGTGCAGATCTTGAGATCATGCTCCTTGGCAAAGACTTCCAGATCTGGCCTCCTTGCCATGCTGCCGTCATCATTCATGACCTCGCAGATTACTCCGGCCGGCTTGATCCCGGCGATCCGGCACAGGTCAACCGAACCCTCGGTCTGACCGGTGCGCACCAGCACGCCGCCGTCCCGGGCGCGCAGCGGGAAGATATGTCCCGGACGCGCCAGATCGGCGGCCGTCGAGCCGTCGGCAATGGCGGTCTGGATGGTATGGGCCCGGTCAGCGGCCGAAATCCCGGTGGTCACGCCCTTGCTGGCCTCAATGGAAACCGTGAAGCCGGTTCCGTACTGACTGGTGTTGTCCACCACCATGGGCGGCAGTTCCAGCCGGTCGGCAATCTCATTGGTCAGCGTCAGACAGATCAGCCCACGGCCGTATTTGGCCATGAAGTTTATTGCGTCAGGGGTTACGAACTGGGCGGCCATGGTAAGGTCGCCCTCATTCTCGCGATCCTCGTCATCGACGAGTATGATCATCTTGCCCTGCCTGAGATCTTCTACCGCCTCTTCAACGGTGCAGGTAGGCATAGTTTTCTCCTTTATATAAAACCTTGTTTTTTAAGAAGGTCTTCAAGTCCACCTTCTTTTTCATGACTCATCAGTTTTTCCACATACTTACCGATGATATCAAATTCGAGGTTCACCCTATCACCCGGCCCTTTGAGTGTCAAGGAAGTGCCTTGCGCCGTATGCGGGATGATATTCACCTCAAAACTTTCAGGACCCACCTCATTTACGGTAAGCGATGTTCCGTCAATGGCAATTGATCCTTTTTCGATCACATAACGGGCAAATTGCCTGTCCAGCGCAAAGCTGATCCGGATGGATTCACCCACCGTTCTCACTTTCAGGACAGTCGAAACCGTATCAACATGCCCGGAAACCAGATGTCCGCCCAGCCGGGTTGCAAGGGTCAGGGCCCGCTCAACATTGACCTTGGACCCCGGATGCAGCCCCCCCAGGCTGGAGCGCGAAACCGTCTCGACCGAGGCCAGTGCCGTGAAGACCGCGCCTTTTTTGGCCGTCATGGTCAGACAGACCCCGTTGATGGCCACACTGTCGCCAAGGCTGTCGGCGCTCAGGTCGAGCCCGGTGTCAATATCCAGCTCCACGTCGCCGCCTGAAGGCCGCACACTCTTGACTGTTCCCACCGCCTCGATTATTCCGGTAAACATCTATCCCTCCGGTACCATTTCAATTTTAATGTCCCCACCGATCAGAGCAACATCCCTTATGATAAAACGCATACTGTCGGCAATCTTCTCGGGACTGCCCCACTCAACCAGCCCCTTGCCGCCGCCCAGCAGCTTGGCGGCCACAAAGATTAGCAGCTCATCGGCCCGGCCTTTTTGCAGCAGATCAGAGATAATGCCGCTGCCGCCTTCCACCACCAGGCTGTGCAGCCCCCTGCGGCCCAGTTCAGCAAGCATGGCATCCCAGCTCAAATGTCCGGCACTGTCCAGATCGAGCCGCACCATTGCGGTTTCGGTGGCCAGCAGATCAGGCCGGGACTGCGGATCACGCGCCGTGAAAATAATGCATTTTTCTCCCAGCACCCCCGCAGCAGCAGATATTTCCAGGTTCCGGTCAACCACAATACGCAAGGGATCGCGGCCGTTCTCAATCCGGCAGGTCAGGCGCGGATCATCGGCCAGCACGGTCTTGCTGCCCACCAGAATACCATCCACGCGGTCGCGCAGCTCATGGACAAACCTGCGCGAATCCTCCGAGCTGATCCATTTTGAATCGCCGCTGGCGGTGGCGATGCGGCCGTCAAGGGTCTGGGCCGCCTTGATAATCACATAGGGCCTGCCGGTCTCCATCCAATGCGTGTACCACCGGATCAGGTCCCTGCAGGCTTCTTCCTCCACCCCGACTGTTACAGTTATGCCGGCGGCTTCAAGTTTTCTGATGCCGTTACCCGCCACCAGGGGGTTGGGATCCAGGGTTCCCACCACCACCCGGCTGACGCCGGCGGCAATCAGGGCATCGGCGCAAGGCGGGGTCTTGCCGTGATGCGAACAGGGCTCCAGGGTCACATAGATGGTTGCCCCCCGGGAAGCCTCACCGGCATCCTTAAGGGCATAGATCTCGGCATGCGGCATACCTGCCCGGGGATGAAAGCCGCGGCCCACAACCCGGCCGTCATCAACAATCACGGCCCCCACGGCAGGATTGGGAGCGGTGCGCCCCAGACCTTTGCGGGCCTCTATCAGGGCCTGCTGCATGAAGCGGACATCTGAATCCATCTATTTTCTCTTGACCAGCAGTTTAATCTCATCCATGAATTCACCAACATCCTTGAAATCGCGATAAACCGAGGCAAACCTGACATAGGCGACCGGATCAAGCCGGTGCAGGGCCTCCATCACTTTTTCGCCAATATAGGACGAAGGCACCTCCTTGTCCCATTTGGCCTGGATATCATGAATGATCTCATCCCGGGTGGCCTCAATCTCTTCCATGCTGACCGCCCGCTTCTCACAGGCCTTCATCAGCCCGGCAACCAGTTTTTCGGCCGCAAAGGCCTCCCGGGTGCCATCTTTTTTCACCACTACCGGAATAAACTCCTCAATGTGCTCATAGGTGGTAAACCGATAACCGCAGTGCGCGCATTCCCGCCTTCTTCTGATTGAGGCCCCGTCCCGGCTGGTGCGGGACTGGATCACCTTATCTTCGACTCCGGCGCATCTGGGACAGCGCATCTTACAATCTCCTGATAAATATTCTGATAGAGACAGCCTCTGTCAGCTCTTATCCTTCACCACTGCCAGCCGTTTCAGCCCAGCGAGTCGTTCATCTGCTCAATCTTATCCAGGCGCCCCTGATGACGCCCGCCGCTAAATTCAGTCTCCAGCCAGATGGTCACGATTTCTTCAATCACGGCCGGCCCGGTGGTACGCGCCCCCATTATCAGGCAGTTGGAATTATTGTGCTCGCGGCACATCCTGGCAGTATAGGCATCATGGCACAGCGTCCCGCGGATCCCTTTCACGCGGTTGGCCGCGATTGACATCCCGATCCCGGTGCCGCACAGCAGTACAATCCGATCACAGCCGCCGTCTTTCAGCAGTTTAATGGCCTTGGCGGCATAATCCGGATAGTCCACCGAGACATCCGCATCAGTCCCCAGATCAACCACCTCATGCCCTGTCCCCAGCACCGCCTTCACCAGATCCACCCTCAACAGACCGCCGTGGTCACAGGCAACCGCTATCTTCATATCTCTCCCTTTCCGATAATAAGTGCAACGTTCTGACCTCCGAAACCGAAGGCATTGTTCAGGCTGTAGGCCACATCCGCCTTGAGAGGTGATCCGGCAATGCAGTCCAGATCACATTCGGGATCCTGATTTTCAATATTGATGGTCGGCGGCAGCATGGAACTATTCATGGCCAGCATGCAGATCACGGTTTCCAGGGCGGCAGTTCCGCCGATCATATGGCCGGTCATGGACTTGGTGGAACTCATCCTGAGCCGGCGGGCATGCTCACCGAAGACCTTCTTGACGGCCAGGGTCTCGGTCTTGTCGTTCAGCGGGGTGGATGTGCCGTGGGCATTGACATAACCCACATCATCAGGCGCAATTCCGGCATCTTCAAGCGCCCGCCTGATGGCACTGGCCACGGCCCCGGCATCGGGATCGGGCGCCACCATATGATAAAAAAACTTTTACAATTTGTCAGTATGCTGATGGACCATTGGTAGATTTGGGTAAAGCAAAAATATTTTTGGGTTCAAGAAAATACGAAGAGGAATTTGAATTCCCAATAATTTCT
>CAYWBU010000007.1:1273-1569 GCA_964456565.1 uncultured Bacteriovoracaceae bacterium | reverse complement strand
CCCCAGAATCTTTGCCCCGCGCGCCTTGGCCGCGGAATAGCGCTCCAGCACCATCACGGCACCGCCTTCAGCCATCACAAAACCGTCCCGGTCACGGTCAAAGGGCCTTGAGGCATGTTCCGGATCATCATTGCGGGTCGACAGGGCCCGCATTGATGCAAAGGCGCTCACAGAAAACGGCGTCAGACAGGCCTCAATCCCGCCGGCCACCATGCAGTCGGCATCACCGGCCTGAATAAACCGGACGGCCGTTGCCAGGGCATGAGCTCCGGAGGCACAGGCTGAAGCGGCACAGA
>CAYWBU010000007.1:0-1239 GCA_964456565.1 uncultured Bacteriovoracaceae bacterium | reverse complement strand
GCCATATTGACGATGAACATGGGCACTGCCAGCGGCGAAATCCGCCGGGGCCCTTTTTCATGGAAGTTGTTGATCTGTTTCTCAATGGTCGCCATCCCGCCGGAACCGCTGCCCACCATAACGCCGATGCGCTCGGCGGCATAGGTATCCTTCTCGAGGCCGGCCGTCCGGCAGGCATCCAGTCCGGCCACCAGGGCCATCTGGGCATAACGGTCAAGGTGCCGCAGCTCTTTGCCCGCAAGATAAGCTTCCGGAGAAAATCCGCTGGCAGGTCCGCCAAAGGTTACCGGCAGATCCTGAAATTCGGGAATGGGTTTTATTCCGGAAACACCATTGGAGAGATTATTCCAAAGGGTATCGGGATCGCAGCCCAGCGGCGAAACCACCCCGACACCGGTTACAGCAATTTTGCTCATAAAATTACAGTTTCGATTTTACAAAATCGATGGCATCCTGAACCCGCTTGATATTTTCGGCTTCTTCATCGGGAATTTCCACATTAAATTCCTCTTCCACGGTCATAATCAGTTCCACCAGGTCCAGGGAATCGGCTCCCAGGTCATCGGCAAAACTCATCTCCACGGAAATCTCAGATGCATCCTTATCAAGCTGCTCGGCAATAATTTCAATAATGCGACCCTGAACATCAGCCATAATTCAAGCCCTCCTAATTAATGTTATCCCTTTGTCTCATGTATACATTCCGCCGTCTACAACCAGCACCTGACCGGTCACATAAGCAGCCAGTTCCGAACACAGAAAAACCACTGCACCGGCAACATCGGCAGGCTTCCCGGCCCGCCCCAGCGGGATCATCCCGCACAGCGTCTGACCATCAAGATCCTGGGTCATCTCGGTTTCAACAAGACCCGGAGCCACCGCATTAACATTGATACCCCGCGGTCCCAATTCCTTGGCAAGGCTTTTCGTAAAACCGATCAAACCTGCCTTGGTAGCGGCATATATACTCTGGCCGGCATTGCCGCCCAGCCCCACAATGGAAGACATATTGACGATTCTTCCTTTTTTTTGCTTTATCATATATCTGGAAGCGTTAAAAGCACATAAAAACGTGCCTTTAAGGTTGATATCCACCAGATTTTCAAAGTCCGCAACCTTGATGCGCAGCACCAGGGCATCCTTGCTGATCCCGGCATTGTTTATCAGGATATCGATGTGCCCGTGTCTATCAACCACATCCTTGAAGGCCTGTTTGACGGCATCCTCATCGGCAACATC